>QHWQ01000263.1 GCA_003222635.1 Acidobacteriota bacterium | reverse complement strand
CTGCGGCAGCTTTCCCGTTGCCAGCAGAGGACACCGATGAAGAAGGCGCTGTCGCGAAAACTGCGGGAGACAATACCAAATGACGACGCGCTACGACGCACCTGTCGCCCGGATAACTGAGCAACGAAGTCGCGCGCTCGACGATGTGCAAAGGGCAAGAAAAGGGCAATCTCGCCGTTGGGACGTTCCGTGTCGAGAGCGAAAGGTCGAGGATTGCGCGCGAAACGAATGATTCGTTCCGCGACCTTCTGGTTCATGGCAAGAAAATACCGGCACAAAGCAATCCCTGCGAGTGGCTCTCGTAAATGATTGATTTTTCTGGAAGTTGGCGCGCCCTGCAGGACTCGAACCTGCGACCTCCTGGTTCGTAGCCAGACGCTCTATCCAGCTGAGCTAAGGGCGCACACGCGAAATGGATTGACGCGCTCTCTTCGACCACTACGAGAGCGCACAAACGAAAACTATAACATACAGGTTGAGATGGCTCGTTCCTTCGGCGCGCGCATTCAGCAGGCAGTCGGCTCGTGGGAAGGCGTCACGGTTGCGCCGCATCGATTCGGCGGCGTCGAATTCCGCGTCGGCCGCCGCGAGCTCGGACACGTCCATGGCGATCGACTTGCCGACCTGCCGTTTCCCGTCGCGATCCGCCGCGAGCTCGTCGCCGCAGGCCGCGCCGAGCCGCATCACATCCTCCCTCAATCCGGTTGGGTCAGCGTCTGGATCCGCAGCAGTGCCGACGCGGAGACCGCGATCGAGCTCTTTCGGATGAACTACGAGCGGCCGTGGCTCGTGGAAAAGCGCTAGTACTGCACGCGCGCCGGCGGCGGATAGGCGTTCGAGTAGATGCTGCGATAGCGGACGCGCACGCCGTTGCTGTCGACGAAGCCGACCGACTGCTGGAACAGCGCTGGCGGGGGCGCGCCTTTCGGGACCGTCGCCTCGAAAATATAGAGACGGTTCTCGAGCATATGGATCTCCGCGAACGTGCGCGAGCCGTCCGCATTCGTCATCTGCAGCCGGCGCCCTTCGATCAACTCCGCGTTCCCGTACGCGTAATAGGTGACCTTGCCGTCGCGCTTCAGGAACTGCCAGACCGCGTATTCCATCGCGCCGCGCAGTTCAGCGACGTACGGGTTGTTGCACTGATCCGGATAGAGCGTGCAGCCCCGGACGCGATCCGCGTGGAGCTTTTCGACGTTGGAATAGTCGACCACCGTCACGAGGTAATGGCTGTCGCCAGTGTCGTAGCGGTGCACGTGGCCCGGAATCGTGAGGCCGAATTCCGTCTTCCACTGGATCGCCTCGACCTTCGGCTGCGCGGGGAAGTTGATCGTGAACATGTCCTCGCGGCTGACATATTCGATCCATTCCTGGCCATATCCGATGACAGGCAGGCACAACAGCAGCGCCGGGACGAGGCTGCACAGGCGCGCGACGCGGAGCGTTCTCATACGGCCGCCTCCTAACGTGCGGGCGGCCCGTATTGCACCCGCGTCGGCGGCGGGTACGCGTTCGAATAGATGCTGTTGTACCGGATGCGCCCTCCATCCTTGTCGACGAAGCCGACCGACTGCTGGAATAGCGCGGGCGGCGGCGCATTCTTCGGCACCGTTGCCTCGAAGATGTAGAGGTGATTGGCGTGCATGAGGATCTGCGCGAACGTGCGCGAGCCGTCCGTGTTCGTGAGTTGCAGCCGCCGTCCTTCGATGCGATCGGTGTTGCCGTACGCGTAGTAGGTGACCTTCCCGTCGCGCTTCAGGAACTGCCACGCGGCGTATTCCATCGCGCCGCGCAGCTCCGCGACGTACGGGTTGCCGCACTGATCTGGATACAGCGTGCAGCCCCTGACGCGATCGGCGTGGATCTGCTGGACATTCGAGTAGTCGACCGCGGTCACCGAGTAGTGGCTGTCGGCGGTGTCGTAGTGGTGGATGTGCCCCGGAATCGTGAGGTTGTATTCCGTCTTCCACTGGATCTCGTCGACCTTCGGCTGCGCGGGGAGGTTGATGGTGAACATGTCCTCGCGGCTGACATATTCGATCCACTCTTGGCCGAGCCCAACCCCGGGCAGCAACAGAAGCAACGCCGGACCGAGCAGACACAGGCGCGCGACGCGGAGGATTTTCATACAGCAGCCTCCTGAAGGTGAGGGAAGGGTAATATAACCCCGCCCAAAAGCGGAGGACGGTTTATGGATCGAGGCGTCGGGCTGATCCCCGTTGGAATTCTCGCGTTGACGGCCTTGTCGCTGGCGCAGGCCCCGCCCGCGCAAGCCCCGTCGCCCGGTGGCTGGCGCACCCCCGACTGGAACAAACCGCCCGTCACGGCCGCCAACCGCAAACCGGCGCCGCGCCGCAACCTGACGGGCATGTGGGCGCCGGCCGACGGCGCGGGGGGCGGTACGCAGGCGCAGGGCATCCCGTTGAAACCGAACAACGGCAAGCCCGAGAACGCGCTGCCGTACACGCCGTACGGCCTTGAACTGTACAAGTCGCATCACGCGCTCGAAGGCTTCGATGCGGTGCTTCCGACCGAAGACAACGATCCGCGCAACCGCTGCGAGCCGCTCGGCGTGCCGCGCTCCAACCACTACAACGTCCGGCTGACGCAGATTTTTCAGGACGATTACAAGGTCCTGATCGCGTACGAGTACGACAATCGCTGGCGCGTGATCTGGACCGACGGCCGGCAGCTGCCGAAGGTGGTGGACGCCGGCGTCGACGTCGGCGGCGAGATTCGCGAACCGCGATTCTTCGGCTACTCGGTGGGCCGATGGCTGGACGACTACACATTCCAGGCCGAGACGGTGGGCGCGATGCCGGACGACCGCGTCTGGCTCGACTCGACGGGCCGCCCGATCAGCGAGAAGGTGCATGTCACCGAGACCTTCCGTCGCACGGACGCCGACACGCTGGTGTGGTCGGAGACGATCGACGACCCGAAGATCTACACTCGTCCGGTTGAAACGATGCGGATGCCGATGCGCCTGCACGACCCGCGCACCGACATTCAGGAGTATTACTGTTCGCCGGTCGAGCAGGAGAACTACAACAAACTGTTCGGCAGCGGCGCAAGCAGCAAGGGGGCACCATGAGCACTGCGCGTTTCGTCGTTTCGGTTATTGCGGTCGCTCTCTCGCTATCGGCGTCGCTCGCCGCGCATCACGGCGCCGCGGCGTTCGACGTCGGCAAGAAAGTCGTGCTGAAAGGCACCGTCGCGGGCTGGATCTATTCGAATCCGCATTGCCTCCTCAGCCTCGACGTGGTGGGCGAGGATGGCAAAGTCGTGCGATGGATCGCCGAAGGACAGGCGCCGAACGTCGTCTATCCGGCCGGCTACCGGAAGGACTCGTTCAACTTCGGCGATCAGGTCACGATCACCGTCGAACCGGTGAAGAATGGCCGGCCGATGGGACGCATCCTCTCGGCGGTGCTCGCCGACGGCACCACGCTTGGCGTAGCGAACTCGTCGGGCACAGCGCCGCAACCGACGCGGTAGACCCGCTACTTCTGGCCGGTCGCCACCGGAGCGTGCCGTAGTTCACCCGCCGCCACCGCTCGACGACGCGCATCTCCTCACTGTGCGGGAATCCGCCGTCGGGCCTCGCGTCCGTCAGCCACGATCGATCGTCGAAGCCCGTTGATTCGACAACGAACGTATCGCCCTCCCAGCGGCCGACGCTCCATCCCATCCACCGCGGTTCGGGTGGGTTGGCCGGCAGCTTCCGTCCGTCGGTCCAGATCGTCCGCCACGCATGCGTCAGCTCGAAGAACTGCAGCACGCGGTCTGGCAGCATCACGAACTCGAAGCCGTAGTTGTATGTGTACAGGCGCGGCCAGCCGTGCGGATCGCAGTTGATCGGCGAGGCCGTTCCTTCGCCCGAGGTGTCCTTCGAGTGCAGCGGTTCGCCCGCGGCGTTCTTCTCGCCGATCGTCGCGTCGAAGCGTTGCTTGCCCCACGCGGTGAACGGCGGCGCCGCGCCGCGGAACGTGGCGCCGAATCCCTGATTGCCCCAGACGCCGGAGAGATCCTTCGCGTTGAAGCGGTGTCCCTCGACCTTGTAGTCGGCGTTCGCCTTCTTCCGGTCCGCTTCGTTCTGGCAGCGCGGGCATTGCTTCCACCCTTCAGGAGGCGGGACGGACGCAACGGCCTGCGCGTACGCGGCTATCGCCGGCGACATGATCGCGGCGAAGGTGGCGACGAGGACGACAGCTCGGATGCGCATGGCTACTGCTCCAGGAGGCCGCGCCGCTCCGACAGATCGAGCACGACTTTCCCGTCGGTCCGCACGACTTTGATGACGAGACCCTGCGGCGAGCCGGCCCGCGTCGGCATGAACGTGATCATCAGCGGGTCGCCCGGCTTGAACGTGTTCTTGCTGAGACCTTCGCTGAGCATCGTTGGCGGCGACGAGAGCTCGCCCGTCCACCGTACGACCGCTCCCTTGTCGTCCTTGGAATCCCACGTCACATAGACGTGCGGATTTCTCCAGATCACTTCCGCGACGACGCCGTTGAGAGTCGTGAGCTTGTCTTTGGCCGTGTCGTAGCCGGCGCGGCTGTGATGGGCCGACGCCACATCGCTCGACAGATACGCCACTGTCACGACCGCGACCGCAACCGCCAGACGCAGGGTCCGCATACAGCACCTCCTGAGGTGGACAGGATTCTAGCGCGTCTGAACCTCGTCGAGTGTCGTCCACGTCTTGGGTCCGACGATGCCATCGGGCACCATGTTGTGATCGCGCTGGAACTGGCGCACGGCGGCTTCCGTCCCGGGGCCAAACTTGCCGTCGTCCTCGAGGCGAAGCAGCTTCTGCAGCTCCTTCACCACGTCGCCCTCGTCGCCGCGACGCAGCGTCTTCCGCGCCGGCTTGCCTTGGGCGGGCGCGGGTTCAACCAGGGGAATTGGCGGCTTCGGAGGCACCCCGTCGTTCAGGAACTGCTGCACCGCGGAGCGGAACGCCACCATATCGAGCGTCGGGTCTGACTTTCTCCCGGCGGGTAGCGCGTACTCGCGATGAGCGGCGCAGCACGCGTGTGTCAGGTTCAGATGTTTGAAGATCGCTGCGACGCCGCGCTGATACGCGTCGAGCTGAACGGCGGGCCAGGGGAAATCGTCATGGCCGCCGGTGTTTTCCGCCTCGATGCCGATGAAATGCGTGTTGCCGGCCTTCTCTCCGTTCCACTCGCCCTTGCCCGCGTGATTGCAGCGGCCAGCGGCGATCACGTAGAAGGTGCCGTCGCGTCCCAGTCCGAGCTGCGCGAGCGGTCCCGGCAGATCCGGACGGCCGTTGATGATCGTCCTCAGGCTTGGCATGTTGCCGCTGCCCCGTGGTCCCGCGGTGTGATGGCAGATCACGCCTTTCACGGATCCAATGTCGCCGCTGCCCCGGGTCTCCCATCCATCGACGAGCGCGACCTTCAGTCCGGCGTCTTGCAGCACTTTCGGAAGCCAGGTGAGTGAGAAGGGCACGGCTACGCGGCCCCTCCTTGTGCCGCCGGCAGATCTTCGTCCGAAGTGAAGTCGACGAACTCCACATCGCAGGCGTCGATGTCCTCGGGATCCGGCGGCGCCTGCGGCAATGCAGGTTGCGCCGCCGCTTGCGGTGGTGGCAGCGGAGTTTGCGCGCCTCGCGCCGCAGGCACCTGGCCCGGCGCGGCGGCTCCTGCCGTGGCCGTTGTCTCCGCCTCCTTCTTCGCCCGCCGATCTTCTGATGCTTCCGGCGGACTCTTCTCCTGCGGCTTGACGGTCGAGCGGATGACCATCACCCTGTTGAGCAGATCAAACCAGAAGGGTGCACCGAGCGTGGTCGCAAACCCGGTGATGAACAACCCGACGATCCACATGAGCCATTCAGTGGTAGTACGCGGCGGCGGCACTCCGCCCGTCCACCCGATGGGCAGCTTCAACGCCTCCAGTTCTGTTCGAACGTCGCCTATGCGTTGCGTGTAATTGGGATCGGCGACGGCCGCCTGCGCGCGCGCGACGAGCGCCTCGCGTGCCGGCTTTTCGCGGTATAGATAATCGGCCACCGTGATCGCATTCACATTCAACGCGGCGGCGGCGGCCAGACCGATGGCGAACAGCAGCGCCTGCGTGGATCGCTTGTACCAGCCCGACACGCGCTCCATCGCGGCGTCGTACCACGCCTCGATGTTTTTCTGAACCGTCTCCAGGTCGCCCTGCGCGCTGTCGAGGGCGGTCAGCAGCACGCGCTGCACGGCGGGGTTGCCGAGCCGCCCGATGTTGCTGCGAAGCTGCTCGGTGGAAATCACTCCGGAGTCGGCGTGGCTGGATCCGGCGTCGACGACAGGGCCCCGCACGACCATGTCCATCAGCGCCAGCGCGAAATTGCGGCTCGGGATGTAGGAGGGCAGCTTCTTGTTGCGCGTCAGCGCGGTCGTCCACCACGTGATCGTGTCGATCGGCTCGTACGTGCCGTGATAGAGCACGGATACCATCGGGTGCTCGTAGAGCGATCTGGCAAGCCCGGTGGCGCGCGGATCGTGGAGCAGCTCGCGGATTCCCTGCTCCAGGTGCGTGGCCCGCGACTTCATCCACGCTTCGATGCCTTCCCGCACGGCGCTGGCAATGAGGCTGACCAGCAGGAAGACGAACATGACGCCGATGGCGACGTCGAGGATCTCGGAGCCGAACATGGCGGCGCATCCTAGCACGCGCCATGTTCGGTCTCTGCACGATCAGTTCGTGCTCGCGCTGGTGACGTAGCGCGCGAAGTCCGCCCACGGATACGTACGTCCGCCGTGGATGGGCGCGATCGTCTGCGGATCGAGCTTCAGCCGCTGCACGTTGTTGTAGAACGTCCGCGCCGCCGGCGCCACCATCGTCGGCAGCGTGGCCCCCTGCGTGGGCGGCGTGAACAGATCCGCTTCGACGACAATCCGCTCCATCGGCATGTAGACCATCAGCATGCCCTGCGCGTGCGCGAGGCCCTGCACGTTGTAGACCTGCATGACCTTCGTTCCGTCGGTCAGCGCGTACTGCTGGCCGACCTTCTCGAAGGTATAGCCCTCGGCCACCTCCTCGGGCGGCGCGAGCGCGAGCCGATCCGGCTTGAGCAGCCACGGCTTCACCGACAGCACCTCCGCGTAGTACGCGTGGTTTTGCTCCTGCAGGATGATGGTGACGCCTTCCTGCGCGACGTACGCGCGCACGCCGCCGAGATGATCCCAGTGGTGATGCGTGCTCACGAGCCAGCGAATCGGCTTGTTCGGGATCAGCTTCTTCACCTCGGCGATCACCGCGAGCGATCGATCCTCGTTGAGCGGCGCCTCGATCACGGCGGCGAAGTCCTTGAACTCGACGGCCATGCTCGCGTGCGTGCCGCCTCGGGAACCGCCGGCGCGGCGTTGGCCGGATTGACCTGCACGTTGGCGACGGTGAGGCCAAACGAATTGTGGCCGCCGCTGACGTTGACGCCTTCGCCCTCGAGGTCGTCGTCGAGATCGTGATGCTGATGGAAGTTGGTCGGGAACATCAGCCCGTTGCCGAAGTCCCTGTAGTTGGTGAGCACGAGCTCGTAATAGAGATCTCCCACCACGGGGTTGGGGAAATAGGTCTGAATCCGCTCGACGAGGTTGCGGTCGTTGATCCCGCACTGAATCCGGTACTTGCCGAGCGCCATGAACGAGACCGCCCTGATGCGTCCCCCTTCCCCTACTCGTTGCGTGTGATCACGATCGGGTTCGCGTTCGGCATCAGCGCCGCCTTGAGGCAGCCGTGCGGCGTCAGCCACACCTCGAGCTGCCGCTGCTCCGCGTCCGCGGGCGCGGGCACGACCATGTTGCCGTTCATGTTCCAGGCGAAGTTGCCGCTGACGAACTGCTGTGTGCGCTGCTCGCCGGCAAACGGATTGGTGATGGCCGGGCGGTTGCCGCCGCCGGCAGGGCCGCCCTGACCGGTTCCCTGGCGCAGCGTGTAGTCAAGCTTCGACGAGCGCGCGTCGTAGTCGATCGTCCGCGTGTAGCTGACGATCTGGTTGGCGGGCCAGTCGCTGCTCGGCGAGTAGTTCTGTCCCGGTGTCGCGACGTAGCCCTGGGTGCCCGAGTAGGTGATGGACTTCAGGTTCTCGCCGCCCATCGCTCGGAGCGATGTCTGCAGCAGCGTCCGCGCATCTTCTTCCTGGGCGGTGGCCGCCGCATAGCTGACCGCGAGCAGCGCGCCGACCAGGAGCATCCACAACTTGCCTCTCATGTCCCCCCCTTTTTGAAGAAATGATGGCTGCGCAGCGCGAGGTCGGGAGGGTCGGGAGAGGCTCAGGAGAATGATCGATGCGCTGCGCAGTGTCAAGCGAGGTCGCTACTCGTCGTGGCCGCTGTCGACGACGTTGACGAAACCGAACATGTGGTCGTCGAGTAGGTGGTTGCGGTTCATGCAGATGACGAGATAGCGGCCTACCGCCAGAGGTTGCGATCAGCCGATCCGTCATGTCGTCGACGCGCGACTCTTACGCGACGTGAAAGATCGAAGGGCGATCAGAGCGTGTTGAGCAGCGTGTAGCCGTACTCCTGCGCGCGATTCACCGCGAGCACGCCGGCGGCCACCATGTAGCTGTTCGGGATCCGGTTGCCGATCAGCTCCTTGTAGATCGCGTCGGCGTTGCCTTTCGTCATCATCGCGAGCTGCCCGGCAAAGAAGTGCGTCGCCAGGTCGCAGACCGCGAACCGCGTGCCGCGCCGTGTGACCGAGTCGATCGTGTAGCCGAAATTCGAGAGCTGCATGCCGTAGCCTGCTGCGTTCAGCACGTTGGTCGAGGGCGCCTGCTTCGTCTTCGGATCGGTGAACTCGATCACCATGCTGAACGCCTTGCCGTACTTCGCCCACATCGCGTCGGTAAATGCGAACGGCGTGGCGAAATGCCGGTAGCAGGCGACGACGACGATGTCCTTTTCCGGAAGCGAATAGCCCGACTTGTTCGACTCGTACAGATTGTTGGCGTAGAGGACCGCCTCGCCCGCGCCCCTCGGCGTCGCCGCGTCGATGAATGTCCGATGTTTGCCGGGGACGGCGTCGAGCCACGCGTCCTGCGCGTGGCGAGCCGGCTGGAACTGCCCTGCCGCCGTTTGCGCCGTTGCGGTTCGTGATCCCACGGCGAGCGCCGCTACCGCGGCGCCCAGCCCGGACACCATAGACTCCGCACGCCTTCTCGAAATTTTCGATTTCGAAGGGCGGGTGCGAACAGGGCGAGCCGTTGCAGATGGGTTTCACGAACTGTGCGTCCTGGCATAGCCCGGACGCCAGCGGCGCCTCGGTCATCGATGACGGTGGACCGAGATACAGCAGCGCGTTGAACTGGTCCTCCATGCGCATCGTTGTCCACTGCTCGCGCGACAAAGCAACGAGTTGGTCATTCCGCACCGCGAAGCGAGTGCCATAGCCGAGGCCGCGGAAGTACATGCCGAAATCCCTCGCGCCGAGCGTCGTGCCCTTCATGATTGCGAGGCTCGGCACACGCCATGACGCGACCCCCTCGGGCAATTCCGCGTTTCTATCGAGCAGCGTCCAGATGTTGAAGACGCGAGCGCCGGCGTCGCGCTCGAGCAGGCTCACGACGGTCTGCGCCTGCCATGTGGACATGTCGTAGTTGCTGGCGATCTGCCGCCGCTGCAGGTGGCCCTGGGCGTAGACGACGAGCGCGCGGCGGTCGCGATGAATCGATCGATGGCGTCCTGGTAGCGCGCACTCAATAGTTCGCTAACGATGTCGTTGACGGCGGCGGGGAAGCGCGCATCGCGGACGAGCGAGAGCAGGAATGCCTGCAGCTGCACGTTTCCGTCCGGATCCGAGATCGCGACAATCTCGTGCGTTCGAAAAGCATCGACAATCGCGGCGATTGGCTCAACCGGCATCGCCACGACGGGTGCCGCGCTCTGCGCAGCGGCCGTTGCGCCGGGCGAGCAGCACGAGAGCCAGCGGCATGTGCGCGAGCGATCGCCTCATCTCACACCTTCCCATTTCCCGGACCGGCCGCCTCGCCCGACAGCGTCTGCTGGCGCAGCGCCGCGGTCCCGAGCAGTCCGCCCATGCCCATGGACTCCACCGCGCTGCTGGGCACGATCATCATCGCGCCCTTCTCCTTCAGTCCCTCGTAGATCTCGCGCTCGGCCTCGCCGAGGATGATGCGCGCCTGCTTCTCGCGCGCCGCCTGCGCTTGGCGCGACATCGCGTCCTGCAGCGCGCCGGGGATGACGACGTCGCGCATCTCCACCGAGGCCACGGTGACGCCCCACGGATTCGAGCGCACGTCGATCAACTGCTGCAGCTCGGTCTCGATGCGCTCGCGCCCGCGCAGCAGATCCGTGAGCGTGGTGCGGCCGATGATGTCCCGCAGCGCGGTCTGTGCCGCCCAGCTCACCGCCTGCGCGTAGTCCTGCACCTCGAGCGCGGCCTTCTCGACGTCGTGCACCATCCAGAAGAGGACCGCATCCACGTTGACCGGCACCGTGTCGGAGGTCAGCGTCTGCTCGGCGGCGAAGCTCGTGGTGATCGTGCGCTGATCGACGCGCAGGGAGACGCTGTCGATGAACGGCACGACCCAGAACAGGCCGGGACCGCGCAGGCCGACGAATCGGCCGAGACGGAGGACCATCGTACGCTCCCACTGGCGCGCGACGCGCGGCGCCTGCATCACGGTCAGACCGACGATCGTCATCACGATGAGCGGGATCGGGCTATCGGACGACGCGGACGCCGCCGCGCCCGACGCCACGCACGCGACGAGCAGGCCGATGGCCACGACGTTGACGTTCGATCCCGGCGAAGCCGACGACGAGTACAGCGAGCGAGACAGAGCGATCGGGTCCATCTACGTTCCTCCTTTTCGATGTGCACGGAGCCCGGCGATCACCTCGTCGACCGTCAGGCCGTGGGCGGCGGCATCCGCGAGCACACGAGTGACGAAGGTGCGGACGCGGCGCTCGTGCTCGCGCGGCGGGTGCGCCTGCGCGGGCGAGGCTGTGATGAACGAACCGACGCCGCGCTTGGTCTCGATGACGCCCGAGCGCTCGAGCTCGGCGTAGACGCGCGCGACGGTGTTGGCGTTGACCTGGAGATCGACCGCCAGCTGGCGGACGGTCGGAAGCTGGTCGCCGGGACGCAGCCGGCCGGTGGCAATCGCCGCCCGCACGCCGCGCTCCAGCTGCGCGTAAATCGGCGTCGAATCCTGCTGGTCGAGGGTGACGATCGCCACTTGCACACTTGTACTAGTGCAATAGTACAAGTGTCAAGGAGTATTATTCGCCCGTCGAAAGGAGGCCCCGCGATGCGCGCGACCCCGGTCCGCCTGAAGGCGGACGCTACCAGGGCGATGGTCATCGCCATCTGCAGCCTTCTCGCCGTCCGCTTCCCGGCGCCCGCTGGCGCCCAGCGTGCAGCCACCGCTGGCCTGCAGCCGCTGGTCGGCACGTGGCAGCTCTCCGCGCTCGAGCGCGGCGCCCGCGTCGCCAATCCCGTCGGCATGCTGATTCAGGCCGCGAACGGATACGTCGTCGAAATCGTGTCGCAGGCGGCGCGTCCCGCCACGCTCGACGCCGCCGAGCAGTTCATGACGTACCAGGCGTTCTGGGGCACGGCCGCGGTGGAGGGATCGACGGTCTCGTATCACATCGCCGGCGATCTCGACCCGGGCCAAACGGATCAGCGTTTCACGCGATCGTTCGAGCGCACGGCCAGTCAGTTGATCCTCACCAACGCGGCGACGCGCGCAACGTGGCAGCGCATCCCCGAGCTCGAGGCGCTTCCCGAGTATCAGGAGCCTGTCGTCGGCTTCTGGCAGTGGACGGCCGCCGGCCTCTACAGCACGGCGGGTGTGAACCTGCAGCCGGCCTCGCGCGACGCGAGCGTCATTGTCTACACGCCGACCGGTCACATGGCGGTGCTGTATCTGCCGCCGCCGGGCCGCAAACCGTTCGCCGGTCCGGCGCCGACGCCAGACGAGGCGCGCGGCGCCTGGCAGGGCTCCGTCTCTTACTACGGCACCTACATCGTCCAGCCAAAGAGCCGGACGATGTTCCACTACCAGCTGGCCGCGGCCAATCCGGCCGCGGTCGGCGGATCGTTCGTGCGCAACTTCGAAATCAACGGGACGCAGTTGAAGCTGATCTTCCCGCCGACGCAGCTGAATGGTCAGCAGGTACGCAACACGCTGACGCTGAAGCGGCTCGCGGATGTCAGGGACATGTGGCCGGATTTCCGGCGCTGATGCCATGAGGGAACGTATGAGATACAGATCGTTCGGGTTCCTGCTCTCCGCCGTACTGCTCGCATCGGGCCTGCACGCGCAAACCACCGAGCAGCAGATCGTTGCCGATGCCGCCGCGGCGCTCGGAGGCCGCGATCGCGTCCTTGCCGTGAAGACGCTCGTCGTGCAGGGCGGCGGGCACGATCTCAACGTCGGGCAGTCGCTGCGCTACGACGAGCTCGGACTCCAGTCCGACGTATGGCAGATCCGCGACTACAAGCGCACGTACGACCTCGCGAACGGCCGTGCGCGCTTCGAGGTCGTGCGCGCGTCGCAGTATCCGTACTACCAGGGCATCGGTGCCGATCGCGTCATTCAGGCGATTGACGGCGACATCGCGTTCAACATCGCGGGCAATGGCAACGCCCAGCGCGTCTTCGGCGGACAGGCCGCGGCGCGGCGCGCCGAATACCTGCGGCACCCGCTGACGCTCGTGCGCGCGGCGCTTCAGCCGTCCGCGATACTGGCCAACGGGCGATCGCAGGGTGGCGAGCGCCTCGTTGATATCACCTCCGGCGGCGTCAAGCTGACGCTGGCGATCGACGCCGCAACGAAGCTGCCGTCGCGGATCATCCAGGTCGTGGACAGTCCGACGATGGGCGATACGGTGATGGAGACGCGCTTCGGCGAGTACGCCGCGGTCAATGGCGTCCAGCTGCCGGCGCGAATCACGACGAGGACCGATCGGTGGCTGAGCGCCGACGTGCGGCTGCTGAACCAGAGCATCGAGGGCGATGTCGGCAGCCTGGCGGCTCCCGCGGCAGTCCGGTCAGCCACGCAGCCACCGCCGCCGCCTGCGCCGATGACCACGGCTCGCGAGATCGCGAAGGGACTCTGGTACGTCGAGGGGACGACGCACAAGAGCCTGCTGGCGGAGTTCTCCGATCACATGCTGCTCATCGAGGCGCCCAACGACGAGCGCGTGCGCGCCGTGCTCGCGAAGGCCAGAGAGCTCCGGCCGGGGAAGCCCGTGACGACCTTGCTCGTCACGCATCATCACGCCGACCACACGAGCGGCGTGCGGCTAGCGGTTGCGGAAGGCGTGACCGAAATCATCACCCATCGCAGCAACGTCGCCTACCTCAATGACGTGCTGACGCGGCCGCACACCATCAACCCCGACGATCTGGCGAAGAAGGGAAACGTCAAGCTGCCGAAGATTACGGCGGTGGACGATACCGGCGTGCTGCGCGACGCGATGATGACCATCAACATGTTCCACATCCGCGACAACTCGCACGCCGATTCGATGCTGATGCTCTACTTCCCGAACGGGAAAATCGTGACGCAGCCCGACATCTACATGCCGAACGACGCGCGGAATGTCATCGAAGGAGAGCCGCTCGGCCACGCGCCGTGGCTGCAGAACCTGGCCGCCAACATCGCGCTGCGGAAGCTGGACGTGCAGTATCACGCGCCGATTCACGGCGACTACGTGACCAACAAGCAGTTCCTCGACTCGCTGATTTTCATGACGCAATTTGTGCCGGGGAGCAAGTCGACGAACTAGGTTGGTAGTTGGTAGTTAGTAGTTGGTAGGAGTGGTTGATGGTTCGTCTTAACGACCAACCACCAACTACTAACTCGATCCGCGTCAGAACGCGTACTTCACGCCGAACTGCATGATGCGCTGCGCGCCGCCGTTGGTCGTGATGCGGCCGAACTGCGACTGCGCGAGGTTGATTGCCGGGTTCCCCCAGTTGAAGTGATTCGTCAGGTTGAACGACTCGATGCGCAGCTCGAGGTTGCGCGCGCCGCCCATCGGAATCAGACGCGAAAACGCCGTGTCGACGGCCCAGTACGCGGGCCCTTCGACGGCGCGGTACTCGAGGTTGCCGAACGTCCCCGGCGCGGGCGCGGCAAACGCGGCGCGATTCAGGAAGTTGTTCAGCGTCCTCGGTCCGTAAACATCGTCCGACACCTGGTTCGGCCGCTGCTGCAGCTGACCATTCAGCGCATTGTCGGCACCCGTCGTGATGTTCAGCCACTGGCCCGACCGGTAGCTGTAAATGCCCGTCAGCCGCCAGTGCGATCCGAGCACGCGCAGCACGCTGCGGGTGAACTCGGGCGTCTCCCAGCCGGCCGTGATGTTCGCGAGATGCGTGCGGTCCTGATCGCAACGCCCCTTGTCCATGTCCGGGTTGTCAGGATTGGTATAACCGCTCGCGATCTGCGGGAAGGCTTGCGGCGTGGCGGTCCCCACACACATCGAGTAGGTGTAGTTGCCACTGAGATTGAGGCCCGAGGCCGAGCGGCGCGTGGCGGTCAGCCGCATGCCGTTGTACCGCTGCCAGCCCACGTCGTTGTGCTCGTCGACGAAACCAAGCCCGCCCGCCTGCGCGGGATTCTCGAGCGAGAACTTCCGGCGCTGGTTCAGGTTCGCGAGCGTGCTGCAGGACGTGTAGTTGACGCCGTTGATCGTGCACGGCCCGAGGCCCATGAACACGCCGGGGTTGAGCGCTTCCTCCGCCCACAGGTGATCCGAATAGCGTCCCAGGTAGTTCACGGTCGCGGACCAGTTCGTGCCGAGCTGCTTCTCGAGCGTGACGTTGTACGACTGCACGCGCGGCGGATTGATATTCGGATCCATCACGCCGAAGGCGCCGAACGCCGGGTAGACCGTGTTCGCGTTGGTCGCGATCGGATGCGGGTTGCCGCCGACGACCGCGTACGGATCGTCGAACGTCGTCGTCGTGATGAGCGAGCGGTTGCCCCACGGCGGCGCCGACGCGTTGATGTTCATGTAGTCGCCGCTCGGGAAGTCGTAGGTGAGGCCGTACGATGTACGGAACGCGAGGCGGCCGTCGCCGCTGACGTCCCACGCCAGCCCGAGACGCGGCGAGACGTTGAGCCACTTCACGTTGTAGGCGCTCTTGCCGTCCGGGAACCCTGCATCGCCCGGATAGAGAAGCCCCGCCGGCGCGTTGACGAACACCTTGCTCTTCACGTTGTTGATGAAGTTGTCGTGATTGAAGATGTTCGCGCCGCCGTAGAGCATCTGCTGTCCGAGGTACGGCTCCCAGCGCGCGCCGTAGTTGAACGTCACGCGATCGCCCAGGCGCCACGCATCCTGGCCGTAGAGGCCGACGTAGTTCATGTCCATGATGAGCAGGTTGGGCACGCCGTGCTCGAGGCTGCCCACGGCGCCGACCATCAGATCCGAGAGCCCACGACCGGTGATGGTGCCGTTGAACATCCAGCTGCCGCCGGAGCGCGCGTGCGACGTCTGAGACGACTTCCAGTACGCGTAGCTCCCGCCGAAGCCGAACTGGTGGCGTCCTTTGATGAGCGTCAAGTCGTCCGACCCCTGATACGAATCGGTCCAGAAGACGCCGGTCGTCGAGGTCGCGGCCGAGATGTTGAAACCGCCGGTGACGGCGATGACGGTCTCGTTGTCGCGATAGCTGTAGAAGTTCTTCACGCCGAGATCGACGGGGTCGAAGAACGGCGGCTGACTGCGGTGGATCGACGTGCGGTTGAACGCGACGCGCACCGAGTTGACGAAGTTCGCGCCGAGCACCGTTGTCATGCCGCCTGTTGCCGACTGCGCCAGGTTGTCGATGCTGCCCGCGCCCGCCAGCGTCAGGATGTTGCCCGTCTGGGCGTACGGCGCCGGCGATTTATCGAAGGTCGCCATGTAGCGGCCGAAGAACGAATGCGTCTGGCTGAACTGGTAGTCGACGCGTCCAATCCCCTGGCCCATGGTGCGATCCGCGGGCTGGCCGTAGGTCACCTGTCCGCATTTCTGATCGTCCGCCTTCGGCAGATACGACACGAGCTTGAGGGCCGCGGGGCTGAAGAGCGCCGGACTCACCTGGTTGTTGACATACGGCGCGCGAAGTGTGACCGGCGTGCCGCCGTTGCACTCGGCGGACGCGAAGTCCCTGAAGTCGCCGCGCAGCATCGCGTCGGTCGGCACGAACGCGATGTTGCTCGCGGGGATCTGATGCTGGTTCGTCCCCTGATACGCGCCGAAGAAGAACAGCTTGTCGTGCACGATCGGGCCGCCGGCCGTGCCGCCCCACTGGTTGCGCGTCAACCCATCATCAACCTGCTTGCCGTTGACGACTCTCGCAAACGGGTCGATCGCGTTGAACCGATGGTCGCGATTGAATTCGAAGAGGTTGCCTGAGAAGCGGTTCGTCCCGGACTTCGTGATGGCGTTGACCGACGCACCTGAGTGCATGCCGTTCTGCGCGGTCAGCCCCGTCGTCGCCACACGGAACTCCTGGATCGCATCGGGGAACGGAAACGGCAGGTTGGCGTTGTTCTGGGAGTCGTTGTGCATCGCGCCGTCGAGCAGGTAGGCGACGCCGAACGGCAATCCACCTGCGACCGCAACGTTGTTTGCGCCCGCGAAGCTGCGGCTGTTCGGGCTTCCCGTGTTCACGGCCGCTCCGACGGCCATGACCAGAGCGGCGACGTCACGTCCCTGCAGCGGAAGCTCCACGATGCGCCGGCTCTCGACGACCTCGCTGACGCCGGCGCTCTTCACGTCGACCATCGGCGCCTCCGCCTGAACCGTCACCGTCTCCTGCACGTTTCCTAATGCGAGCGAGACGTTGATCGTCGGCGTCGCCGCGACCTGCAGGACGATGCCGGTCTGCACGTAGGTGCGGAACCCCTGCAGCGCCACCTCGAGACGGTACGGTCCCGGTGAAAGATTCGAGACCAGATACGATCCGTCGGCGTCGGTGACGACGCTGCGCACCGCCCCGGTGTCGGCTTGAGTGACGGTGACCGTTGCCCCGGGCAGGACCGCATTGCTGGTGTCGGTCACCTTGCCACTGAGCTGCGCGGTCGAAATCTGGCCGAATGCCGGGAGCGCCAGAAGAAGAAGTA
>QHWQ01000409.1 GCA_003222635.1 Acidobacteriota bacterium | reverse complement strand
CTTTTCGAACGCCCGGCGCGAACCGACATTGTCTGCGTAGCACCCGGCGGTCAGCTTCCGGACGCCGAGCTGCTCGAATGCGTATCCGGTCACCACCATGATCGCTTCGGTCGCGTAGCCGTGGCCCCACGAGTGTCGGTCGCCAATCATCAGCGCGACGTCGGCCAGGCGGTGCACCTGATCGACCGGCCCGAGCTTGATGTTGCCGATGTGACGGTCCCCCTCGCGCACGACGATCGCGAGAAAATACGTGTCCGGCTTGTGACGCATCATCTCGACGTACGCCCAGAGGCTATCGATCGTATGCGCCGCAAACCGCGTCTCCATGTAGCGAGTCACCTCGGCGTCGTTCATCCAGCCGGCGTACCGGTCCGTGACATCCGACAGCCGGACATCGCGCAGGTACAGTCGCGGGGTCTCGATCAGGCAGGTCGCGTGGGCAGTATCCATCAGGCGCGCACGTTGATGCCCGCCACGCGCATGAAGGCGCTGCAGCGTTCCGGCGCCGCCGGATGCGATCACGGGGACGCGCACCGCATCGGCAACCGTTCGCGTGATCTCCACGTCGTAGCCCTGCGAGGTCCCGTCGCGATCGATCGACGTCAAGAGCACCTCGCCGGCCCCGCTGTCGACCGCGCGCCGCACGTGCTCGACAACGTCCAGCCCGGTCGCGGACCGGCCGCCGTGCGTGTACACCTTCCACGCGGGACCGTGCCGCCGGAAATCCACCGAGAGCACGATGCACTGCGCGCCGAAGATGCGCGCGCCTGCCTCGACGAGCGCAGGCGCCTCGACGGCCGCGGTGTTGATCGCGATCTTGTCGGCACCGGCCAGCAGCAGCCGCCGGATGTCGTCGACCGACTTGACGCCGCCGCCGACGCAGAACGGCATGAAGACCTCGGCCGCGGTACGCGAAATAACGGTGTACAGAATGTGGCGTTCCTCGACGCTGGCATCGATGTCGAGGAACATGAGCTCGTCCGCACCCTGCGCATCATAGATCCGCGCGTTCGTGACCGGGTGCCCGGTATCTCGAAGCTCCACAAATTGCCGTCCCTTGACGTTGCGCCCGTTCTTGAGCAGCAGCTTGGGAATGATGCGCGTCTTCAGCACCCGCTCACGGCTTCCACTGGAGGAAGTTCTCGAGCAGCTTGAGGCCGTTCTCCTGGCTCTTTTCCGGATGAAACTGCGTCGCCACCACGTTGTCTTTGAGCACGGCCGCCGTGAACCGGCCGCCATACTCGCAGTACGCCGCCTCGAACGAGGGATCGTCGAGCGCGAGATGAAAGCTGTGCGTGAAATAAAACGTCGTGTCGCGGCGGAACCCTTCGAAGATGCGGCTCGCCGAGGTCGCCGTGATGTCGTTCCACCCGACGTGCGGGATTTTCAGTCCCGCCGCCTCCGCCTCGAGCTTCCTGACGATGCCCGGCACCCACCCAAGGCCGGCATGCACGCCGTGCTCGTGTCCCTCGCGCGCGAGCAGCTGCAGGCCGACACAGATGCCGAGCAGCGGCTTGCCGCGATGGCGCACCTCCTCGTCGAGCGATTCGACAAATCCCGAGGCGCGAAGCCCCGCGGCGCACTCGCCGAAGGCCCCGACGCCTGGGAGCACGATGCGCTCCGCCTCGCGCAAATCCTCCGGATGCGTCGTGACGACGACGTCGCCGCCGACGAGCTCCAGCGCGTGCCGCACCGAATGGAGGTTGCCGGCGCCGTAATCGACGACCGCGATCGTGCCCACGTCAAATCTCGATGAGCGGAATCGTCCGGTTGAACTGCCCGTGATCGTGGAGCGGCTTGCCGTACTCGATGTCCGCGAGCTCGGGCTTCCATGGGGAGACGACATGGCTCATCGCGATCTCCATGAACGTCTCTTCGTCGATGCCGACGGCCTCGAGAAACAGCTCGAGGCTGGCCGGACGCTTGCCGTCGAACTGGCGTACGAGCGCGTCGGCCTGCTCGCGTGTCATGCGGCCGTGACGGATGTCGAGGCTGGTCAGGTGCGCCGTGCGACCGTACCCGCGCTTGAGGTATTTGAGGTAGTCGCGCACGCCCTGCATGAAGCACTCGATCTTCTCGAACGAGTATTCAGGCGGCACCCCCTCGACTTCATTGCCTTCCCACCCGAGCTCGCGTGCGATCAGCTCGGACTGCTTCTTCGTATCCCACGGGATGTAGCTCCCGAGGCACACTGACCGGACGCCGACGCGCCGCAGCTCCTTGAGCGGGGGATAGCGAAACGGCTCGAGGTCGCGCGCGGTGAGACCCGGAATCATGCCCTGCATGTCGTCGGCTGTGATCCCCAGGTTCACAAAGCGGTTGAAACGCCGTTCGTCGACTTCCTCCTTCTCATCGTAGCCGTAGTAGCTGGTGTACTCGGCGCTCGGTTCGCCCCACACGAGAAACGGGATGTTGAACTTCACCGCGATCTGCATCGGGTAGGCAAAGATCCCCGTATGGCAGTGCCAGCAGAAGTCGCCCTTGCGCTTGAGACTTTCGAGCATCAGCCGCTGCACGACGTTCCAGTCAGGTCGGAAGCTGAGGACGTCCACGCCGAGCTTCTTGAGCGTGCGCACGTTGTTCTCGAGCGTCCGCGGCCGCATGAAGCCGTGGTCGAACTGCACCACCAGCGGCTTCACCTTGTACTCCGTCATCAAGTGATAGAGGGTGAAGGTGCTGTCCTTGCCGCCGCTGAACGGTACGATGCAGTCGTGCGAGTACTTGCCGCGATACTGCTCGACCAGCGCGCGAAACTCCTCTTTCCGCTGCGCCCAGTCAATCACCTCGCG
>QHWQ01000262.1 GCA_003222635.1 Acidobacteriota bacterium | reverse complement strand
CAGAAGGCGCGCAGGCGCGAGAATCCGGACCTGGCCCGCTTCATCGGTGGCAACGACATGCCTTGCGTCATGGCGGCGCCGCGCGCCACCTTCGACCACAGACGTTCCACCATCTTCGGCGTGACACGCACGACCAGCACGCGCGGAGAGTCCGCGAAGTACTCCGACCAGTTGCCGAAGTCCATCACCGCGCGTCGCACCTGATCGTTCGCGCCGTATACGTGAATCGGCGTGATGAATGCGATGTCGAACCCGGTCGTGCTCATCGGGTATGGGCTCAGGCTGCCCGCGCGATTCTTCACCGCCGCGCTGAGCGCGCTGGGCGCAATCGGACGCTGAGGGTCGAGCGGCAGGTGCGTCGCGTCCGGAGGCACCGCCCCGGCGATCTTCTTGTCCGCGGATGCGAGCACCTCACAGGCCTGGTCGATCCTGACCACGCGCGCGTCCGAACGATTATCCGGCCCCCGATCATCGAGCGTCGTGAATCCAACCAGGCCACCCGCGGTGAAGACCGGTCCGCCGGCACTTCCACGCGAGACGATCAGGTCCGACAGCAGCAGCCGCGGTCCGACGCCGGTGACTGCCCCGAACGTCAGATGCTTTTGTCCCGTCACCAACGCGCCGAGGGCGTACAGCTCTTGCCCGTTGTCCAGCGCCGGCCTCGTCTGACCGCATCCGAGCGCCATCGGCCGCAGCGAGGAGACTACCGATGGATTCACCCAGAGGATGGCGACGTCGCGGGTGGGATCCGAGGCGACAACCGCCGCCTTGACCTCGATGTCAGGAGTGATCTGCGCCTCGGCGGACGTCGCCGTGCCGACAATGCGCTGATTGGTGACAATCAGGCCCCGCGCATCGACGACAAATCCCGATGCGTACTGTGTCGGGGTCCACAGCCCGACGACGGTGTCCTGCCACTGAGAGGTGAGAAACGACGCGTCCGCGTATGAAGGTGTGCCCGGTGTCGCCGGGATTGTTCCGGTATCGATGGACGCGTTGTCGACTGTCAGTTCGAGCGTGGCGTTGCGGCCGGCGACGATGTCGACGCGCTGCGACCATTCGTAGGTCTTGCCGTCGAACGCGACCGGCTGATCGGACTCCACGGCATAACGTCCCGGACGCAATGAGACGTCGGCCGTACCAGCCAGGGTGGTGAGTATGCGTCGTGGCTCCGTGGTCGGCGGCTCTTCGCTGATGAGCAGCGCATGGCGTGCCACCGGCGTCATCTTGCCGGTGGCGTCCGGCAGCATGATCGTGATGTGGAGCGTCCCCTGTATCTGGGCGAACGCTGGCGCACAGAGACACCACACCGTCGCGACGACCAGCGCGCGAGCCATAAGCTCATCGTCGGCTTCCGCACGGCCGATGTCAATCTTCCAGCGTCTTCGTTAGTATCGCCTGTGTGGTACACGCATGAAGAGACCAATCCTCGCAATTCTGTTCGGCTGCATCTTGATGCTGCAGGTGGCGCACGCACAGGACATCTCGACGCTCGACGGCCGATGGACATTGGATCGAGGGCAAAGTCAGTTTCCGAAGGAAATTGGCTTCACCGCCGACTGGCTCAGCGACGCGATCGCGGCTGGCGACACGGCCAGCAGCCCTGCTGCCGGAGGCGGGGCTCGTTCTGGCGGCCGCGGCCGCGTCTCGAATCGTCAGCCGCCGCGCGAAAGCCTCGACGATGCGGAACGCGTTGCGTTTCTGACGAACGAAGTGCGCATGCCGCCCGTGCAGCTGACGATCGCCGACACTCCAACGGCGGTCACGATCACCGCGGACAACGGGCAGCCGCGCACGTTTCACCCCAATGGCCGCATCGAAGTGATCGATCTCTCGAGCCGGGTCACGGCCGGGCTGACGACGGCGCGCGACGCAGGCCGACTCGTGGTGACGTACGACGTCGAGCAGGGAAGGCAGCTTCGCTACTCGTACTCGCGCATCGCAGCGCCTGAACAACTGATCGTGGATATCGAGTTCGTCGAGCCGAAGGGTGGCGAAAAAGTGCGGCTCGTCTACGATCGTCCCGGCGCGAACGACGCGGCGTCGGCCACTGCCGGTCCGGCTGCATCATCTGCATCATCAGCACCGCAACTGGGCGGCGGCGCGCTGGCGGCCGCGATCAATCAGCGACCCGATGCCGCGCTCATGGGCCTGCGGCAACTCGGCGTGGTCATCGAGGACCTGAGCGCGCAGGCGGCGGGTTGCGGGCTGAAGCAGGATGCGCTGCAGGCGATGGTGACGAAACGGCTCACGGACGCCGGCCTCAGTGTTACTTCAGGCCCAGCTGCTGCACAAAGGCGGGCTTGCGGGGAGCGGTGCCGCGGCGCACGGCGATAGCGTGATGAAAGGCGTGCAGGAATACGTCGACGAGTTCGCGTCGCGCATCCGCAACGCCAACAGGTAAATCGTTGGCAACCGTCGCTGACGAAAATCCCGAAGGCCGGCCAGTTGGACCACGTGGTGCGGTGGCTCCGAGCGAGCTGGGTCGCGACTCGATGAGCGCTGGTTCGCCACCCTGAAAAGGGCGTACAGTAATGGCACTCCAGTGAAACGATTGGTCTCTAACGCGCTGATCGTAATCGGAGCGGGGGTGGGTTCGGCGGCTCTAGCTGTTCTGGCTATGGGCATAGCCGGAGTCCCTGCTGGGAGTAACCTCGAAATCTTCCCGGTCGTTCTTGGTGTGGGAGTGATGCTGCTTGCTGGCGGACTGCTTGCGCGCCGGTAAGCAAGGTTTGCTCAACCAGATCGACGCCGTCGGCAAGCGGCCTCAAGACATGTCGCCTGCCCGCTAACGTACCATCCCGCGATATTGAGATCGCGTCTCCACCTTCTGCGGACAGGCGGATCGGTTCGGCAATGACGCCCTGCTGGTGCTTGGGTGGCGCTGACACCAGCGAATCGCGGTCCCCGTCGTCTGAGCCTTTGTCTATGGCAATGTTCGGACGATGCCCGATGGCTGCTTGTGAGCTGACGAAAATCGGTCCGTGATCAGGACACTCGTACGTGCGGACTTCCTTGTAACCCCAGAGTCCACGGCAGGTCCACGAGCTCACAAAGCTGGCGTCTCCTTGGCAGTGTGGACATCTCAGTACATCGTCGGTCGGAACGCGCCATGTGTTCGACATGACCTACTTGCCGCCCCCATTCTCAGTTGCCCGGCAGGCCCCGACGCCATACAGTAGCGGAACCCAATGGGATCCACATCCCCTCGGACGATCGATTCGTTCCGCATGGCGCTGGATCTGTTTCAAACTGGCGTCGATGTGATGCGCCAAAATCTTCGACGCCGTCACCCCGAAGCCCACGGCGAAGAAATCGAACGACTGCTCGGCGAGTGGCTGCACCAGCGACCCGGGGCTGAGTTCGGCGACTGCCCGGGTCCAACGGTGGACGTGAACACCCTCCTGGCGTGACAGCGCTTGAACAGGCGCTGCGTCAGATCTGCGCCGATCTCTCCACAACGCGCCATCCCTTCGCATTGGTCGGTGGACTGGCAGTGTCCGCTCGCACCGAACCGCCTTCACGCGCGATGCCGACATTGCCGTTGCCGTAGCCAGGTCGCCTCGCGACAGCGAGGCTCAGGCGATCGCCGCAGTCCACCAGTCCCGTCATCGACCTGCTCTTTGCGTCGTCGGGAATCGAGCCGGAGATTGTGGCGGAAGCCGACGCACTCGAGCTGCTGCCACAGCTCCGTGTGCGCGTCGCGACGACAGGGCACCTGATTGCCCTGAAGGTTCTCGCCCGAGACGATGTCACTCGCCCGCAAGATGCCGGCGATCTGCGAGCTCTCCTTCGCGTAGCGTCCACCCTCGACATCACCCGAGCACAATCCGCGCTCACGTTGATTGCGGAACGCGGATACCACCGCGGACGCGATCTGCAGGCGGAATTGGGGAAATTAGTACGCTCGGAGCGCGATCTGCGCTGACAACCTGGCCGACGAGGTTCCAACCATGCATGCGAGTGCGATTGGAAGCACTCTCGAATCAGCAGGTTGGAGTTGGCGTCCCTGATGCCCGCCAGTTGGAACCAGATCGCGTCCTGGTCAAGCAGATCGAGGCCTTGCGGTCAGCCCACCTGAGCGCTTGCCGGCGGTCTCCGATCGCCGTACAGTAACCTCATGGGCCCTCTCAGAGCTCGCGTCGAGAAGGGTCGCCTCGTCCTGGACGAGCCGACGACACTGCCCGATGGGACGGTCATCGATCTCGTCGCCGACGACGAAGGTGACGATCTTACCGACGAGGAACGCCGCGCGCTGCACGAGGCGCTGGCCGCGTCTTGGACCTCGGCTGAAGCCGGCCGCCTCCGTGCGGCCTCCGCAATCCTCGACGAGTTGCGCCGGCGTCGGTGAGCCTGCCGGTCACCACCACACCCGAAGCCGACACTCAGATCCGCGCGATCGCCGACTGGTGGCGTGCGAATCGTCGCGCATCTCCAGATCTTTTCCTCGAAGAACTATCTGGGACGTTCGAACTCGTTGCTCGCGCCCCACACATCGGCCGCCTCTATAGGCGCTCGCCCGTACCTGGCACGCGCCGTATTCTGTTGAGAGGAACGCGCTATCACGTCTACTACGTTCCAGGCAAGCATGAGGTCAGGATTCTCGCGGTCTGGCACGGCGAGCGCGGAGCCGGTCCGCCGCTGCGTGCGTGACCGTGTGCATTCCCGACTTTCTCAATCCGACCGGCGGTCTCATCGATCAACAAGAGCGCACCACGTTCCGAGTGTGCCAACGCGATCGCCGCACGTTCACCAGGATCGAGATGCATCATGTCGTCGTCACTGACGATCGCGACCCGCACCTGATCCAGTGGGGAAGGTCTGACGCCCATCGGCCCATAGCACCTCAACCGATCCGATGAGGGTGAGGTAGTTGACTGGAGAGCTGTCGGCGATGACGACCGTCATCGCGACGAGGCGAGCGCCGCGTCAGAGTCCTTCTGCACGTCTTCCAAGGTCAGATCGAGCAACACGCCATGCGCCTTCAGAAAGCCATCCATTTCATATCGCGACTGAATGCCGAGTAGCGATCGCGCCTGGAATGCCGAGAGCTTTCCTGACCGCACACCCTCGGCAGCGAGCGCCTCAAGGGCGACACGCGCGAGGCCCTTGGAGTCCGACGCAAGATGTCGCGCGAATTCCTCTGGGACTTCGAGATGGACATCCATCAGTAGATCTCAAGGACATTGTAGCGTGACAGTCATCCTTTGCGCGGATTCGCGCGCTCCCAAGTTTCTCTCTCGGCTCTAGCGCTTGTCCGCCAAGCTCCACTTCGATTGATGGCGTCGAGAAATGGCGGCTCATCACAAGGAAATCGCTCCAGGATTCTTCGTCCTCGTAGCACTGGAAGACGAATCCGTGGCCTTCATGCCAATCCACGTGCACGCGAGGATACTCGGCGTCCGCGGGCGAGATCGACGCTCCGTCCCAGACCGGTCGCGATCGGACATCAGCGAGGAGATCCTGAGCCGAAGTGATCGGGATTGGTGCGTCGCTCATGATGAAGGACGCTCGAAACCTATTTCGAAGCTCTGCGCTCATGACAGGTTCGAACGAGCGTTAGGGTGCATCGGGAAGTCGCGTCGAGTCAACGCGTAGGAGCTGGCGTCCCTGACGGGATTCGAACCCGTGTTACCGCCTTGAAAGGGCGGCGTCCTAGGCCTCTGGACGACAGGGACGACCGACGCGATCAAAGCATCTTAGCAGCCGTACCCGTGTCCCGGCTACTTCCTCGCCGCGTCGCGGACGCGCCCGCAGAGCGCGATAATGGCGTCGTTGTGCGCGCGAACGCGATCGAGAAGGTCTTTCAAGTCGGTCAGATTCCGGCGGTCTTCGGGGAGATGCCAGGCGAACGCTTTGCGCGCTTCGACGATGAGCTCGGTGACATCTTCCGGTTCGTACGGTTCGTTATGCCGGGTCGCGCGTGCACGCCGCATCCGTTGAAGGACCAAGAGCGGTCGACAAGAGCGGCGTTGTCGCCCTTGTGTTCCCGCGTCATGAGGACCGCATAGATCCTCAGGGCAGATCGACCTAGCGACCGACCGACGAGAAGAGGATGCCGCAGGACAAAGCCTTCATCAATGGCGGCCTGATGCCGCGCGATCCGTCAGCGCGTTCGCCGGTGATCGTGATGGCCGTTGAGGACGCCGACGCCACGGTGGACCGAGGGCAACGTGATTGGCGTTATCACGCCGATCATGCGCTGAACCCCTGTGCGTTTGACCGCATAAAGCGGCGGATGCTATAAGCGCCACCAAAGTTCCAGCGACGATCGTTCCGACCACCTGACATCAGAAAGGCGGGTTCATGGCGCGTCTCTTCGGGGCGTTGTGTACGATTGGTTCGGCCGCTCTTCTCGCGACTCTCCTGACCGCCGCGCCCGCGCGGGCACAGCTCGCCACCGCCCAAATCAACGGACGCGTGACCGACTCGAGCGGCGCCGTGCTGCCGGGCGCCACCGTGACGATGATGCAGACGGCCACCGGCCTGACGCGCTCGATCGTCACCGACGATACCGGCTCCTATCTGATCTCGAACCTGCCGACCGGCCCGTATCGCCTCGAGATTGCGCTGCAGGGTTTCCGCACCTACGTGCAGACGGGGCTCGTGCTGCAGGTGGGCGCGACGCCGACGGTGAACGCGACGCTCGCGCTCGGCTCGCTCGAAGAAGCCGTGACGGTGGAAGCCGCGGCGCCGATCGTGGACGTGCGCAGCGCGGGCATCAGCTCGGTGGTCGAGCAGGAGCGGATCGTCGAGCTCCCGCTGCAGGGACGCCAGGTCACCGACCTGCTCGTGCTCGCGGGCGCGGCGGTGCAGACGGCCGAAGCCACGAACCGCACCTCGCCGGGGGGCGTCAGGATTTCCGTGGCCGGCGGCCTGCCGACCGGCGTCGGCTACACGCTCGACGGCGCCACGCACAACAACCCGCAGGAGAACGTCAATCTCCCGCTGCCGTTTCCCGACGCGCTCCAGGAGTTCCGCGTCGCGACGAGCGGCCTCACCGCGCAGAACGGCGTCCACTCCGCGGCGAACGTGAACGCCGTGACCAAGTCGGGCACCAATCGATTCTCAGGCAACGGCTTCGAGTTCCTCCGCGACCATCGGTTCAACGCGACGAGCCCGTTCGCGGCGCTCGGGCCCGATGGCAAGCGCCTGGACGATGGCCTCAAGCGCAACCAGTTCGGGGGCACACTGGGTGGGCCGATCGTGAAGGACCGCCTCTTCTTCTTCGGCGCGTATCAGGGCACCGTCCTGAAGCAGCGTCCCGCCTCGAACATCGCGTATGTGCCGACGCCGACGATGCTCGCGGGCGATTTGCGGGACTTCGCGTCGCCAGCGTGCAACGGCGGCCGTCAGGTGACGCTGCGCGCGCCGTACGTCAACAACCAGATCAATCCGGCGCAGTTCAGTCCGGCGGCCTTGAACATCGTCAAACGGCTGCCGGGCAGCACTGATCCGTGCGGCCAGATCACCTACGACGTGACGTCTGACCGCGACGAGAAGCAGACGCTTGGCCGCGTCGACTATCAGCTGGGCGCGAAGCACTCGTTCTTCGGACGCTACTTCCTCGTACGTTTCACGCAGCCGTCCGCATACGCAGGCGGCTCGGACAACGTGTTGAAAACGGTCAACCAGGGCGCGAACGACTGGTCACACTCGCTCACGCTCGGCGCGACAACCGTCATCACCTCCTCCACCGTCAACTCGCTGCGGTTCGCGTGGAACAAGGCGACCGTCGACAATTACCAGACGCCGTTCTTCTCGCCGAAGGACATCGGCTCGAACGTCTACAGCTACGACCCGGGATACATGGTGCTGAACGTCTCTCCGGCGTTCTCGCTCTACCCGGCCAACCAGGCCCGGGCCTACTTCGATAACAAGACCTACCAGGTGGCCGAGGACCTGACCGTCGTGCGCGGGAATCACCAGTTCGGCCTCGGCGCGAACACGCAATTCTGGCGAGGACACTACACGTCGACGTCCCGCGCCAACGGCAGCTGGATCATCAATGGTTCAATCACCGGCCTCAGCCTCGCGGATCTCCTCGTCGGCCGCGTGACGACCCTCGAGCACGGCGGCAAGAACCTGCTGCTCATCAACAACTGGTACCTCGGCGCGTATGCGCAGGATTCGTGGCGTCTCTCGAGCCGGGTGACGGTCAACTACGGCATGCGCTGGGAGCCATACTTCGGCCAGAACGTCGAGAACAACGCGGTCACGATCTTCCGGATGGAAAACTTTCAGAAGGGGATCAAGAGCACTGTCTTCCACAACGCGCCCGCGGGTCTGACCTATCCCGGCGATCCCGGTTTCCCGAAGGGGCAGACCGGCTTGAACAAGCAGTGGTGGAATCTCTCGCCGCGCGGCGGCGTGGCGTGGGACGTTCGCGGCGACGGCCGTCTCGCTCTGCGTTCGTCGTATTCCATGGGGTACGACTTCATGTCCGGCGAGTACCACAACATCAACGCCGGGGCGCCACCATTCGGCAACCGCTCGATCATCCAGGATCCGACGGGACTGCTCGACGATCCTTATAGAGGCGTCGGCGGGGATCCCCATCCGATCGTCACCGGGCCGGACACACAGTACGTCGCGTTTGGATCCTTTGGCACGATGGATCCCGACATCAACTCTCCGCGCGTGCAGTCGTGGAACGTCACCCTGGAACAGCAGCTGGGCACCAACTGGGGCGTCAGCGTCGCGTACCTCGGAAGCCATTCCGATCGACTGTGGGCGCAGGTGGCGTTGAATCCGGGCCTCTACATGGGCCAGGGCCCGTGCGTGATCAACGGCGTGTCCTATCCGGTGTGCTCGGTTCAGTCGAACCTGAATCAGCGGCGCCTGCTCTATCAGCAGAACCCGCGCGAGGCGGCCCTCATCGGCGCGCTCGATCTCAACACCGACATCGGTCACCAGAACTACGCCGGCGTGAAGTTTGCGGTGCAGCGCCGCGCGGACGACGGTGTGAGCCTCAGCGCCAACTACACGCTCTCGGAGTGCAAGGGCACGCCGCAGAATCCACGGTTCAATCAATCGAGCGGTTACGAAATTCCTGACGTCGGCGGCGCTGCGCTTCGCGCGCTCGCGTCGCACTGGCGGTTTTCAGGGATCCTCAACGCGCGCTCGGGGAACCGGCTCGACGTCCTGAGCGGGATCGACAACGCGTTCACCGGCATCCTGAACCAGCGCCCCGACAAAGTGAGCGACGACTTCTATCAGCGCACGTTGACGAGCTGGTTCAACCGCGCGGCATTTGCGCAGCCGGCGCCCGGCACGCTCGGCGATCTTCCGCGCAACGCGGTCGTCGGGCCGGCGTACTGGAACGTGGACCTCGCGGTCTCCAAGCTGATCGCCGTCAGCGCGACGCAGCGGCTCGAACTTCGCCTGGAGTCGTTCAACCTGCTCAATCACTTCAACTGGGGCGACCCCGTGACGAACTTCAACGCCGGCACGTTCGGCCGCATCACGACGCAGACGGGGTTCCCGCGTATCATGCAGTTCGGGATCAAGTACGATTTTTAGTGGAGGACGGAATGAGAGCGACGGCCATCACCCTGGGTCTCCTGCTTCTCGTTGCCTCGTCGCCCGCGTTCGCGCATCACGCGTTTGCCGTGGAGTTCGACGCCAGCAAGTGCTCCGACATCACGGGCACGCTGACGAAAGTGGCGTACGAAAACCCGCACGCGTATGTCTTCGTCAGCACGAAGGATGAAGGCGGCGCGACAGTGGAGAAGACGTTCCAGCTCTCGTCGACGTCCAACCTGAAACGCGGCGGCGCCACCTACGCGGCGTTGAACGGCAGCGTCAACAAGCAAGTGACGGTGAGAGGATGCCTGTCGAGGAACGGCACCGACAACCGCTATGCGGCGTCGTTCGTCAAGCTCGCGGACGGCACCATCCAGCGTGTCGGGCAGGACGTGGAAGGAATCTTCGGCACCAAGCTGTGGAGATGACCATGAAGACATACGTCGGCGTGATGCTCGCGTCGCTGGTCGCCCTGCCGATCGCCGCGAGCGCGCAGGAGAAACCGTTCGTGCAGGCGCGCGGCAGCGTCGTGCCCGTGCCGCTGCCGCCCGGCGGGCCGCCGCCGAAGATGTCCGACGGCCACGTCGATCTGTCCGGTGTCTGGTTCCCCGGCCCGACGGGGAAGGCCAACGCGTGGAGCGTCGTGCCCGAGCAGCGCGTCAAGGAGGACCCGATTCCGTTCCAGCCGTGGGCCGAGGCGAAGTACAAGAGCTTCACCAGAGTGGATCTGGAACTCGGCAGCGCGAACGTGAACTGCACGCCGGTCGGCACGCCCGGCATGTTCACGGACAACGCGTACGTGCATCAGATCGACACCAAGCCCGGGCAGTTCATCCACCTGATCGAGAACAACAACCGGTGGCGCGTCGTCCATACCGACGGGCGGCCGCACAGCAAGCCCGAGGACCTCGAGCCGCTCTTCAACGGCGACGAAACCGCGCGCTGGGAGGGCGACACGCTCGTCATCGACTCAATTTCGATCGACGAACGCACCTGGATCAAGGATGGCTGGTTCCACAGCGACCAGCTCCACGTGATCGAGCGCCTGCGGCGGCCGTCGCTGAACTATCTCGAATATCAGTACACGATCGAGGATGCGAAGGTGTTGACCAAGCCGTGGACATCGGCGTGGATGACGCTGTCGCTCGGTCATGAGGATCTGACCGAGAACTTCTGCACCCGCAACGATATTGCCTCCGCCCAACAGACCGCTTGCGGTGTAGCCGGTAGACAGCGTCAGGCTGAACGCATCGGTGTCGTGGCCCGGCTCCCCGTTGTCGGCGACATCCACCTGGTACCTGCCCGGCATGTTGTCGATGTCAGCGGTTCCTTCGATGTGGCGTGTCGACGGCCCCGTGACCACGTATGCGGTCACACCGGTTCCCTTGACGCGTGGGCCTGCGCCATGATCGATGAACTGGAGATGGCCCGACAGTGCGCCATTCTTGAGCCCGCCTGCGACAGCAAAATTCGCCCTGCCGCCGGATGGCGACACGATCCATCCGCCTCCGGTAACGAAGTCCGACCCCGCGCATGGCGGCTGCGGTGGCGGACCCGGGCAGGTGATGTCCGCATGCGCCGACGCGATGACGACATCCGCCACTCCAGGCACGATCACGTGCAGCGCATTGACGGTGATGTCGCCGGGCCCATTGCTGTTCTGCTCGTTGATGATCACCTCTCCACCACCGGGCAGCATCACCATCTGATTCGGCGCGCCGCTGACGACGACCTGCTGCCCGTTGATAACGAGTGCCGCAAGCTCGGACTGGCCACTGGCTGATCCACCACCAGGCGCGCATGTGGCCACTGCGCTCGCCCTCAGAAACTCGGCTTCAACCGTGTTGCCACCCGCTGTCACGGCGAGGCGCGCTACCGACGCCGCGGAGCGACTGCGATCGCCCTGGCCGATGGTCGATGCGTGCCCGACTTCAGCCGTGAGCAGGTTCGGAACAGCGACGTCCAGCAGAGATGCGTTCAGCGCACCACCCGACTGCGGCAATGGTCCCGTGTCCGCCAGGACGATCGTGCCGGCCACCGGAAGCGTGGCGCGCACAACGGTGGCCTGACCGCTGAACGCCGGACTCGAGTCTCCCCGCACCGTTCCGCCCCCGAGCACGAATGCAGGCAGACACAGCAGCACCGCAGTGAAGAGCCTTCGCCGCATCGGCGTGTGTAGTCTCATACCGCTACCTCCATCACACGCCGCGTGGGAGCAAATGAGCATCCGCCAGCGAGCGGAAACGGACGGATACGAGTTCCGTTTGCGACGATTGTGGTGGCCGGATTGTTTGATCGTGTTGCGACGTTCGTACAACGCACACATCGCGACTCTCGCTGACGCGTGCGCGCGCTAACGCGCGCTGCGACGGCACCTCCGTTGCACCTTCGTATGCTGTGCCTCCGCGACGTTATTCACCTCAAGATCGATCTGCTGCGTCGACTTTCTCGAACGTCGTCCGAGGAGTGGCCGGTGCACATCGATCACTTCATCGAACAGGTCGAGACGTCGCCGTTCCGGGATGAACAGGCGCTGTCGGTGCTGCTGGTCGATCTGGCGGAATCGATTCGGGTGCTGCTGAACGCGAACGACACCGCCGACACGGCCGACAGTTCGCGCTCCTCATCCGCATCGACGGCCGCGCCGCGCAAGACAGGCGTTCTCATGGACTTTCGCGCGACGATTCACGACCTCGTTGCCGAGGCCGGGCCTCCGCGGCACGCCGCGTCACCGCTCGTCGCCCGAATGGTCGGCCTCATCGAGGAGCATTATGCGGAGCCGTTGACACTCGATGTCCTCGCCGCACGTCTCGGGCGATCGAAACGGTACCTGGCCATGCTCTTTCAACATCAGACCGGCCAGACGGTTCATGATTTCCTGACGCGGGTACGGGTGCGCCACGCCGCCGCCCTGATCCGTGCCGGCGAGAAAATCGAAGCCGTCAGCCTTCTGGTGGGATATCGAAGCAAGAAGAACTTCTACCGGCACTTCAAGGAACAATTCGGCGTTTCTCGACAATCGGCCTCTCAATCAAGTCCGGATGCTTCACCATCAGATCGACGATCTCGTCGTCGCTGAGATCGCGCTCGCCGAGGCGCAGCTTCTTGTAGATGTCTTCCCTGGTGCGGAGCAGATCGCGCGCTGACATCTTCATCTTGCGCAGCAGCTCTTTCAGCTTCGCCTTCGGAATCGGATCGGTGTAGTAGTCCACCGCCTCGAAGTCGACGCCCGCGTCGCGCAGCGCCGCGTGCACCTGGCGGCAGGTGGTGCACGTGGGCTTCTGATACACCGTGATGGTCACGCCTGTGATCCTACGGCCGATGCGATGAGCGACTCCAGCAGCTCCGGCTCGGCCGGCTTGGTCACGTGGCGATCGAAGCCGGCGGCGAGCGCACGTCGCTCGTCTTCCTCCTGGCCCCATCCGGTGAGCGCGACGAGATAGACGCGCTGGCCGAGCATGGCGCGGATGCGGCGCGCGGCCTCGTAGCCGTCCATGCGCGGCATGCCGATGTCGAGCAGCGCGACCTGCGGCTCGAACTCCTGCGCAATCGCCACGGCCTGGACGCCATCGGCGGCGACACGCACCGCATGCCCCATCGTCTCCAGCATCAACCGCATCATTTCCGCGGCGTCCGGAATGTCTTCGGCCACCAGCACGCGGCAGGCGACGACGGCGTCGACCGGCGGTTCCGCATCGGACGTCGTGTCTCCCGCGGCCGTCATCAACGGAAGCCCGACGGCGAACGTGGTGCCGGTGCCGAGGCCGCCGCTGCGCGCCTCGATCGTGCCGCCGTGCAGCTCGACGAGGCGTTTGGCCAGCGCGAGCCCGATGCCGAGACCGCTGCCAGCACGGTGCACGTCCTGATCGATCTGCACGAACATGTCGAAGATCCGCGGCAGCATGGCCGGGTCGATGCCGATGCCGGTGTCGGTCAGCGTGACCGTCACGCGCCCGTCGTGGACCGACGCGCTCAGCGAGATGTGGCCGCCGCGATCCGTGTACGCCGCGTCGCTGAGCGGCTGGATGCTTTCGACCGCGCTGCGCAGCACGACGCGGAGGTCGATGCGATCGCGCTGCAGCTCGATGGCGCCGTGCGTGATGCGCGACATGTCGAGCAGGTCGTCGGTCAGGTGCACGAGCTGCTGCAGCTGCCGCTCCATGATCGCGAGCGCGCGCTCGGCGACCTCCGCATCGGGTCCCGCGCGGCGCATCACCTCGACCGCGTTGCGGATCGGCGCCAGCGGATTGCGCAGTTCGTGGGAGAGCGTCGCGAGGAATTCGTCCTTGCGCCGATCGGACTCACGCAGCACGTCCTCGACGCGCTTCCGCTCGGTCACGTCCACGCAGACGCTGACGCAGCCGCACACCTGCCCCTTGCTGTCGTACAACGGCTCGACGTCGTTCTGGATGTAGACGAGCGAGCCGTCCGCGCGGACGATCTCGATGTCGCTGGTGACGTGCGTCCGATGCGCGATCGCGTACTGCATCGGCAGCTCGCTCGTCGGGAGATCGCGGCCGCGGTGCTGGATGTGGTAGAGCGGCTGCTCGCCGGCGCGCGGCGTCAGCGAGATGTTCGCGTCGGCCGGCACGCCAAGCAGGCGGGCCAGCGCTTCATTCGCGGTCACGAGCCGGCAGTCGGCGTCGTGCGCGACGGCGATCGGCACCGGCGCGCGCGCCACGAGATCGGCGAGCGCGCGCAGCCGCAGCCGCAATTCACCAGCGGTTGCGTTGTCCGGCGGGTCGAAGAGCGTCGCCAGATGTGACATGTAGAGTGGCCGGAGGGGCCGGTATTATCCCAGTACCTGCCGCGAGCGGATCGGCGTCAGCCCAAGCTCCGTGCAGATCGTGTCAACCAGCGCATCGACGGGCACCTGCGCGGGAAGCGTGAGCTCGTGGCGTGGAGGTTCGAGCTCGCGGAGCTGGCTGTCCAGAATGTCCGGGCCGGCAAAATGTCCAGCGCGATCACGCAGCCGCTGTTCCAGCAGATCGCGGTCGCCATGCAGAAACACCCAGCGCAGCGACGGGATGTCCGCGGCGAGCAGGAGGCGATGACGCTCCCGCAGCGCGGAGCAGGCGATGACCGCATGCGTGCGATCGCGTGTCAGCGAGACGATCGCCTCGCGCGTGCGCGCGAGCCACGGTCGACGGTCCGCCTCGGTGAGCGGATGGCCGGCGCGAATCTTCTCGACGTTCGACTCGGGATGCAGCGTGTCGGCATCGACGAACGCCCACGCGAGCGCCGTTGCCAGCGCTTTACCAACCGTCGTTTTCCCCGCACCCGCGGGTCCCATCAGGACGATGATCATGATTCGTGATGCGCGTCTTCTGATTCTTCCACATCGACGGGGCCGTTCGATACGCAGCGTCCTTGACGGTCGCGCTGATCCTAGCTAGATTAGCTAATATGATCACCGTCAACATGCACGAGGCGAAGACACGTCTCTCCGAGCTCGTCAAAGCGGTGGAGGAGCAAAACGAGACGGTGATCTTGTGCCGCGACGGCCGGGAAATCGCTGAAATCCGGCGCCGCGCGAAACGACGTCCGGTCCGCGACCTCACACCCGACCGGCGTTTTCGCGTCAAGCGGGCGCGCGCCTATCGTCCGACCGAGCCACTGACTCACGACGAATGGCCGAATGATCTGCGATGAACGTGCTGCTGGATACGTGCGCGCTGCTGGCGCTTGCCGACGGCAACCTGCCCCGCGAAGCCGCAGCCGCCTTACGGGTTGCGCCGGAGGCGTACGTATCGGTCGTGACGCCTTGGGAAGTAGCGATCGAAGTCGCCGGCGGCAAGCTTCAGCTCGGCGAGCCAGCGGCGCAGTGGTTCGCGGCGCTCGCCGAGCGATACGATTTGCGCGAAGTTCCGCTCGAAGCCGCCACCGCGTGCGCGGCGGCTGCCTTGCCGCCCGTCCATCGTGATCCATTCGATCGTGTGATCGTTGCGCTCGCACAGGCGCGCGCGCTGGCGGTACTGACCTCGGACGATAACATCCGCAAGTACCCGGGCGTGAGAACGGTCTGGTAAACCCGACAATCGTGCGCTGCGGTTTTGTCGGGTGTTGCAGTTACGGCGTGGACCGCGGCGATCGTCCGTTCGGCGGCGGCGGCGGCCGCTTGTCGACGACCACCTTGCCTTCCTTGAGCACGACCTTCGTCTTCAGCATCTCATAGATGTTCTTCGTCGGGTCGCCATCGAGCAGGATGATGTCCGCCAGCTTGCCGGGCTCGAGCGTCCCGATTTGATCGGCCATCCCGACAAAGCGCGCGGCGTTCGGTCCGATGATGCGGTGGATGTCGGCCATCGAAAAGACGATGCTGAAGGACTTCAGCTCGTGTTCGAGCACGACGCGGTCATCCGCATTCTGATCGGTGGAGTACGAGATAGTCGTGTGATTCGGATCGGCGTCCCAGATGCGCCTGGCGTTGATGATCGTGTAGCCGCCCTCGGTGCCGGTGGCGCGCCCCTTCGCATCGCGGTTCGCGCCGACAATCGCCTCCGGCCACGGCTTGCCGTCGCGAAAGCGCGCCGTGTTGTCCTTCGGCCACTGCACCGGCGCGGCGCCCTGCGAGAGGGTGTCGATGTTCGGCGCGCCGAACGCAATCAGGCCCGCCACGATGGCGCCCGACTGTGCGACCGCGTCGGCCTGCTCGTAGCTGGTCCAGTCCTTGTTCGGCAGGTGCACCAGGCGCGTGACGCCGGCATCGATCGCCGCGATCATCGCGGGACTGCTCACCGCGTGCACGTTCACCTGGATGCCCACCTTCTTCGCTTCATCGACGATGGCTTTCAGCGTTTCGATCTCTGCTTGCGGCGGCGCGGGCTCGGGCGTCAGCGCGATTTCACCGGTGTGCTTGATGCCGAGCTTCGCGAGCGCCTGGACGGCGGCGCGCGCGTCCGCGGGTGTCTGGCGAAGATTCACGGCCCCCGAGGGGATGGCCCGCGGCCCGTTGTACTCGCCCGACTCGATCTTTCTCGCCAACGCAAGGTTCGCCTCGGCGGCGCCGCCGCCGATCAACACCGTCGTGTAGCCGGCCTCGAGCAGCGACTGCATCCACGCCTTCGCGGTCGGGCCGTCCACGAGATGCTTGTGACCGTCGATGAATCCGGGCATCGCGCTCATCCCCTTGCCGTCGATCACCTGCAGGCCGCGAGGGATTTGCACCGTGCTGCCCGTCACCGTGGCGATCTTGCCGTCGCGGACGATGATCGTGCCCGATTCGATGACCTGGCCGCTGCCGACGACGATCCTGACGTTGGCGATCGCGACGTTCTGCGCCGACGCCGACAGCGGCATCAGCAGCGCGATGGCCAGTACGGCGGCTTTCATGTCAGTCGACGACCTGCCCAGGCGCCTGGCCCCACGTGAATCCGTCGGACGGCCGCTTCAACGTCACCATCCGCAGGCGGTGGTCGGCGGGATTGCGTCCGGGATTGGCGGTGATGACCACCACGTCGCCGAACTTCAGCGTTTCGCGCGTGATGCCCGCGCCGGTGAGCTGACCGACGCCGGCCCACTCGACCGCCCATCGCACCATCTCGCCATTCTCGTCGGGCGCCTCGACGTGCACGAACGAATGCGGATTGCGGAACAGGAACTGCACGAGCTTGCCCTGAATCGTGACGGTCTTGTCCTCGTGATACGTCGCGGCGAAGGAATGATGCGCGCGAGCCGTGATGCCCGCTCCCATGATGGCGATGGCGAGGACAATGAGGAGTCTGCCGTTCATCGGATCTCTCCTTGAATCAAAAACCTGACACCAGAATTTCGCGTTCGAAGGTCGCCCCGAGGTTCGCGTAACGGCTGCCGTGAAAGATCAGCGGCGTCGTGCACGTCGTCCGGTGCAGCGCCACCACCTCGCCCAGGACAATCCAGTGGTCGCCGCCTTCGTGGATCGCGTACGTCGTACAGCCGATCGCCGCCGCGCAGCCGTCGAGCCGCGGGCCGCCGTTCCACGCGAGGAACTCGAAGGTTGGCGGCAGCGGATGCGTCCACCCGCCTGCGAAATATGTGGAGAGGTCCTGCTGCTCCTGGCGGAGGATGTTCACCGTGAAGGCCTTCACCGCGTCAATGGCCTGACCTGTTTTCGTCGCCTTCCCCACACAGAAGAGCACGAGCGGCGGATCGAGCGAGACGGCGGTAAACGAGTTGACCGTCAGCGCGCGGATCGCCCCCTCGACCTCGGTCGTGATGATCGTCACGCCCGTGGCGAACTGTCCGACGGTCTGGCGAAACGCGCGTGCGTCGATCATCAGAGGGCGGTCTGGTGTTTCTTGATCACGGCGCTGACGTCGTCCGGGTTGATCAGATCGGGCACCGTCCACCCGTTCAAGTCGTACTCGGCCATGCACTTCTCGGCGAAGCCCTTGTACTTCGCACTGGCACCCGACAGGTCCGACACCATCAGCGTCTCGAAGCGGATGCTCTCGTGGTTGCCGAAGTAGTTGCGTTCGTAGAGCTCGTGGCGTCCGCCGAACTCGGTGCCGAGCGCGTCCCACAGCAGCTTCATCAGCTTGATGCGATCCTCCGCGCTGTAGCCGTTCGATCCGCGCACGAACTGATCGAGATACGGCCGCAGCTCCGGCACCTTGAGATCCAGGCTGCTCGACGGCAGGTAGATGAGCGCGCTCGCCAGCGTGTTCTGGATGATCTCCTTGATCTTCGGATACGCCATGCTGGACATCACGCGGTAGGCGAGACCGTAATCGAGGTTGGGCAGCACGTATCCTTCCGTCCACGGGATCGTCGTCCGCGCCATCGCGTCCGTCAGGCCCCAGAAGAGATTCCGCCACGCGAGCACTTCGCCAACCTGCGCCTGCACGCCGCGGAAGTCCTTCGCGCCGGTCGCCTCCACCGCCTTGAGCAGCAGCCCCGCGAAGAAATCGAGCTTCACCGCCAGGCGCGTGCACCCCTGGAACATGAAGCGGGGGAGGAACCCCGAGCGCGGGAAAAAGTTGTTGACCTTGTCGATGTCGCCGTAGGCGAAGACGTTCTCGTAGGGGACGAACACCTTGTCGAAGACGAGGATCGAATCGTTCTCGTCCATCCGGCTCGAGAGCGGATAGTCGAAGGGCGAGCCCATCACCGCCGCCGTCATCTCGTACGACGGCCGGCAGAACAGCTTCACGCCTGGAGAGTCGGTCGGGACGATGCAGACGAAAGCGAAGGGCTTGGTCTTGATCGGCAGCGCGCCGTTGTTGGCGATGAAGTTGTAGTGCGTCAGGCTCGAGGTCGTCGCCACCACCTTCGCGCCGCTGACGATCAGGCCGGCGTCCGTTTCCTCCTCGACGTGCATGTACACGTCCTTCACTTCGTCGAGCGGGCGATCGCGATCGACGGGCGGATTCACGATCGCGTGGTTGACGAAGGAGACCTCTTCCTGCACCTTCTTGTACCAGCGCCGCGCATTGCCGTCGTACGGCGTGTAGAAGTCGGAATTGGCGCCGAGCGTCGCGAGAAAGGCGGCCTTGTAGTCGGGGCTGCGGCCGATCCATCCGTAGCTGACGCGCGCCCACTCGGCAATCGCGTCGCGGGCGGCGACGAGCTCCTCGGCGTTGCGCGTCGCCCGGTAAAAGCGGTGCGTGTAGCCGCCGTTGCCCGTGTCGGTCGGGATGGTCAGGATGTCCTTGCGGGCGGGATCGTGCAGCGCGTCGTAGAGGCGCGCGATCATGCGCACGGTGTTCCGGAACGCCGGATGCGTCGTCACATCCTTGACGCGCTCGCCGTAGATCCAGATCTCGCGGCCGTCGCGGATGCTCTCGAGGTATTCAGCGCCGGTCAACGGGCGCGTGCGTTCTGCGGTCATGATCCCTCCAACTCCTTGGCGCGCTGATCCCACTCGGCCATGAACCGAAACACATTTTCCTGCGGCGGCTGCGGGGAGAACGTCTCGAGCCAGCGCACGGGCTCGCGGCCGGTGTTGGCGAACGCGTGCACGCACCCGACGCCGGTCCAGAGCACATCGCCGGCGCGCGCGCGATATTTCTTCCCGTCCATCGACGCTTCGACCTCGCCGCTCAGAATGAAGTAGGCCTCTTCGTACGTATGGTCGTGCAGCCCGATCGAGACGCCGGGCAGGTACTCGATGAAGAGCAGCCGATGGTGGCGTGCGCCGAACTTCTCGTCAATGAGCCATTTCAGGAAGACGCCCTTAAGCCCGCCGGCCTCGATGCGTCCCTCGTCGCCGGGCGGAATCTGTCCGACGTCGAAGTGGCCGAGCAGGTTCCCGTCGGCGCGAGACGGATCAAGACGCGGCGCGTCGTTCGGCGGAGAGTCGTTCCTGACGAAGAACGTGTCGCGTTCATGCCCGGGCGGCTTCGGCTGCGGCGCCGCCATCTGCAGCCAGCGCACCGGCGCGGATCCGATCGCGCGCCACGCGTGCACGGTGCCGACCTTGAGCGCGCCGAGGTCGCCGGGACCGACACGGTACGCCTGATCGTTCACGCGCACGATCGCCTCGCCGCTCAACACGTAAAAGCTTTCTTCGTACGAATGCAGATGCGGGTTGAGAGTGCCGCCGGGCGCAAGCTCGGCGATACTCAGCCCGGTGTGGACCGATCCGGCCTTGTCGTCCACAAGCGGCGCCTGACGATAGCCCTGGCCCTGCCCGTCATAGACGGGGTGGGCGGCGAGCGCGGCCGGATCGAAGTGCCCGAAGTGATGCATTGACGTATTGATCTCTAGTCGGGTGGAAGCGTATAAGACGCACACCGCGAAGGCAGGAGGTCATGACGCCCCCCGACACGCTCTTTACTGCCGGCGAAACGCACGGGCGCGCGCTGCGGCCCGAAAACGAGCTGCTCGCGCACAGCCAGGACGTCGGCTGGCGGTCGCTGCATGCCGCGATTTTCAAGGAAGCGCCGCTGCACGTCACCGAGTCGGCGCTCGATCATCCGTTCATCATCTACCACATCACGCATCCCTGCGAGGTGACGCGCAAGATCGAAGGCGCGCGGCGCGAGCAGCGGCTGCTCGGCCCGCGCAACATCTGCGTCACGCCGCCCGAAACGGTCACCGAATGGGAGCATCACGGACACCCTGAGATCCTCCAGGTCTACCTGCGCCGATCGCTCTACGAGGCCGCCGTCAGCGAACTGTACGGCTGCGACGCCTCGGCGGCCGAGATCGTGCCGCGCTTCGGCGTCATCGATCCGCTGCTCGAGCAGCTTGCCATTGCGCTCGGCGAGGCGCTGCGCACCGGCTCGGTGCGGGACGGCCTCTACATCGACACCGTCGCGCAGATGATGGCCGTCCACCTCGCGCGTGCCCACTCCGTGCAGTCGCGCCCGACGACGCTGCCGCCGGCGCCGACGGTGTCGCATCAGCGGATGCGGCAGCTCATCGAGTTCATCGAATCCAACCTCGACCAGCCGCTCACGCTCGACGCGATGGCGGCGCAGGTCGGCATCAGCCCCTTGTACCTGGCGCGCGCGTTCAAAGCCGCCGTCGGCCAGTCACCCCATCAATACGTGCTCGCGCGCCGCATCGAGCGCGCCAAGGAGCTGCTCCGCAACACCGAGATTCCGATCATCGACGTCGCGCTGTCGGTCGGCTTCTCGTCGCAGAGCCACCTGTCGCACTGGATGATTCGCCACACCGGCGTGTCGCCGGGCGTCTATCGTCGCAACGGCTAGAAGTCGTAACCGATTACCATCGGCGGTGTCTTGCAGAAACGGTACGTGAAACGCCCGAATCTTGACGTCTATGAGCACACCTCAAACCGCCTGGGATACCTCCTACGAGTGGAAGGCCGTCACGCTGCTCGGACTTGGCTTCGGGCTCGTCGGCCTCGACCGCTGGATCATCGCGCCGCTCTTCCCGTTCATGCTGAGCGACCTCGGCCTGAACATTCAGGATCAGGGCGCCATCATCGGCATCCTTGGAATGGCGTGGGGCTTGTTCGCCATCTTCAGCGGCCGCCTCTCGGATGCGATCGGCCACCGCAAGGTGCTCATTCCCGTCGTCTTTCTCTTCTCCGTGCTGTCTGGCGCCTCCGGCCTGGCCACTGGATTCGCCAGCCTCTTCACCATCCGGCTGCTGATGGGCGTGATGGAGGGCTCGTACTGTCCTTCCGTCGTGGCGATGGGTGTTCCTCACCGTTGCGATTCCCGGTCTCATCGTCGGCAGCCTGCTGTCTGTCGTCCTGCGCGAGCCGGCCGAGACGCAGGGCGGCCGCATCGTCGGCGCGGTGGAGCAGGGCGGCCGGTGGTTTGACGTCTTCAAGAGCCGCAACATCGTGCTGTCGATGTGCGGCCTGTTCTGCGCGATGACGTGCGTCTTCGTGCTCGGCGCGATGGTGCCCAACTATCTGCTCGATTACCTGAAGTTGACGTCGACACAGATGGGCTTCGTGATGTCCGGTCTTGGCTTTGGCGGATTCGTCGGCCAGTTCGCGGTGCCCGGACTGTCGGATTTGTTCGGCCGCCGCGTGATGGCGGTCGTTGGCTTTACCGGCGCCGCCATCTTCGTCTACGTGCTGAAGAACACCGGCGCGAATCCGCCAATGCTTTTCGCGCTGCTGTTCCTCGTCAGCTTCGGCTGCCTCGGCAACATCGCGCTCATCACCGGACCGATCGCGACCGAGTCGGCGCCTGCCGGGCTGATTTCATCGGCGATCGGCATGGTGGTCGGCGCGGGCGAGATTTTCGGTGGAGGCGTGGCGCCGATCATCGCCGGCGCGGTCGCACAGCGCTACGGCATCGAAAACATCCTGTGGGTCGCGATGTCCGGCGTGCTGCTCGGCGTCGTGGTCGCGGTCTTCCTGCGTGAAACGGCGCCGCGCAAGGTTGGGGCAGCACGACCGCAGGCGGTCGCCGTTCGCTAGGGCGCAGGATTCTGCTCATCGCCATCCAGTTTCTGCAAGACGAGGACGGAGCCTCCGACTAGAAAGACGCTGGCGGTCCCTCGCGTCGGGGCCGAGAGGAGAGGTCGCGATGCGCCGATTCACCGCGGTCATGTTCGTGCTCTCATGGATGCTCCTGCTGCCGGCGATCGCGTCGGCGCAGGCGACGGTCACCGGCGTGGTGCAGGACGCATCCGGCGCCGTGCTGCCGGGCGTTACCGTCGACGCATCGAGTCCGGTGCTCATCGAAAAGGTCCGGACTGCTGTAACGGATGGCAACGGCCGTTTCCAGATCGTCGATCTGCGGCCGGGACTGTACCGCGTCTCGTTCTCGCTCACGGGCTTCTCGACGATCGTCCGCGACGGGGTCGAGCTGACCGGATCGGCGGTGACGCGCGTCGACGCGCAGCTGCGCGTCGGCACCATCGAAGAGCAGGTGACCGTCACGGGCGAAGCGCCCACGGTGGACGTGCAGAGTGTGACGAAGCAGCAGGTGCTCTCGGCGGACATGATCGATGCGCTGCCGTCGGCGCGCAACTACCTGACGATCGCGCGGATGATTCCGGGCACGCAGGGCGGCGGCCAGGACGTCGGCGGTTCGGAGCTGCAGGGCACCGGCGGCAGCGTGACCATCCACGGCAGCCGCACGGTCGATCAGCGCGTCACGCTCAACGGCATCAACACGATGACGCTGCAGGCCGGCGGCAACGTCGGCGGGCAGATTCCGGACGTCGGCTCCGCGCAGGAAATCACGGTTGACACGTCGGGCCTGTCGGCCGAGATGGCCACCGGAGGCGTGCGCATCAACTTCATCCCGCGCGATGGCGGCAACACGTTCGCCAACTCGGCGTTCTTCACCTTCTCCAACGGCGCCCTGCAGGGGGACAACTTCACGCAGCGCCTGAAGGACGCCGGCCTCGGCACGCCGAACGCGGTGAAGCACAACTACGACATCAACGAATCGTTCGGCGGACCGCTGCGGCGCGATCGCATCTGGTTCTGGTTCTCGACGCGCTACAACGAGGTCGAGAACTACGCGCCGGTGTTCATGAACAAGAACGCGTTCGACCCGACCAAGTGGCTCTACGAGCCCGACACGAGCCAGCGCGGTCTCAACAAGGGGCGGTCGTGGAACAACAGCCTGCGCATGACGTGGCAGGCGACGCCGCGCAACAAGATCGCGGGCACGTACAAGATCGATCGCTGGTGTCAGTGCCCGAATTTCATCAGCGCGACGAGAGCGCCCGAAGCCGGCTACGACCGGCGCTTCCCGCGCCTGCGGCAGGAGCACCTGGAGTGGACCTCGCCGGTGACCAACCGGTTGCTGCTCGAAGCGGTCGGACTTCACCTCTACGAGCGCTGGGGCAACATGCAGCTGCAGAAGCGCGGC
>QHWQ01000408.1 GCA_003222635.1 Acidobacteriota bacterium | reverse complement strand
AGCTCGCCTTTCGGCGGCTCCACTGGTTCGCACAGCAGCGCGAGGGCCTCCAACGCCTGCTCCAGGCGCTCCCGGCCCTTCTGCACCCTGTCGTGCAGCAACACCTGGGGATCGACACCCGGCGCACTGCGATCGAGCTCCGACGTGTACACGGCGATCGCCTGCTCGACCTGCTTGAACAGATCCTTGTAATCGACGATGTAGCCGAACGGCTTGTCTTCGCCGTCGAGGCGATTCGTCCGGCAGATGGCCTGGAAGAGGCCGTGGTCCTGCATGGACTTGTCAATGTAGATGTAGGTGCACGGCGGCGCGTCGAAGCCGGTGAGAAGCTTGTCCACCACCACCATCAGCTTCATGTTCGCCGGCTGCTTGACGAACAGCTTCTTGACGCGCTCCTCGTACGTCTCGGTCCGCGTCATGCCTTGCGAAGGCGACACGTCGTCCAGCAGTTCGGCGTAGGTGTTGTAGATGAATTGTTTCTCGGTCTCCGTGTTGGCCCCGGTTTCCTCGAGGCTCACATCGCCTGCCTGAGGGTTGTACGAGGTAACGACCGCACACTTTCCCTTCAACGGCGTCTTCTGGAAGAGTGTGAAGTACTTGGCGGCGTCGTAAATGCTCGACGCGACGAGGATGGCGTTGCCGCGCTGGCTCGACAGGCGCGGCCTCACGCTGAAGTCGAACAGGATGTCGCTGACCACTCGCTCCATCCGCGACTTCGAGCTGAGGACCTTCTGCATGGTCCCCCAATGCTTTTTCAGCTCGTCCTTCTGCCAGTCGTTCAGACCTTTCGTCTTCGCCTCGAACCACTTGTCGATTTTCTCCTGCGACCCGAGGCGCTGGTCGATGTCGCGCGCTTCGTACACGAGATCGAGCACGACTCCATCCTCGACGCCCTCGCTGAACTTGTAGGTGTGGATGTAGCCGCCGAAGACCTCGAGACTCGTCTTCGCATCGTCCTTCAGCAGCGGGGTTCCCGTGAAGCCGATGAACACGGCGTTCGGCATCATCGCTTTCATCGCCCGATGAAGCCGGCCGCTCTGCGTTCGGTGACACTCGTCGACGAAGACGAATATTTCACCGACCGTCTGGCTTGGACTCGACTCGAGCTCCCTGATGAACTGATCGAACTGTTCGTCGGTCTTTTTTGAACCTTTCGGACCGAACTTGTGGACCAGCGAACACATCAGGCGCGGCCTCGGCTGGCCGAGCTGCTCGATCAGACCGCGACCGCTCGTCGTGCGGCTGATTTGGTGGCCGCTGCCCCTGAAGACACCCTCGATCTGCTTATCCAGCTCGTCGCGGTCCGTGATGATCGCCACGCGTGCGTGCGGGTTGTTCTCCAGAATCCAGTTCGCGAGCAGCACCATGACAATGCTCTTGCCGCTGCCCTGCGTGTGCCAGACGATGCCGCCGCGGTTTTGACGCACGTGCGCCTGCGCCGCCTTCACGCCGAAGTACTGGTGCGCGCGCGGAAGCTTCTTGATGCCGGCGTCGAAGAGCACGAAGTCGTGCATCAACTCGATGAGCCGACCTTTCGCGCACAGTTTCAGGAGGTACTTATCGAGCTTGAAGCGCGTGTTGTCGGCCTCGTCTTCCTTCCATCGCAGGAAGTACTTCTCCCCGGTGCCGATGGTGCCGTACTGGAGTCCCTCGGAGTCATTCCCGGCAAACACGAACTGAATCGTGCTGAAGAACCACTCGTGGAACATCGGCTCCTGGTTCGACAGGCACTGCCGGATG
>QHWQ01000261.1 GCA_003222635.1 Acidobacteriota bacterium | reverse complement strand
CGGCTCTGCATAGAATCGCCGGCCTGGATTTTAGCTTTACCCTTGCCGGCGCGGGGCAACTGCGTGGGCCGCAGCTGCCTTGGGGGAGGATGTGCTGTGGACCTGATTCTGATTCGTTTTATTTTTGTCGTTTTTGTTTCTTTCACCTGTTTTTTAATTCATCCTTTTGGACCTAACCCCCGGCTGGATGCGGCCGTGGGAGCGCTACTCGGCCTTTCGATCGTCGTGTTCGAGTGGCGCCTGCTGAGGGTGAGTCTCAAACGCCTGATCGGCGCGGCCATCGGCAGTATCCTGGGGATCTTCGGCGCCTATCTCTTTGCCCTCGTAATTCGCAATAGCCTGGAGGAGAGTTCTCTCCGCAGCTTCCTGCAGATCATGGTCATGCTGCTCATGGCGTATGTGGGCCTGATCGTCGGAGCTAATAAGGGCGATCTGCTGAATCTGGCTGCGCTGGGCGGGATCTTCGGTGGCGAAAAGCAGCTGAAGAAGAGCTACAAGATCCTGGACACCAGCGTGATCATCGACGGCCGCATCGCCGACATCTGCGAGACCGGCTTCATGGACGGCACGCTGGTCATCCCGCAGTTCGTGCTGAAGGAGCTGCAGTTCGTCGCCGACTCGTCGGACTCGATGAAGCGCAATCGCGGACGCCGCGGCCTCGACATCCTGCAGAAGATTCAGAAGATGGCGGGGGTGGACGTGATGATCTCCGACGTCGATTTCCCTGACGTGAAGGAAGTCGACCTGAAGCTGATCGAGCTCGCGCGCACGCTCGAGGGAAAGATTGTCACCAACGACTTCAACCTGAACAAGGTCGCGCAGCTGCGCGGCGTCGCGGTGCTGAACATCAACGAGCTCGCCAACTCGCTGAAGCCCGTTGTCCTTCCCGGCGAATTGATGAAGGTATTCATCCTCAAGGAAGGGAAGGAATACAACCAGGGCGTCGCCTATCTGGACGACGGCACGATGGTCGTCGTCGACAACGCGCGCAAGATGATCGGCAAGACGATCGACGTTGTCGTCACGAGCGTGCTGCAGACGACGGCGGGCAAGATGATCTTCGGGCGGTTCATCGATCCCGCGACCGCGGCGCAGGCGGCGCCGGGAGCGGCGGCGGCCGGCGTGGAGAAGGAAGGAGAGCCCGTGCGGCGGACACGGCCCCAGATGCCTCCTTCTGCGGCCGCTGCTGGTAAATAAAATCTGAGAGTTCCTCCATTTCACTGGTGGCGGACGGTCTTCTATTTGATCCCCGCCATCACCGTGTACACGATCGTCCTCGGCACGTTGTCGATCGGATCAAGTCTGTTTCAGAGCAGCGGCCGCTTCGCGCACTGGTGCGCGCGCACGTGGGCGCGGCTCATTCTGCTGACGACGGGCGTCGAGGTGGAGGTGTCCGGGCTCGAGCGCCTCGATGGCGACCAGGCGTACGTGTTCGTCGCGAATCATCAGAGCATCTACGACATCCCGATCGTCTTCTGGTCGCTGCCGTATCAGGTGCGCATCATCGCGAAGGCGTCGCTCGGCAATTTCCCGTTCATCGGCTGGCACCTGCGCCGCACCGGCCACATGCTCGTCGATCGCCGGAACCCGACGCGCGCGCTGAACATCTTCACGCGCGCATCGAGGCTGATGAAGCAGGGCCTCTGCCTCGTCGTGTTTCCCGAGGGCACGCGCAGCCGCGACGGCCGCGTCGCGCCGTTCAAGGGGGGCAGCTTCCTCCTCGCGCTGCGAACCGGATTGCCGGTCGTACCGCTGTCGGTCGTCGGAAGCAGGCACGTCATGTCGAAAGGGCGGCTCGCCACGTATCCAGGCCACGTGAAGCTGATCGTGCACGAGCCGATTGACACGCACGGCCTGACGGATGCGGATCCCGCCGCCGCGCGCGCGTTCGCCGCGCGCGTGCGCGAGGTCATCGCGCCGGATGCGGAATCGGATACCGCAGCGTCAGCGGCATGACGTTTACACTCGACCCCGCGCTCGCGACGATCGTTCGGCCCGGCGTGCTGTGGTTCGAGGGCGCGACGGTCGTCGATCGCGAGCACCGGCTGGATGCTCCGCTCGCGGCAGCGGAATCGGCGGTCCGCATCAACCCGCCGACGGAAACGACCGCCGTGCGCACCATGTACAAGCGCGTCGGCATCGATCCGACCAAGACGCGGCCGTCATCGGAGGCGCTGCTGCGGCGCGTACGCAAGGGCGACACGCTGCCGCGCATCAACTCGATGGTGGATGTCTGCAACTGGTGCTCGTTCGAGTTCCAGCTGCCATATGGCCTCTACGACGCGGCGCAGATTCAGGGCGACGTGACGCTGCGGATCGGCCGCGAGGGCGAATCCTATCCCGGCATTCGCAAGGATGACGTCCACGTCGGCGGGCGCATCGCGCTCGTGGACACCATCGGACCGTTCGGAAATCCGACGTCCGACTCCGCGCGCACGATGGTCACGACAGCGACAACGCGCGGGCTGCTGGTCGTGTTCGCGCCGCGCGAGGTGGACACCAGGCAACTGACGCGCGTGCTCGACGTCACGTCCGAGCGGATGCAACAGTACACGGGCTGCCGCGAGGCTTCCCGGTTGGTTGGTGGTTAGTGGTTTGTGGTTAACTACCAACCACCAACTACCAACCACCAACTTTCATGTTCAACCTGCTGTTCCGGTTCGAGCCGACGGCGCTGCTCTGGCTGGTCGTGGCATTCGTGGCGACGGTGATCGAAGTCTCGGTCCCGCACTTCGGGTCGGCATTCGTAGCCGCGGGCGCCATTGCGGCCGCCGCCGCATCGTTCCTGGGCTACGGCCTGACCGTCCAACTCTCGGCGTTCATCATCGTCCTCGTTGTCTCCCTCGTGACGCTGCGTTCACGCCTGCTCGGACGGCTGGGCGGACCAGGCGTGCCGTCGCGCACGGCGCCGCTCGTGGGACGCCACGGCATGGTGACGCAGGATGTGGAACCGGTGTTGGGGACCGGCCGCGTCACGGTCGGCGGTGAGGATTGGGCGGCGCGAAGCACCGACGCGATTCCCAGCGGTACGAAGGTCACCGTCGTGGGGGCCGACGGGATCGTCCTGGAGGTCAGACGCGCATGATCGACATTACGCCTCTCGTTTTCTTCGGCGTCGCCATCATCGTCGTCATCGTGCTGATGCGGACGATCAGGATCGTTCCGCAGAAGCAGGTGAAGATCATCGAGCGGCTCGGCAAATACCATCGGACCGCCGAGGCCGGCCTCAACACGATCGTGCCGTTCCTCGATTCGGTGCGCGAAACCATCGACCTGCGCGAGCAGATCACGAAGATCGAGCCGCAGTCCGTCATCACGCGCGACAACGTGACCATGGAAGTGGATGCGGTCATCTACTTCCTGATCGCGGATCCGGTGCGCGCGACCTACGAGGTGCAGAACCTGCGCTGGGGGCTCGAGCAGCTCACGTTGTCGGCGCTGCGCAACGTCATCGGCCAGCTCGATCTCGATCACACATTGGCATCACGCGACACCACCAACCAGCAGCTGCGCGCGGCGCTCGACACCGCCACGCAGCAGTGGGGCGTCAAGGTGATGCGCATCGAGCTGAAGAACATCACGCCGCCCGAAGAGATCCGCCTGACGATGGAAAAACAGATGACGGCGGAGCGGACGCGCCGCGCGGTCGTGACGACGGCGGAAGGGGAAAAGGCCGCGGCGATTCTCCGCGCCGAGGGCGCCAAGCAGTCCGCGATTGTCAGTGCCGAGGGTGCGAAGCAGTCCGCGATTCTCTCGGCCGAGGGACAGGCGGAAGCGCGCCTGCGCGTCGCGCAGGCCGAGGCGCAGGCGATTCAGATGGTGGCGCAGGCGCTCGGGGCGAAAGAAAGCCCTGCGCAGTACCTCATCGCGCAGAAATATCTCGAGTCGCTCGGCTCGATCGCCGCCAACGCGCAGAAGCTCGTGTTCCTGCCCTACGAGGCGAGCGGCGTCATGGCTTCGCTCGGCGGCATCAAGGAGCTGCTGCAGGCGAAGTAGCGATGACGGTCAACGCGGCGCTGTTCGCCGTGGTGATCGCGGGGTTTCGCGTCCGAGATGGACAGACAGATCAACGAGATGATGGCCGCGCGCGAGGCGATTCGCGACATGCTCGCCGAGTGGGGCTCGACGGACTGTCGTCGCGACAGCCGCCGGCGGTGCCGCTTGATCACCGTCGATTGAATCGACGATCCTAGTTGCTTGCACGTCTCCGCGATCATCGCCGCGGGCGGCCGCGGTTCGAGATTTGGCGGCGCAGAGCCCAAGCAGCTGCTGCCGCTCGCCGGGATTCCGATCCTCAAGCGCACGATCGACGCATTCCTCAACGGCTACGCCTTCGACGAAGTGATCGTCGCGGTGCCGCCGGAGCTTGCGGCGAACCCGCCCGCGTATCTCGACGACGTGATCGTTGTCGAAGGTGGCGAGCGCCGGCAGGACTCGGTGGCCAATGCCGTGCGTGCGATTGCGCCCAGCTCGCAGGTCGTCGTCATTCACGACGCGGCGCGGCCGCTCGTCACGCCGTCGTTGATCGAGCGCACGATCGACGCCGCGGTGAAGCATGGCGCCGCGATTGCGGCGCTGCGGGCGCGCGACACGGTGAAGCGCGGCGACGCGGCGGGCATCATCCGCGGCACGCTGCCGCGCGACGAGATCTTCCTCGCGCAGACGCCGCAGGCGTTTCGCGTCGGCGTGCTGCGTGATGCCTTGGCCATCGCGTCCTCCGCGACCGACGCGACCGACGAAGCGATGCTCGCCGAGGCGGCGGGGCACCACGTCCATCTGGTGGAAGGGGACCCGCGCAACCTGAAGATCACCACGCCCGACGATCTCGACATGGCCGAACGGCTGCTCGGCTCGAGCAACAGCGTCGCGGCGATTCGCATTGGCAACGGCTACGACCTCCATCGTCTGGTCGCAGGGCGTCCGTTGATTCTCGGCGGCGTGACCATCCCGTTCGAAAAGGGACTCGACGGACATTCGGATGCGGACGCCGTCTGCCATGCCGTCACGGATGCGATTCTCGGCGCGGCGTCGGCGGGCGACATCGGCCGTCATTTCCCTGATACCGATTCCGCATTCAAAGGCGCGAACAGCATCGAGCTGCTGCGGCGCGCGGTCGAGGTCGTGCACCGTGCCGGCTATGCGATCTCGAACGTGGACGTCGTCGTCATCGCGCAGCGGCCGAAGCTGTCGCCGCATGTCGATGCGATGCGGACGAGCCTCGCGCGCGCACTCGGCATCGATCCGCGGCAGGTGAGCGTCAAAGGAAAGACGAACGAAGGTGTCGATTCGGTCGGCGCGGGCGAGTCGATTGCCGTGCACGCGGTCGCGTTGATTCAGCATGCGCGTTAGATTCGCCCCCAGTCCCACCGGTCAGCTGCACGTCGGCAACGCGCGCACCGCGCTCTTCAACTGGCTGTTCGCGAGAGGCTCTGGCGGCACGTTCGTCCTGCGCATCGAGGATACGGACTTCGCGCGCTCGACGAAGGAGGCCGAAGGGTCGGCGATCGACGATCTGCGCTGGCTCGGACTCAACTGGGACGAGGGACCGGATGCCGGCGGGGATCACGGGCCGTACCGGCAGTCCGAGCGGCTGCATATTTATCGCGCGCACGCGGTCGAGCTCCTGTCGACGGGGCGGGCGTATCACTGTTTTTGCTCCGAAGAGCAGCTCGAGATGGACCGCTATCAGGCGCTGCGGAACATGCAGCCGCCCAAGTACGTGGGGCGCTGCCGCAACATCTCGCGCGACGACGCGCGCAAGCGCATCGAAGGCGGCGAGAAGGCGACGATCCGCTTTCGCGTGCCCGATGCGGATCGCGAGATTGCCTGGGACGATCTGGTCCGTGCACGCGTCTCATTCATGACGGACGTCATCGGCGATTTCGTCCTCGTCCGGTCCGACGGGATCCCGGCCTACAACTTCGCGGTTGTCGTTGACGATGCGCTGATGGAGATCAGCCATGTGATTCGCGGCGAAGATCACATCTCGAACACGCCGCGGCAGCTGCTGCTCTACGAGGCGATCGGCTGGAAGCCGCCGCTCTTCGGTCATGTCTCGATGGTGCTCGGGTCCGATCACGCGAAGCTGTCGAAGCGCCATGGCGCAACATCCGTCGGCGAGTTCCGCGAGCGCGGCTATCTGCCGGAGGCGCTCGCCAACTACCTCGCGTTGATCGGGTGGTCGCCTGGCGAGAACGAGGAGGTGCTGCCCCTCGAGGAGCTCGCGAAGCGGTTTCGCATCGAGGATGTGGGCAAGAGCGCCGGAGTCTTTGATCCCGAGAAACTCGCGTGGGTCAACCGGCATTACTTGAAGCTTGCGCCGCCCGAACGGCTCGCGGAACTCGCCTCGCCGTTTCTCGAGCGGCAGGGGTGGATACGCGGTCGGGACTCGGGATTCGGGGTTCGGGATTCGGAGGTTCTCGGGTTCCTTGCGCGCGCGGTGTCGATTGCCGCGCAGTCAGTGGATCATCTCGCTCAGGTTCCGGCGCGACTGCAGTTCCTGTTCGACTATTCCGCGACAACCGCGGTGGCGAATCCGACGATCCGGGGGGAGGCGGTTGAGTCGCGTGCGGTGATCGTCGCGCTGGCGGACGAGCTCACGAACTCAGGGCCTCTGGGCGACAAGGAGACGTTCCGCGCGCTGGCGGCACGCGTGCGCGAGCGCACCGGCGCGAAAGGCAAGGCGCTCTTTCATCCCATTCGCCTGGCGCTGACGGGCGAGCAGGAGGGGCTCGAGCTCGACCTCGCGGTTCCGCTCATCGAGGCGGGCGCGCAGCTCCGGACATCAGGTGTCCGAGCGATTTTCGGTGCGGCCGATCGCGCGGCGGCGTTTCTGGCCGAGCTCGAGAAACCGGGCAGCCCCGCGTGATCATTTATGGGATCAACCCAGTCCTCGAGGCCCTGCGCGCGGGACGCGTGAAAGCGCTTCGCGTCGGTGACCGTGCCGACGATCGGCTGAAGCAGCTGCTCGCGCTGGCGGCCGAGCGCGGTGTGCGCGTCACGCGCGTGCCCGCCGACGTGCTCGATCGCGAATCGCGTCGCGGTGGACAGCGCGGCGTCCACCAAGGCGTCGTCGCCGAGGTCGAGCTGAGCGCCGAGTACAACATCGATCAGATCCTCCGCGGCGCATCGGGCGCGCCACTGGTCGTCGTGCTCGATGGCATCGAGGATCCGCACAACCTCGGGGCGATTCTCAGGACTGCGGATGCCGCGGGCGTGGATGGCGTGATCGTCCAGAGCCGCCGATCCGCCGCGCGCGACGGGGTCGCCGCGAAGGCGTCGGCCGGAGCGCTGGCGCACGTGAAGATCGCGGAGGTGGTCAACATCGCCCGGGCGGTGGAGGAGCTGAAGGAAGCGGGGGTCTGGACGGTCGGCCTGGCGGGGGAGGCGGCCGACTCCTACGACGCCATCGACCTGACGCTGCCAACGGCGGTCGTCCTGGGGGCCGAAGGGGCCGGGTTGCGGCGTCTGGTTCGTGAACGGTGCGATCGTCTGGCGTCGATTCCGATGCGCGGCCACGTCGCGAGCCTCAACGTCTCGGTTGCCGCAGGAATCGTGCTTTTCGAGGCCGTCCGGCAGAGGTTGCACCGCGGCTAGGGCGCTGGTTCCAGTGGCACGGGAAGTGCTATAATTCGCTCTTTGTCTGGCTGGCGTAGCTCAGTCCGGTAGAGCAGTTGATTTGTAATCAACCGGTCGGGGGTTCAAATCCCTCCGCCAGCTCCACCGAAGTGAGCCTCGCCCGCCACGTTACCCCGAACTCATTGCTGGTAAGAGGTCTTCAGGTACGCGCCGAACGCACGGACTCCAAAAGTATTCAAGACGTTGAATATCGGGGAGGTGGCAGAGCGGTCAATCGCAGCAGGCTGTAAACCTGCCGCCTTCGGGCTACGGAGGTTCGAACCCTCCCCTCCCCACCACTAGCGAGAGCGGTGATGAAGGGTTTTTGGCGCGCGTGAGGCGCGAAGGCGGGAGTAACTCAGTGGTAGAGTCACAGCCTTCCAAGCTGTTGGTCGCGGGTTCGATCCCCGTCTCCCGCTCCAGATCTTCTGAATGTTTTGAGCTAGGGACGCCGATGTAGCTCAGTTGGCAGAGCGCGTCCTTGGTAAGGACGAGGTCACCAGTTCAATCCTGGTCATCGGCTCCAGACACACGGACTATTAACTATGGCGAAAGAGAAATTTGATCGTTCGAAACCCCACGTCAACGTCGGCACCATCGGGCACATCGACCACGGCAAGACGACGCTGACGGC
>QHWQ01000260.1 GCA_003222635.1 Acidobacteriota bacterium | reverse complement strand
GCGCGGCCGATTGCCGATCCGCTGCCCTCATCGTTGACGCTCATCGTCAGCAATGGCGCCGTGGAGCGCGGCATGGATGGTCTGCGCTTCGCGCAACGCCTGCTGGACCGCGACATCGCGCGCACGGTGCTCGATTCGACGCGGCCGTTCCGCCACGCGGCGGCGCTCGTGTTCGATCGCGACGCCGATCGTCAGGTGATGTTCGAGACGATGGATTGGGAGCATCCGGGGCGGAAGGCGTACTGGGCGCGGAATCAGTCGCTCATCGCGCAGTCGGTGCCGCTCGAAGATGCGCTCGTCGAGGATCCGATTCAGGTCATGTTCAACGGCGGCGTCGAAGCGATGCGCGCGCTGGTCGAGGGGTTGCGGGCGGCATCGGGAGCCTTCGCCGTGTCGCTGACCGAGTACGTGCATCGGGACTTTTCGTTGATCGACGTCACGGCGCCCGGGGCGACCAAGGGGCGCGCGCTCGCGTGGCGCGCGGCGCAGCTCGGGATCGCGCGCGACGAGGTGATGGCCGTGGGCGATAACTTCAACGACCTGGAGATGCTCGAATTCGCGGGGCTACCGGTCGTGATGGGCAACTCCGTGCCGGGACTGCTCGAGCGCGGGTGGGCAACGACGGGCGACAACGAGCATGCCGGGCTGGCCGATGCCATCCGGAAATACGCGCTCTCGGCCGATACTTCTCATAGCAGTTGATGGCAGGCGACAACGGCACCGGCACCAATCTCTCGTACACGAAATTCCTGTTCGTGATTGTCCGCCGCAACGACGAGGCGGCGCTGGCGAAGCTGCGCGCGGCGGGCGGCCAGATGGCGCGCGGCTACTTCAACGACTACGACGCGGACGGCACGCGGGAGTTGCAGCCGCACGAGAGGATTCAGTTCCTCGTCGCTGACGGCGATCATCATGCCGATTCGGGCATTGCGGCCGCGCAATACGTCGTGCAGGTGTCGGGCAAGTACCGGCCGCGGCTGGACGAATTCGAGGCCGAGTTCCGCCGGCGCGTCGGCGATATCGGCGACGTGATCGCGATCAGCGGCGCCGAGCGGGCGCCGCGCTACACGAGCGCCGAGCTGTACGACTTCGCGTACCGCCGCGCCTCGCAGCGCAAGTCCGGGCGCGTCGCGCGCAACGCGATCATCCTGCCGATTTCCAAGAGCGGCGAGTGGTGGAAGAAGCCGTCTCTCGAGCGCCATACGTACTTCTATCCGCACGTGGACGCGGGGACCGGCTGTCCCGTCCATGGCCATGCGCAGACCGCGCAGGACGGCATCGCGACCCTCTACCGCCGTCTCTATCACAACCCTGACGGCTACGAGCGCGCCGGGGAGTTCGACTTCATCACCTACTTCGAATGCGAGGACGCGCACACGACGACGTTCGAGCGCGTTCATCAGGCGCTGCGCGACATCACGAGGAATCCGGAGTGGCTGTATGTGGAGGAGGGGCCGCTGTGGAGAGGAAGACGAGTTCTTAAATGGTAGGAAGTAATCTTCACTCATTCTCCTCATTCTCGTGATGACGAGCCGCAGAGACTCAGAGACGCAGAGTTTGATTTTCACGCAGGCTGACCCGGCGGACGCCGTCAACCATCACCGGCCGATTGAAGTTCAGAATCAATCCGACACCGAGTCCCGTGATTCGTAAGTAGGTCAACATCTGCGCGAGGAACACCGGGTTGAAACGCCAACCTGGCGGACGAACGGCAGTCCTGCCGATCTCAATTCAAGGCACAGCGCGGCTTCATAGACTGATTCGAGAAGCCCGGGACCAAGGTGTCGATGAACTTCGATTGCGCACCGGATGATTTGATCGGTCGTGTCCGCGGCGTATTCCGCGTAAGTAGTCATCTCTGCGCCTCTGCGCCTCTGCGTCTCTGCGGCCCGTGACCAGGCGAGTCAGGTTATTGAGTGAAAGTTGTTGAATTGCAGGAGGACACTCGACTTCACTTCCTCGGGAATGAGCGGAAACGTCGAAAGAATGTGACGGAAGTCCGTCTCCGATAGCCCATAGAGCGTTCCGATCATCCCTTGCAGCTCGGCGTACTCCGGTTGCCGCTCCGCTGCGGCAGGCGAGTGCATCAGCGTTTGCGCCAGCGTCGAGAGCCGGTGGTAGGGATGCGTGTCGCGATCGATGGGAGGGACGCGGAGGCGTGACATCAACGAGGCGGTCACGTGCGTGTTGACGCGGAAGCGGATCAGATAATTCGCGACGAAGCTGTTGAGCAGCGCGCAGAGCACATGCTGCGCGTCGAGCGGCAGCAGCGTCTTCAGGCAGAACAGCGTATGCGTCGTCACCGCGTCGGCGGGGACCATCGCGGCGATCAGCGTCAGGCGATTCGTCGCGCTGGCGACGTCACGGTAGGCGAGCCGCGGCTTTCGAGGGATGCGGACCTTGGCGTGAGCGCGAAGCTGGTAGCGACATCCCTCCACGGACACCCTGAACGGCTCGATCTGCTTCCCTTCCAGCACTGGACGGCCGTGGGAATCGGGATCAAACGGGACGAACAGATCGCGGTCGTCGGTCGCGTTGAGCTCGCGGCCGAAGCTCACATTCCATCCTGCCGTCGAGTCGAGCGCCGGAATCCGAGCGCTGATCTGCTCGAGAATCCGCAGGTCCGCCGGATCGCGAATCTCCGGGATGGCAAGGTCGTCGTCTCCCGACAGCCGCGAGATGAACGCCCGCGTGATCGTGAATGCGCGGCGATCCGCGCCCGGACGATCGAGGTCGTTGACATCATCCACGCCGAAACGGCATCGCACCGCATCGGTGCGTTCGCCGTTGGTGGCGGTCATGACGACAAACCGGACGCTGCGATGAATCGGGAAGATGCGGCGGCGATTGTCACAACCGTCGATGGAGTCGATGGCCGCGTGATCGAAGAGGTGCTGCCGCAATGGCGCACAACCGCCGTCCGTCACGCTGCCGGCGGGGAGGATGAAGCCGATGCGACCGTCCCGCCGCGCGAGCTGCAGCGCACGCTCGACGAACAGCTGATAGCGGTTGACGTGCGAATGCGCGTCGACGCGGTAAATGCCCGATTCGCGAACGAACGCCGTGAGCGACTTCGCCTCGTCGCGGCGCGTCTGCCGCGTACCCGTCTCGCCGCTGTCGCCGCGCACCATGTCCCACGGCGGGTTGCCGACGATCGCGTCGAAGCCGGCGTTGCCGAGCGGCTGACCGTCCGCGTCGTGAAACACCTCCGGAAACGTGAGCGGCCAATGGACAAAGCGCTGCTGCGCAGCCAGGACGTGCGCGGCGTCGAGCAGACCTTTCGTGACGCGCAACGGAAGGCTGCCCCCGCGCCCGAGCAGCACATCAACCAACTCGCCGAAGGCCGTTCGATTGGGTGCCTCGCCATCGGGCCAGAACCATCCCGCGCACCAGAGATCGAGCACGCGAGCGTGACGGCCGAGCGTACCGTCCGGCGCGTGCAGCGCCGCCAGCGTTCTCTCCTTGGCGCGGACGATCGACGCGGTTGCGTCTTCCTGCTCGCCAAGCTGAACGTGCGTCTGCACTGCCTGGCGAAGAACCGGGGCGAAGTCGGCCGCTTCGAATAGTCCTTCGTCACGGCGCCTGGGGCCCCGCGTCGATCCGCCGCCCGGCTGCCGCCACAGATCCGCAGGAGACGCGCCGACGAGGCTGTTCCCCGCGACGAGCCGGTGATCGAGGAACGTCAGCGGCTTGTCCGCGGCAAGCGTCGTCAGCCACAGCGACAGCCGTGCGACCTGCACAGCGGTCGGATTGAGATCCACTCCGAACAGGCAACGCTGCGCGATCTCGCGCCGCAGCGCAACGCGGTCCGCCGCGGTGACGTCCGAGCGATGCCACTCGCCATCGCGCACGAGCGCCTCCTCGGCTGCTTCCGCGAGCTGCAGGCACGCCGCCACCAGAAACGCGCCGCTGCCCATCGCGGGGTCGAGAACGCGCAGTCGCAGAATGTCTTCAGCGCTTTTTCCGGCAAGCAGCGGCCGCAGCGTCTCGCGAACGACGTACGCCGTCAGCGCGCGCGGCGTGTAGAAGGCGCCCGTCGATTTGCGAACGTCCCGCGTGCGCGTCAGCCGCCCTGCAACAGGCTCGTGATCGAGCACTTGCTCGTACACGGCGCCGAGTTCTTCAACATCGAGGTCGCGGTAGACGATGCGGCGGCGTCCGGCGGTTCGACTTGGCGGCGTCGTGCCGATCGCCAGCACCGCTTTCGCCATCACATCATCGTCAACGGTGTCACCCTCGAACGCACCAGTGCTGGACGGTGAGAAGAGACGACCGTTGAAGGCGGTCACCTTCAGCTCACCGGCGGTGCATCCCGCATGCGCCAGACGCGAGATCGCATTGATGGCCGCCCAGACGCCCCGATACCGCCGGCCGGCGAGCAGCGTGGCCACAATCGAATCGATCGTGTAGCGGCCGCGGTAGATCGGATGCCAGATCGGAACGAGCCCGCGTGCCTCGGCAAAGAGCAGGAACAGCACGCGATACAGCACCGTCAGCGACTGCTCGAGCAGAAGCTCGGATGCCGCGTGGCGCCGGCGTCGCGCGACCGCCCGCAGCAGCAGTTCGAGCGCGTCGAGCACCCCCGTCGCGAGCGCGCCGCACACGGCAACGCCATGCCGCGCCGATTGATCCACGGCGCGATCGAGCAGACGTGGCGACGAGGCGAGCGCTTCGGCGCGCGCCATCTGCCAGAGCAGCGCGAATGCGGCGGCATCGGCCGCCGCCAGCAGCGCCAGATCGAAGTCGAGATAGTGGCGCGACCATGTGCGGTGCGCATCGACTATTCGCAGCGACGTGCCGTTGGTGACGAACGACCATCGCTCGTCCGCGCGCACGGCGTCGAGAACGGACTCGCGCCACGCGACGTCGAGCGGCTGATCCCATCCAATGACCGTCACCGGTACGAGCGCGCGGCCGCGGCAGCCAGCCTCGAGACGCGCGCAATCGCCCTCGTCCACACGGCGACAGACGCCGAATCCCAGGATCTTGAGGAGCGGAATCGCGACGCCGTCGGCGATCCCGCGGACGCTCGACGCTGGGCCGAACGACGCTTCTCGATCCGTCGACCATCGCTCGACGGCGCGCCGGACGTCGCGCGGCGGTCCGGCGGTGCTCCCGAGGTGCGTCAGTTCCGTTTCGATAAACGAGGCCGTGAGGAGCCGGCCGTGGACGCCCGCGATCATGGGCGAAATGCGATGCCGAAGACGAGCATGCGCTCGTCGCGGCTCAAGCGCCGCCATCGCGCCAGCGCCTCGAGCCGCAGGCGGGACTTCGCGACGGCTTCATCGACCCGCGCCGCCTGCGCGGCCGCGGCGCGTTCGGCGCGCCGATCGAACAGGCCAGGCTGCAGTAGCGCCGCCGACAGGCGGGCGTGGCTTTCGTGAAGCGCGTCGACGATGGCTTCTTCACGCCTGGTTGCGAGCGTCAGCCACGGAGCCATCGCGTCGGAGGTGGCCGCCAGCACGCGATCGTGGTGCACTACCCCAGCATCGTTGAGAACGGGATCGAAGAGGACGCGACCGCGTTCATCGCGGATTGCGGCAATCGTTTCGAACAGCGATTGACCTGCTGCATCGCAACAGGACAGTCGCAGCGCCCAGATCGTTTCCGTTCGATCGCTTCCGATGACCGCGATCATCGGCCGATGAGCGGGCGTCGAGCGTGCTGTACGTGCCAGCGACCGGGATATGCGAAGACGCGCGGCTTCCTCGTCTGCCGCGCGATGCAGCCGCGGATCGACCGATGGCGCGAACGCCGCCTCGATGCGCCCGCTGCGCTCGTCAAGACGCGCCGCCATCGATTCCTCGCGCGTGCCGGCGGCAACCAGCTGCACGGCGTGCACGCGGCGAGGCTGCCCGAGGCGATCGACACGGCCGATGCGCTGCTCGAGGCGGAGCGGCGTCCATGGCAGCTCGAGGTTCACGACGAGCCGGCAGCGGTGATGGAGATTGAGACCTTCGCTCGCTGCGTCGGTCGCGAGAAGCACCATCGCTTCGCCCGACGTGAAACGGCGCAGCGCATCGAGGCGTTCGCGAGTACCGAGCCCGCCATGCAGCTGCAGCGGCGCGACGTCCGCGAGCTCCGTGGCCAGATGGTGAAGCGTGTCGCGGTACTCGGTGAAGACAATTACGGGCTCGCGCGCACGCCGGATCAATCGCCGCAGCGCGCGCAGCTTGCTTTCCGCCGCGGAGGCGGCCGACGCGAGCTCGAGCAGCGGGCGCAGCCATCGCATCTCCTCGACTGAATCGCGCAGGCCAGCGATGCCGAGCTCGTGGGCCGGCTCTTCATCCGTCCCCGCATCGATGAACGGCAGCGGCAATTGATCGCGCGGCAGCGGAGGCGTCGCGGAAAGCAGCGTCATGCGGCGCTCGACCGATCGGGCCAGTGACCAGGCGCTCGAACACGCCCGTCGCGTGAGGATGGACGCGACCAGCAGGGCGCCAGGCGCGCCCTCGTTGGTCAGTCGTTCAACGTAGCGATCGAGCGCACGGTGCATACCGTCCTCTTCGCACGCAGGTCGGACGCGCAGCTGCACCAGGCGGCGGCCGTGCGGGAGCCCCACCGCAAAACGCGTGCGGTGGAATGTCAGCAGCGGAAATGCATCCGTGAGATCTCCGAGGCCGCACAGACGAGCAAACGCTTCGTCATCGCCCGAGTGCGGCGTCGCCGTCAGCATCACGACGAGGCGCGCGCGCCGCGCCAGCGACGCGGCGGCCGTCGCGCGATCCGATCGGCCGGCGAGCGCATGTGCCTCGTCGAACACGACAACGTCCCAGGTAAGCGCTTCGAGCGAGCGCATCACCTCCGGCCGCTTGACGTAATCGATCGAGGTGATGGCGACCGGCTGAATCGACCAGGGATTGACGCCGGGTACGAGCTGCGCCGCGGCGCGCGCCAGGCCCTCGGCGTCGAGCACTTCCGCGCCCACGTCGAAGCGCGAGCGAAGCTCGCCGCGCCACTGCTCGCGCAGGCCCGCCGGCGAGATGACGAGAACGCGCGCATCGGGCGCGCGGGCGATCGTCTCCGCGACGATCAGGCCTGCCTGGATGGTTTTTCCGAGGCCGACTTCGTCTGCGATCAGCACACGACAGGCATCGCCGCGCGTGACCGCGATGGCGGGCTCGAGCTGGAATGGCAGGATGGTGAGGTCCGCTCGCGCGGCGGCGCGCAGCGAGGTCCAGGCCGGAAGCGCATCCGCGAGCAGCGCGCGTGCGGTGCGCTGCCACCTGGCGAGCGTCACGACGCGCGGCGCGGACGAACGCAGCGCGACCCGATCGATCCGCTCGAACGGCAGGATGAACCGCGCCCGGGTGCCCTGATTGGCGGCGTCGCAGCCGGCGACGCCGACGATCGAGACGTTGTCGAACGACGAGTGCGCGGCGACGCGCCACTGCTCGCCGCGGATCCTGACGCGGCAACCTGCGCGAAGCGGTACGTGAGACATCGACGCGGCGCAGGTGCACGCGATGTTCCCGGTCGAAACAGGCCGAAAACCCGCGGATCAGCGTGCTGACGTTGAGGAATTTGGAATCGCGGAGGGCCCCGCGCGTTGCAGTTTCTCAGCTGTCCCGCAGCCGCGCGACGGTCGCGCCCAGATGCGTCTCCGGCGCATCCCAGAACGCGGTGACGAGCGGATGCCGCTCGAGGGCCTGCTGGACGATGCCGCGCTGCACGCCCTTGCCGCGGCCGTGGATGAGCCGAACTTCGCGCAACCCCTGCTCCCAGGCGGCGTTCACGTACTCCTCGACCACCGACTTGATGTCGCGCGGCTCGAAGGCGTGGAGGTCGAGCGCCTCTTCGATCGGAACGCGGTGCGTCACGGCGCGTTGTAGGTGGCGGTGACGACGGTTTTGATGCCGCCGCGGACCGAGAAATCGCCGACCACGGTCATCCGCCGAGGCTGGCAGGCAGCGACGAGGTCATCGAGGATCTGATTGGTGACGGCCTCGTAGAAGATGCCGCGATTGCGGAACTCGATCATGTAGTACTTCAGCGATTTCAATTCGATACAGCGATCGCCGGGCACGTAGGTGATCCGGATCTCGCCGAAGTCGGGCAGTCCCGTCTTCGGGCACACGGAGGTGAACTCGGGACAGTCGATCGCGATTTCGAATTCGCGCTCGGGTCTGGGATTGGGAAATGTCTCGAGCTTCGTCTCAGCCGTCACGATGGAAAAATTTTAACATTCACGGCCGAAACACATCGATTTCATCGGGGTGTTCGTTGACACCCCGCACGACGCGCGCTAGCATTACGACGCTTTTCTCAAAGTTTCCGCGACAGTGTGAGCGCGCAACCTGTCCCGCGGCCCGAAGGTCGGCGCGCACCAACCTGGGGGGGACGTGATGGCAGACGCCCGACGCATGGGCAAATCAGAATTGTTTTCTCACTTCGCCGAACGCTTCGAAGTGAAACGTACGCAGGCGCGCGAGTTCTTCGACGAGCTGACGACGCTCGCCGAGAAGGAGCTGAAGCGGTCCGGCGAGTTCGTGCTGCCGGGCATGGTGAAGCTCGTCGTGCAGAAGCGGAAGGCGCGCATGGGTCGCAACCCGGCCACAGGAGAAGCCATCAAGATCCCCGCGAAGACCGTCGTCAAGGCGCGCATCGCCAAGCAGTTGAAAGATACCGTCCTGCCGAAGAAGTAGGCAGGTCGACCCCGCCAAGGCTTCGGCGGGCGCGCACATCCCCCCTGGACCCGGCGCCGTTGGTGCGCCGGGTTTAGCTTTTTTGGGCCCTAGTTGCAGGTAGGCAGCGTGTAGCTATACCGCGGCGAGCTGCGAGGGGCGCGCCTTCGTGATAGGGAAGGCGAGCGTGAACGTCGTCCCAACGCCCACCTGGCTGGCGACCGAGATCGTCCCTCCAAGCTGCTCCACGAGTTTTTTCGACAGCGCGAGACCCAGGCCGAGGCCCTGCTTCTTGGTCGTGTAGTAGTCGTCGAAGATCGTATTCAGGCGCTCGGCTGCAATGCCGCTGCCGGTGTCAGCAATCTCGATAATCGCCTGTTCGTTCCTTCGCATCGTCCGGATGACCACGCGGCCGCGCGGCGGAGTCGCCTGAAACGCGTTGGTCAGCAGATTGCGGTGGACACGGTTGAGCGCGTAGAGGTCGCCTTCGATCCACAACGGGCCGAAAACAAATTCGGTCTCAAGAGAAATGCCGGAGCTCTCGGCGCTCGCGAGCAGCGATTCGGCCAGCCCGTGCAGCGCTTTGTTGACATCGAGCGGGAATTTGTCGAGCGGCTTCGGCTTGGCGAGGTTGCGGAGATCCTCGAGCACGCGCTTGACCTGTTCGAACTCACGCTCGACGGTCCGCTTGAAGCTCTCGCGGTACTCGATGTCGTCGAACATCTTGACGATCAGCTTGCAGCTGTTGCCGATGTTCTGAATCGGATGCGAGAGGTCGTGCACGAGGCCCACCGCGACTCGTCCGAAGACGGCCTGCCGTTCCTTCTTTCGCACGTCTTCCTGTAATTCGACAAGTCGATCAGCCATGTTGTTGAAGGAGTCGCCCAGCTGTCCGAGTCCGTCCTGGGTGCCGACGTTGACGCGTTCGTCGAGACGTCCGGCGGCGAGGGCGCGCGTCCCGCGCGTGAGCGCCAGAATCGGGTTGATGAAGCTGCGGCCCCAGAAATAACCGGCAACAAGCATCGCCAGCAGGGCGAGCGCGATCGCCACGACCAGCTGCTGCTGCAGCGAGATGGGAATGGCGAACGCTTCCGACTGCGGCTGTTCGACGACCACCGTCCATCCAAGCGAAGGAATTTTCGCCGCCACGCCAAGGAGCGATCGCGCGCCGTCCGAGTATTCGGCGGACGCGGTTGTCTGCTCTTTGGGCGCGGCGCGCAGCGTCGTGACGAGTGGATGGGTCAACATGTTGTCGCCACGCGCCACCCTGGATTTCTGATCCGGGTCGCCGTGGGCAAGCA
>QHWQ01000259.1 GCA_003222635.1 Acidobacteriota bacterium | reverse complement strand
TCGACATCCGCCGAGTCGAGATCCTCGACGTCGAGGCGATCGACGATCGCTTCGAGCGACGCCATCCCGCGGAACACCTTGAACGGCACGCGCACGGTCTTGTGCGACTCCGGGACGACGACCGGCTTCTGGACGATGTCGCCGGGGGTTTCGGTGGTGCCGGCGAGCGCGCTGCCGAGCATCACGGTGTCGCCGCCGAAGAGCAGCGCCTGGACGAGCGCGCCGTCACGCTTGACGCCGCCGTCGGCGATGAGCGGCACGCGGCCGTTCGCCGCCTGACGGCATTCGACCAGCGCCTGCACCTGCGGCACGCCGAAGTTGGTGTTCAGGCGCGTGGTGCACCCGCCGCCGGGCCCGATCCCGACCTTGATGCCGTTGACGCCACGCTCGAGCAGAAATGTCGTTCCGTCCGCCGTTGCGACGTTGCCGGCCACGAGCTCCACGCCGTCGAACTTCTTTCTGAACGTCTCGATCGCGCGCGCCATGACGACCGAGTGGCCGTGCGCGATGTCGATGACGATGACATCGACTTCGGCGCGAATCAGCTCGGTGGCGCGTTCGAGGTAATCGCCTTTCGCGCCAATCGCGGCGCCGACGCGGAGGCGCCCCTGCGCATCGCGCGTCGCGAAGGGAAGCTGCTTCTGCCGGACGAGATCTTTCGCGGTGATGAGGCCCAGCAGCGTGTCGTCCTTGTCGACGAGCGGCAGCTTTTTGATCTTCTGCGCGCGCATCACCTCTTCGGCCGCGGCAAGGTCCGGCGTCCCCCGCTGCACGATCAGGCGCTCGCGCGGCGTCATCCGCGTCGAGACGCTGCCCTGCGATCGATCGACGAATCGCAGATCGCGGCTCGTGAGCAGCCCCTGCAGGCGGCCGCGGCCATCAACCACGACGAGCGTGCCGACGCCGGTGGTGCGCATCCGTGCCGCCGCGTCCGAGAGGCTCGCATCAGCGGGGATGGTGTAGGGATCCGCGATGATGCCGTGCTGCTTGCGCTTCACGATCTCGACCTCGCGCACCTGCGGCTCGATCTCGCCGCTGCGGAAGCCGCGATCGATGATGCCGATGCCGCCCTCTTCCGCCACCGCGATCGCCATCTCCGATCGCGTGATGGTGTCCATGTTCGCGGAGACAATCGGGCGCTTCAGCGTCAGGCCCGTGGAGAAGCGGCAGGTCAGATCGACGGCATTCGGATCGCGCCGCTCGATGACGCTGTACTGCGGGTTGAACAAGAAGTCATCGAATGTGGAGCCGCGTACGAGATCGAGTAATGACATTTACGAATTTACGAATTTACGAAGGTATTGTCGAATTCGAATCCACGAATCAATTCGTCGATTCGTAAATTCGTCAATTGCCGACGCTCCGCAGCGTCAGCGCGGCCAGTGTATAGACCGCGGCCGCACTCATCAGCGTGACAGAAAAGCCCCAGTTCATCGCGATAAAGACCGCCAGCGTGGCGCCCACGACCGAGAAGGCGCCGTTGATGCCCCAGCCCCAGGGAATGATATCGGCGCGATCGGCCGCGACCAGTCGCATGCCGCCGGGCAGCGGCATCCCGAGCAGGATGCCGACCGGCGCGATGAGGAGGACCGCGAACGCGATGCGTGCGGACAGCACCCACGGGATGCCGACGTCGATCAGACGCGCGAGGCCAAGCGCGGCGGCAAGCGAGACAACCGCGACGCCGACGAGCGCGCGAACGGTGACCTCCTGCACTCGCGCCGCCGCGATCCGCCTGCTGACGAGTGAGCCGAAGCCCGTGCCCAGCAGCAGCGAGAAGAGCGTGACCGTCAGCGAGTAGACGGGATGACCGAGCAACAGCACGAACCGCTGCAGCAGCGCCACCTCGAGCAGCATGAAGCCGGCGCCAAGCGCACCGAAGTACGCGAGCCATGCGCCCCATCCCGCACGCGGCCGGTCGCCGCCGATGAGCAGCGGACCGATGACGAAGACGATGACGAGGAGCGCCGAGATCGCCATCAGCGTCATCAGCGCGCTGAGGCCGTTGCCGAACAGCATGCTGCGGCCGAACGCGACCTGCATCTGATCGCGCAGCCGCGTCGTGTGAAAGAAGAACGGCCGGTCATCCGTCGTCGGGGACTCATCGAGCGGATACGAGGCGAGGAACTGCTGGCGATTGCCCGCGAGAATCAGGCGGCGATAGTCCGCGGCGCTCGTGCCGGTGCGCTGCATCTCGATCGGATCGTTACGCGGACCCGAAGGGTCCGCGCCGCTCGTCGCCGGCAGACCCGGGGCATAGAGAATCTCGAAGCCCAGCTCGGCGCTGACATCGCGCAGCTTCGCCACCTCCGCCGGCGTGAACGGGTGCTTGCTCAGCAGGAAGGTCGCCACGCGGTCGTAGCGCACGATGGCGAGCCGCGTTGACGCATCGAGCCCGCGCTCCGCGCACGCATCCTGCGCGAGCGTGACCAGGCGGAGACCATCGAACACCCAACGCGTAATCGTCAGCAGTCCGTCATCCGTGAGGTGATCGACGTACTCGCCGAACGCTTCCTTCGTGTAGAGCGAGTTCTCGGTCAGCGTATAGGCGCCCGCCGCCGTTGCCGCCCACGTATCGACGAGCGACGCCTGAATGACGTCGTACTTCGACGAGCTCCGCCGGACGAAGTTGCGTCCATCGTCCACGTGAATCGACACGCGCGGGTTCGCGTAGACGGCGCCGGAGTAGTCACGGAAGCGATCGAGCATCACGTCGCGCGCGATGATCGGGTTGATCTCCACGCCGTCGACTCGCGACGCGCCGAACACGAGCGCCGACAGCAGATCGCGTCCGCCCCCCGGCCCGATGACGAGCGCGCTGAACGCGCGTGGAGCGAGGTGATAGCCGATCGCGGTCAGCTCGTAGCGCAGATACGATGCGTCTTCAACCCTGCCGGTGCCCTTCAGGATCGGCGTCGATGCGGCGGAGTCGATGTCCATGAACAGCGACGGCGCACGCGTGCCGGTGAACTTCGGGCTGAGCGACCAGTCGCCGTGCGGACGGTCGTAAACCGCCACGCGCGAAAACGAATTCCACTTGCTGAAGAGGATGCGATCGCCGACGTGCCCCTTCGTGTCGATCACATCGAACGGCGCGGTGCCTGCGAGCTGTGCCGACCCGGCCATTGCGATCATGACGACGGCGAGCGTCGCCAAGCGGGGACGGCGAGCAGGCGGAGCGAACACGACGGCCGCAGCCGTGGAGAGCGCCGCTGCCGTCATCACCACGCCGGGCGCGCCGAGCCAGTTCAGCAGCGGGATGAGCACCAGACAGCCGCTCGCGGCGCCAATCAGGTCGGCGGCATAGAGCACGTTGATCCGATCCGCCATCCGGGAGAACGCGATCGACATCACGCTCCCGCCGGTGAAGAAGGGGAGCGCCGCCAGCGCGTAGATCGCCAGCATCAACCAGAGGTTCTCCGGCGAGTAATTCAGGCCCACGCGTATGCGAACAAGGCACGACAGGGCGAGGAGAGTCGCCAATGCATGAGCCAGCGCCGCCGTGGACAGCAGGACGCGGGCATCGATCACTGCCAGCCGTCGCCGCGCGAGGTACACGGCGACGCCGCTGGCGCTCAGGCCGAACAGCGCGATCGAGATGGCGAGGAACGCGAAGTGGTAATACATCGTGACCGAGAAGATGCGCGTCAGCGCGAGCTCGGTCATCAGGAGCGCGGCTGATACGGCCGCAATACCTGCCATCATTTTCTTCGCAGTCTAGCAGGAACATCATTTGCAGCCCCGTCTTGCACTCGCACCGGTGCGAGGCGATTACGACGGAGGGAACCAATGAAGGTGCTAATAGTGGCGTTGAGTTGCCTGCTGTGCTGTGGCCAGCTGCGCGCCCAGGGCACCGAGGGCACCTTCCGCAGCGGCGTCGATCTGGTTTCGCTGAACGTCATCGTCACCGACAACCACGACAAATTCATCAGCGGCCTGACGCAGAAGGACTTCAGTGTCTTCGAGGACGGCATCCAGCAGGACGTCTCGTTCTTCGCGGCGGCCAACGTGCCGCTGGATCTCGCCGTCCTCCTCGACATGTCCTCGAGCATGAGCGACAAGATGGCGACGGTGCAGGAGGCGGCGATCGGATTTGCGTCGCACCTGCACGACGGGGATCGCATCTCGGTCATCGGCATCCGCGACAGCGCGCGCACGCTGCACGAGCTGGATGGCGACGTGAAAGGCGCGTGTGAGGCGATTCGCCGCACCACCGCCGGCGGCGGCACCGCGCTCTACAACGCGATTTACACGACCCTCAAGCAGATGCAGAAGGTGCACGCGGCCGACGGCAACGTCCGCCGCCAGGCGATCGCGCTGCTCACCGACGGCGACGACACGACGAGCATCGTCAGCTACGACGACGTGCTCGCGCTCGCCAAGCAGGCGGGCATCGCCATCTACACGATCGCGCTGAAGTCGCCATATCCGTCGATCGCGCTGACGAGCCAGAAGTACTTTTCGGAGTCCGAGTTCGCGATGCGGTCGCTCGCGCAGGAGACGGGCGCACGCGCGTTCTTCCCGACCGACATCGGGCAGCTCGCCGGCGTCTACACGCTGATCACCGACGAGCTCTCCAACCAGTACGCGCTCGGCTACACGTCGAACAATCGGAAGCAGGACGGCAGCTTCCGCCACATCAACGTGCGCGTGGACGAGCCGAACGTGCGGACGCGCACCCGGTCCGGATACCAGGTCGCCAAGACACAGCTGACATTGCGGTAACATCCGCGCGTGCTGTTGCTCGTCGCGCTGGCCGCCTGTGCGTGGCTGGCGCTGCTGATGCTCGCGCCGCTGCTGGCGGCGCCGCTCGCCGCGGCGCTGTATGCGGTCGGCGCCCAGATCTGCCATCAGCGTCCTGAGCGATCGTTTCACCTCTTCGCGGCGCAGCTGCCCGTCTGCGCGCGATGTCTCGGTCTCTACGCCGGCGCGGCACTCGGATCGCCGCTGGCGCTGGCGTCGGCCGTGCGCGCGCGGATCGCAGCCTGGCCGTCGCGGATGCTGTTGGTCACAGCATCGATACCGACGGTCCTGACGCTGGTTGCCGAGTGGAGCGGCGCGTGGGGCGGATCGAACGCCGTGCGCGCGGCGGCGGGGCTGCCGCTCGGCGGCGCGGTCGCGCTCGTGGTCGCGCGGGCCGTCGCTACGCTACACTACGGCGGATGCGCGCCACGACGGCCGATCGCGAGCAATCGGCCACCTACACCTATTTGATCTGTCTCGCCGCGTGGGCCATTCCCGGCGCGGGCCATCTGCTCCTCGGACGCCTGCAAAAGGGACTCACCTTTCTCGTCGCGCTGGTGCTGATGTTCCTCATGGGACTATGGCTGGAAGGACGCCTCTTCCCAATCGAGGTTCGCCAGCCGCTCGTGGCGCTCGCCGCGCTGGCGGAGATGGGCGGCGGCGTGGCGTTCTTCGTGGCGCGCCAGGCGGGCGCCGGCGGCGGCCGTGTCGTCGCGCTCACGTATGAGTACGGCAACGCGTTCCTCATCGTGGCTGGCCTGATGAACATGCTCGTCGTCCTCGACGCCTTCGACATCGCGCAGGGGCGCAAGTGAGAGCGTCGCATCTCGGCCTGATGATCGTCTTCGCACTCTTCGTGTCGGTTGTCTTCGGGACGCTGATGCGCGACGAGCCGAAGGAACAGCTGCGGTTCGGCGGGCAGCTGTTCACGGCGTTTGTCGTCGGCGGCATCGCGCTCGGCTGGATCCTTTATTTCTTCCCACTTTAAATCTGCACTCTCGCTCTGGGGGCCGGTCGTCGCCTACATGGCGGTGATCTTCTTTTTCTCCTCACTGCACGAAGCGCCGCTGCCGCCCGGCGTCGGCGACAAGCCGGCGCATGCCTTCGGCTACCTCGGGTTTGGACTGGTGATCGCGCGTGCGCTGGCGGGCGGCGTGCCGCCGCGCATCACGCTGCGCCAGGTGCTCATCGGTCTGGCGATCGCCTCGCTCTACGGCGCGAGCGATGAATGGCACCAGTCGTTCGTCGCCGGGCGAACGTCGGACGTCGCGGACTGGTATTCAGACACGATCGGCTCGGCGATCGGCCTGATGGTCTGTTGGGCGTGGAGTATAATTTCGTCTCGCGGCGTCCGATGACTTTTGACAACCTCCTGCTCGAGCACGACGGCCCCGTCGCGATCCTCACCATCAATCGGCCGACCGTTCTCAACGCCCTCAATACGCCGACCACCGACGAATTGCGGCACGCGATCCTGCATCTCAAGCAGGATCCGAACGTCCGCGCCGTCATCATCACGGGCGCGGGCGAGAAAGCCTTCATCGCCGGCGCCGACATCAACGAGCTCGCGGCGCTCAGGCCGACGCAGGGCAAGGAACATGCGCAGCGCGGACAGCACGTGTTCGATTTGATCGAGAACATGGGCAAGCCGGTGATCGCGGCCATCAACGGCTTCTGTCTCGGCGGTGGATGCGAGCTGGCGATGGCCTGCACGCTGCGCATCGCCGCCGATACCGCCCGCATCGGACAACCCGAAATCAATCTCGGAATCATCCCCGGCTACGCCGGCTCACAGCGGCTGCCGCGGCTGCTCGGCAAGGGCGTCGCGCTCGATCTGCTGCTGACGGGACGGCAAGTGAAAGCCGACGAAGCGCTCGCCATCGGGCTGGTGAATCGCGTCGTCCCCGCTGCCGAACTGATGATCGCCGCGAAGGCGCTCGCGCAGGAGCTCGCCACGAAAGCGCCCGTCGCCATGCAGTACATCATCGAGGCGGTCAACCGCGGGCTCGAGATCTCCTTCGACAAGGCGCAGGTCCACGAGGCGACGCTCTTCGGCCTGGTCGCCTCGACGCAGGACATGCGGGAAGGGACGCGCGCTTTCTTGGAAAAGCGCAAGCCGCAGTTCAAGGGCGAGTAGTGTTTCGCTTCGCCATCGTGGTCTCACAGTTCAACGAGGAGATTACGGAGGGGCTGCTGCAGGGTGCGCAGGAGTTCTTCGCCCAGGCATCGGTTCCCGCCGACGCGATCAGGATCTTTCGCGTGCCCGGCGCGTTCGAGATCCCGCTGGCGGCCAAACGCCTCGCCGAGAGCGGCGATTACGACGCCATCGTCTGCCTGGGCTGCCTCATCAAGGGCGACACGATGCATTTCGAGTACATCGCCGAGGCGGCGTCGCACGGCATCGCGCAGGCGGCGACATCCACCGGCGTGCCGATGGCCTTCGGTGTGCTGACGACGATGACCGAGGAGCAGGCGGTGGAGCGGTCGAGGCCGGGAGCGGGGAACAAGGGCAGAGAAGCGGCCGCCGCCGCGCTGGACATGGCGAAGCTGTTTCGTCAGCTCGATGAAGGGATTGGCGGGTGAATACGAGCGCTGAGCGTCGATCGGCCGACCGGCCGGAGAAGGAGTCGCGGCACCGCGCGCGTGAAGCGGCGGTGCAGATGCTGTATCAGTGGGAAGTCGGCAAGGTGTCGATGTCCGAGGTGGGGCAGACGTTCTGGATCGGACCGGCGGCGACCGAACCCGTCGGCGACGAGCTCCGCGAGTTTGCGACCAGGCTCGCGACCGGCGTCGCCGGCACCGTCGCCGACATCGATCCGATGATTGCCGAGGCGGCGCAGAACTGGCGCATCGAGCGGATGAACGTCCTCGATCGTCTGATTCTGCGGATGGCCATCTACGAATTCCTTC
>QHWQ01000258.1 GCA_003222635.1 Acidobacteriota bacterium | reverse complement strand
GGACTCGATTCATCCGATAGCGCGTCACCTCGCTCCGTGCATCGAATTCGACAGTCACGGTTCGTGGAAACGCATCGCGCTCGTTGCTCAGAACAATGCCGTCGCCGCCGAATGCGTCGATCGGCCAGGTCCGGCCATTGCGCCGCAGACGAAGTTGAAAGGCTTCGTTCATGAGAGAAAGGTCTTATCGCGACAGGTCCAGCTGAATCCCGAAGGTGGCGCGCCGCGGCGACAGGGATCGCGTGAATCCGCTGGCGATGCCGCTGATCGGATCTACGACGCCATCCGCTATGCCCCGGTTGTCGGCATCGAACACGTTCAGCAGCTCACCGAACAAGGTGACCGCGTGTCGGGATGCAAAGAACGTCCGCTGCATTCGCGCGTCGAGCCGGATGTAGGGCGGCAGCCGCACGGTATTGCGGCGATCGCCGACGAGCAGCGTGCCATTCGTTGCCGTGAAATAGCCCGGGATGGGCAATCCCGACGCCGCCCGCACCACGAGACCGACCACCATCTGTCGCGGTAGCGTGACGAAGCCGTCGGCGTTGAATGCGTGGCGCCTGTCGAAATCGGCCGCGAACGTCTCGCCCGTCGTGGCGTCCGTCTGTCGCGTCGCGGCGAAGGTGTACGACATCCATCCCGCAAGACGCGTGGTCTCTCGCGGCGTCACGATGATTTCGACGCCGCGCGACGAGCCGGTGAGCGCGTTGTGAAACGGCGTGATCGGCGGCTGCACCAACACACCATCGGCCAGCCGCCACCCGTCGGCCGGGGCGCGCAGGATGTGACGTTCGACGCGCGTGAACGCTGTCGTCTGCCACATAAGCCGAGCCCACTGCCGCGCGATGCCGACATCGACGTGCGTCGCCGCCTCGGGCACGAGCGACGGCGACCCGGCGGCACCCATGACGGCGTCGACGTCGGGAAACTGATGCGACGAACCCGCCGACGCCTTGACCGTCCATCCCCGCGCCAGCCGCACCGAGGTGAGAATCCATGGCGACACCGCGCGATCCCGCACGAGCGTGGAGTCGCTCGCGCGCGCGCCAGCTTCGAACGAGGCGCGGCCTGGCAGCATGCGTGCGAAGTCCACGAATGCGGCGTGTGTCGCCCATGTGGCGGTGAATGCGTCGAGCAACGCGGTGCGACCGACCAGCGCGCGGTCGCGCACCGCGGACAGCGCCGACAACTCGGCGCCGGCGTCGAGAACGCCACCGAGCACACCACGCATGGCGTCGGCGCGGTAACCGATGGCCCGATTCATCAAGCGACTGCCCACTTCGTGGGGCGCCGGCGTGCTCGCGAGTTGCTGACCGACGTAGAACAACCGCTGTCGGAGCACAGTCCGTGCGGGCAACGTCGACTGCCAGCCGGCGGTTACGAGCGCCGCGCGATCCGTGCCGGCGCCGAATGCGCCGTCGAATGGGTCATCCATCGTATCCAGCGTCGATCGACCGCCCAGCGCGGTCACGGTGACCTGCTGCGTAGCCGTGACGTCGTACACCAGCTTCGCGTGCATATCGGCGAACGCGAATGCCGAGTCCTGCGGCGATCGCGTCTCCGGCGGCCACGACCGATAGCTATTCCGGACGCCCGCCGTCCACGAGCCGCGCCGATTCGACCCAAGCGGTCCGTCGGCGAGAAAGGCGGCGCTCGTGCCGCCGGCGAGCCCTGCGAAGTGAGTTGTGTCGCGCGACCCCTCTTTGATGCTCAGGTCGAGCTGCGCGCCGAGCGTCTCGTCGTACAGGCGCGGAAACGCACCCGACTGCAATGTGCCGCGATCGAGGATTCCGCTGCCGAACATCGACAGCGACGACGCGTCCTTGCGTCCGTATACCGTGTGCTGCAGCCATCGAGTCGCCACGCCGTCGACGACGATACCGATCTGGCGGTACGGGCTGCCTCTCACCGAGAAATCCGCCCGGAAATCGTCGTCGGCGGCAACACCCGGCATCGCGCGCACCGCGTCGAGACCGTCGCTCTGCGCTGGGTTGCTCATCGCGCGCAGCGTCCGACCGTCGAGGGCCATTCCCGATGCGGCTGGTTCGACCTGGCCGTCGGCGGCGTGGACTATCACGCGGTCCGTGAATGTCGCACCGTCCGTGGGCGCGCGCGATGGCGTCACCGGTTCATCAGTCCGTGGTGGAGAGATGTGCGCCGGCGATCGCCGGACGGCGCGTGGATCTCGCACGACCAGGAGCGTGCCCCCGGGTCCCGCCTCGGCCTTCAACCCATGCGCGGCGAGAAGCTCGTTCAGAATGTCGCGCGTGTTGGTTGCGCGCGGTTCGCTGGTGACCCGCATGTCGGCAGTGACGATCTCGGAGCTGAAGATGATCGGAAGGCCGGTACGCTGGAGCAGCCGCAACGCGTCGTCCAGCCGTTGGCCGCGGAACGCGTGCGGCCCCGCGGCGGCCGCGCTGGTCCAGCACACGACAAGCGCGAGAATCCACGCGACGTGCCGCATGGGCGCGATTCTATCGCGTGGCGCCCGCTCGCGATATGAACAGCTCGCCGGCGCTCAGCCGGTAGCGCAGTCCGCTGGTGGCGAGCACGACGCGCACCGCGTCTTCCGCGCTGAGGCCATCAACGGAGCCGTGCAGCAGGATGCGATTGGCGGAATCCTCGACGCCGCGATCGGCGTACACGATCGTCCATCCGTGTTCGTCGCGCACATGCTCGAGAAACGCGCGGAGCGGTTGGCCCTCGATCCTGAACGGCGGAGCGACGCTCGCCGTCCAGGCCCAGTCCGATCCGTATGCTGGCATGCGTCGAACCTCGACGCCCGCAGAGGTCACGGTCGCCTCCGTACCTGCGGCGGCGGCGGTCAGGCTCTCACCGCGCCGCACTTCCACCATCCCGGTGCGCACCCGCACACGCACCACGCCGCCGGTGACGCGCACCTCGAATTGCGTGCCGATGTCGCGAATGGCGCCCTTCGCGGTGCGCACCTCGAAGCCACGGGATCCATCGCTGGTCGCGAGGTAGGCGGCGCCGGTGATCACTTCAATCGAAGCTGGCCCCAGCAACCGGACGCGCGAGCTTTGGTCGATGCGCATGGAGCTGCCGTCCTCGGCTCGCAGCGCCACACGCGAGGATGTGTCGGTTTCCACGAGGTCGTTCGGGTACACGATCATCGTCGCATCGAGCTGCATCCCCACACCCGTGGAGCCCCCATGCAGAAGGCGCGGGTGGCCCTGGATCAGCTGCGCGGTCGCGATCCGCTGATGCATGTCGACGACGACCGGTCGCGGCCGCTCGAGGATCAGGATGGCGAGCACCGCGGCCGCGGCGGCCGACAGCACGATCCCGGCGGCGACTCCGCGGCGCCTGAGTTGCCTCCGCCGCGCTGCACGCCACTCGCGGTACACGGCGTCGCGAACACGCGAGGCCTGCTCCCGTCGTGGGTCAGGCGGCGCGCCCGCCAATCGCAGGAGCTGCGCCGTCATATCCTCCTCGTCCGTCATGATCCTGCGGCCGCGACGACCGCAAATGCCTCGCGAAACGCCTCGCGCGCCCTGGTCAGCAGCGATTCCGACGCCTTGTATCCGAGGCCGAGACGGCTCGCGACGTCCTCGACCGACAGCCCTTCCAGGTACTTCCATGCGAGCGCATCAGCGTACCTGGCCGGCAGGTGGTCGAGGGCCGCATGCACCAGGCGAGACAGCTCGCGCCGCTGATATTCGTGCTCCGGATCGTCGCACGACAGCGCGGTGATCGCGTCGAGCATGGCGCGCGTCTGAGCCGAATCGTCCGCAAGCGACACGGACGCCATCCTTCCCGTCCGCTCGCACCACGCGCTGATCTCGTGGCGGCAGAATACGCACAGCCAGGTGAACAACGCCGCCTCCCCGCGATAGGTCGCGATCTTCGCCAGCGCCCTGATCAGCGTCGTCTGCGCCACCTCTTCGGCGGCATCCTCGTCGCCGCAGAGCCGCATCCGCGCAAACCGGTAGACGCGCGGGAAGTACTCCGCGAAGAACCGATCGAACGTCTCTTCGTCCCCGGCCGACAACCGCCGCGCCAGCTCGAGGTCAGGTGACGGCATCTAGGTCGTCGATCGTGAGAGGAGCGTGGACGGGCAATTCCTTCGCGAAGGATTTCCGCCGGCACGCGCCTCTAATCCGAATATGGTCGGCGTAGCGCCTCCCATCGCATGAAGGTGTGTGACCTCGCCCTGTTCTCTGAGTCGACGAGCAGCGGCGTCCGCACGTATATCGAAAGTAAGATCGATTACGTCCGTCATCGTCCGTACCTCGACCACGTCGTCATCGTGCCAGGGGCGAAGGCAAGCATCCGGATGCATGGGCGATCGAAGGTGATTGTCGTGCGCGGCGTCCGGTCACCGTATCCAGGCGTGCGCCTCGGGTTGAACCTGTTCGAGGTCGCGGCACTGATCAAGGGCGAACGACCGGACGTCATCGAGGTGAATTGTCAGTATACGCTCGCATGGGCCGCGTTCCTGGCGACGCGCCGTCGTCGTACGCCCGTCATCGGCGTCTACCACACCGACGTACCGGCGTGCCTCCGCCACTGGGTGCGGCGCACGGGCTCGCTCGTTGCCTCGGCCGTCGAGCGGCTTGCCGAGTTCTACGAAGGCCTGATCTACCGCCGCTGCACGGTGACGGTCCTCCTGAATGCGGCGATGGCGAATCGTGTTGCCCGGATGGGCGTGCACCGCACCCGCCTGCTGCCCTGCGGCGTTGACCCCGACACATTCCACCCCAACCGCCGCAGTGCGGCGTTTCGCGATGACCTCGGTATTGGCCCGAACCAGACGATCCTCTTCTACGCCGGGCGGCTCAGCCCCGAGAAGGAGCTGGACGTGCTGTTCGCCGCGTTCGAGCGTCTTCCGGGCGGCGGCCAGTACGTGCTCGTGCTCGCCGGCGACGGTCCGCAGGCTGCCTCAGTGGCGCGATACGCGGACACGCACCCGTGGGTGCGCTATCTGGGCCATCTCTCCTCGCGCGACGAGCTCGCCACAGCGTACGCATCCGCCGATCTGTTCGTGGCGCCTGGGCGCTACGAAACCTTCGGCATGTCCACGGCCGAAGCCCTCTGCAGTGGCCTGCCGATTGTCGGCATAGAAGACAGCGGGACCGCGGCACTCATCACGCCACAGACGGGCATTGCGACACGAGCTGGGGATGCGGCCAGCATGGCCGACGCGATTTCGGCCGTCGCGTCGTGGCGTCCGGACACTACGCGGGACGCGTGTCACCGGTTCGCATCCGCGCAGTTCGCGTGGGATCGAGTCTTCGACCGCTACGTCGCGATGTACCACGAGCTGTTGGCACCGGCGGCCGCGGAGCGATCCGCATGAACGGGGGCGGCGTGCTCGTCGTTTCCGTACACGACGTCGCGCCCCCGACGCGCGCACGCGTCGAGCGCATGCTCGACATGCTGCGCGACACGGGCGTCACGCGGCGGAGTCTGCTCGTCATTCCGAACTTCCAGGGGCGGTATCCCATCGATCGCGACAACGGTTTCTGTGCGTGGCTGCGGGCGTGTCAGGCGCAGGGCGACGAGATCGTGCTGCACGGGTGGGAACACGTGGGCGTCGGCACGCCAAGGAACGCGGACGAGCGTTTCCGGAACCGGTGGTTTACGCAGGGTGAAGGCGAGTTCTTGTCACTCGACTACGAGCAGGCGTTCGGGCGGATCGCGCGCGGCTGCGCGCTGATGCACCGCGCCGGCCTCGACCCGCAGGGATTCGTCGCGCCGGCATGGCTCGTGACCAGGGACGGCGTGCGCGCCGCGCGCGATCTCGGGTTTCAGTACACGAACTCCTACCTCACGGTGGTGGATCTGGCTGAGGGCCAGCGGCACCTCGCGCCCAGCGTCGTCTTCGGGCCGGGACATCTCAATCAGGATGTCGGCATCGCCCTGCAGGAGCGTGTCTCGCGTCTGCTCACGCGGTTCCACGTTGTGCGGGTCGTACTTCACCCGCCGTGCATCGACCACGTGCCGCGGATGGCTCGCGTGATCGGCATTATCGAGCAGCAACTGCTGCGCGGCCGCCAGGCGGCCACCTACATCGAAGTGATTCAGCAGCTTCGTGCGTCGCGGCTCTCCGCGGCGCTGCGTCGTCATGCGCACTAGCATCGCGTTCCTGCGCGCCAGGAGCCTCATCGTCGACGGGTACGATCCGCGGGTTCCGCATCCTGTGGATGCCGTTGACGCGGCAGAGACCTTTCGCACGGCCGACAGCCTCGATGCGCCGCTCCGGCCGGATGCGGATCTGGCCGTGATGGATCGCGAGCGCCAGGCTTCCGCGCGCGCAGCGCCGTCCGACACGCTGGTTGTCACGAGCGACGTGATCGATTACGCCAAAGGCAACAAGCTCGCGCAGCTCCTCTTCCTGAATCTTGGCGACGCCGTCGTCACCGTTCCGAGCCTGCTCAGTCCGCGGACAGCGCTGAGGGGCGTCGCCGAGGGCCTCGTCGATCAGATTACACGGCGGAAGGTGGCCGCGGAGCAATGACACGCCGCCGGTTCGGATCGCGCGCCGGCTCACTCGGCGGCTACGTACTGGCGGCGGTCCTGCTGTGGCTCTTCGCGCGGAATGTCGAGTGGCGCGCCCTCGTCGAGGCCGCACGATCCGCCGGCTGGTCGATTATCGCGCTGGCAATCGTGATCCGCTTCGCCTCGCTCGCCGTCTCGGCGCTGCGGTGGCAGGCGTTGCTCGAGCCGACGCAGCACGTGCCGTTTCGCGGCGTGCTCGCCGCGACCATGATCGGCGTGACCGCGAGCGTCGTCGCCCCCGTGCAGGCCGCGGAATTGATCCGGCCCTACGTGCTGAGCCGACGCGAGCGCGTGAACCTGACGGCGACGCTCGGCACCGCCATCGCGGAGTGGGTACTCGACGCGGTTGCGGTGATCGCGCTGTTCGTTGCGGCGGTGCTGTGGCAGCGTGCGGGCAACGGCGCGCCGGCGCGCGCGCCGATGACGGCAACGCTGTTCTTCCCCGCGCTGGTGACCACGTGCCTGGCCCTGCTGCGCCTCGCCGCCGGACGGGCGGCGCATTTTGACGGCCCGTCCAGCGCCGGCGCCCCGTCGTCCGACATCCGCGGTCGCTGATCGCCTTTCAGATGCCGATCTCCTTCGCCGCGGGGTTCCTCCTGCTCGGTTTGATCACCATCGCGGGCATCGTGCCGACGCCCGGCGCCGTGGGCGGCTTTCACGCGATCTGCCAGCTTGGCCTCGTCGCCTTCTTCCATATCGACCGCGCGCACACGGTGTTGCCCGTCATCGTGCTGCACGCCGTTCTCTACATGCCGGCGGCGCTTGTCGGCGTGCTCTGTTTCACCACGTCACCAGGACAAGTCGAATGGGTCGAACCGTAACGCGACCCGTGCGTCATACGGCACTATTCGCGATGGCGACCACGTTCATCGTGTGCTTCCACCCAGGCGCCCTCGCAGAAGGCGAGCACGAGAGCGGCATCACTGCGGCGACGCTCTTTGAACGCGTGCAGCAGGCGAACGCGGAGCGCGCGGCCGCGCTGAAGGCCTACCTCTCCACCCGCCGCTACTCGGTGTTCGAGCCCGGCCACGACCCCGATGCCGAGCTGATCGTGTCGATGGAATACGTCGCGCCGTCGACGAAGACGTTCCGAACGATCGAGACGCGCGGCGTCGGCTGGATCGACCGGCGGGTGTTTCGGCAGCTCATGGCGGCCGAGCAGCAGGCCGCATCCGGCAAGGATCGGAGCGACAGCGCCATCACGTCCGCCAATTACGACGCGCAGCTGCTCGGCAGCGAACCGCAGGGGGGCCGCGACTGCTACGTCGTCGCGCTGCAGCCGAAGCGCCGCGACAAGTACCTGTTTCGCGGGAAGGCCTGGATCGACAAGGAGGACTTCGGCATCGCGCGGCTCGAAGGCGAGCCCGTGAAGAGCCCGTCGTTCTGGGTCGTGAAGGCGCCCTTCGTCCGCGAATACCAACGCATCGGACGGTTCTGGCTGCCGCTGCAGGATGAGACGCACAGCCAGATTCGATTCGCTGGCGAGTATGTCCTTCGCATTCACTATGCTGACTACCAGATCACGGCGACCGACTGAGACCGCACCACACGCGACGCTCGTCGAGTTCGACGACGTGGCTGCCCTTGGCCGGCACGCCGCGGCCGTTTCACTGCACGCCCACACCAATCGTTCGCGCGAGGTGATGACGGTGGTCCCGCCCTACCTCGATCGGATCCCGCTCGTCGCGTCGCTCACGCGCCGTGAACTGCGTGCCTACGAGCGCCGGCACGGACGGCCGGTCGACTTCTCGAAGGGCTGGTGGCATCCGCCGGTCACGCCGGAGGATGTGCTGATGTCGGAAGCGACTCAGATCACCAGCAGGCTGCAGCTGACACCGTTCGTATCGATCACCGATCACGACAACACCGACGCCGTGCTGATGCTCGAGGCGGCGAATACGCGCGCCACCGTGCCGCTGTCGTTCGAATGGACCGTCCCGTACGGCCACGGCTTCTTTCATCTCGGCGTGCACAACCTGCCGCAGTTGTCACACGTCGAGGTATTTGACGCGCTCGAGGACTACACACGGCGGCCCAGCCCGGCCGCTCTTCCGGTATTGCTCGATCGGCTCAATGCGGATCCGCATACCCTCGTCGTGTTCAACCATCCGTTGTGGGACCTCGCCGGGATCGGCCATGCGGTGCATGCGGATCTCGTGCAATCGTTCCTGCGCGATCACGCGCACCAGCTCCATGCCATCGAGCTGAACGGATACCGGTCATGGCGTGAGAACCGCCACGCGATGAAGCTTGCGGAGGCGTGGTCCCTGCCGTTCATCTCCGGTGGCGACCGGCACGGCTGCGAACCGAACAGCCTGCTGAACCTCACGCACGCCACGTCGTTCCCGGCATTCGTCGCCGAGGTCCGCGGGCAGCGGCGCAGTACCGTCGTCGTCATGCCGCAGTATCGCGAGGCGCTGGTGGCGCGCAAGCTCGGCGCCGCCTCCGACGCGGTCCGCGCGTATCCCGCGCGGCCGCCCGGCCAGCGGCATTGGACCGATCGCGTGGCGTACGAACGTGACGGAGTCATCCGGCCCTTATCGGACCACTGGCCGGATGGCGGACCTTTGTGGGTGCGCTCCGCGATTGCGCTCTTCGACATGGCTACTCGGGCACCGTTCCTGCCAGCGTCGCGACTGTGCGTCTGGCTGACCGGAGCATCCTCGTCGGATCGGTGATGACGTCAGACGGAGCGCCGCGCGTCGCGTTGTTCACCGACTCGTACTTCGAGGCCAACGGCATCGCGCGTCTGAGCCGATCGATCACCGCGAGCGCCGGACGGCGCAACCTGCCATTCCTGTGCGTATACGGCGGCCGTTCAACGCGCGTGTCATTCGACGGGCCGCTGTCGCGGCTGGAGCTGCGCCGCAGCGCCGCCGCCCTCCGGCTGGAACACGATCTGACGTTCGATCCGGTGCTGTGGCGTCACTACGATTTCGCAAAGGTGGTGCTCACGGCGTTTCGGCCTGACATCGTGCACATCACAGGACCGAGCGATGTGGGACAGCTCGGCGCGCTGCTCGGCCATCGCATGCACATACCGATCGTCGGCTCGTGGCATACGAACCTGCATCAGTACGCGGCGATGCGATCCGCGAAGTGGTTCGGCTGGATGCCTCGGGGCGGACGCACGCGCGTGCTGGCGGCGATCGAGGACTCTGCGCTCGCCGCAGCGCTGCTCTTCTATAGGATTCCCCGCGTGCTCATGGCGCCCAATACGGAATTGGTCAATCTCCTCGCTGAACGGACAGGCAAGTCGACGTACCTGATGAAGCACGGCGTCGATTGCGCGACGTTTCGGCCACGTGCGCACGATCCGAATGCCGCGCTGCGCATCGGCTTCGTCGGACGCTTGTCCGCCGAGAAGCACGTGCGCCTGCTGGCGACAGTGAACAATGAGCTTGTGGCGCGTGGTGTTCCCGCTGAATTCGTCGTCATTGGAGAAGGCGTCGAGCGCGCCTGGCTGCAGCGGGCGATGCCCGCCGCGCAGTTCCGCGGGGTGCTCGAAGGCGAACAGCTCGCGCGCGAGTACGGAAGGCTCGACCTCTTCGCGTTCCCGTCGCCGTCCGAGACGTTCGGGCTCGCGGTCCTCGAGGCAATGGCGTCGGGCGTGGGCGTCCTCGCGATGGCGCGCGGCGGACCAGCGTCCTTCGTCGAGCACAACGTGTCCGGATGGCTCGCCGAGGACGACCGCGCATTCATCGCCGCCGCAGTGGCGCTCGCCCGCGATCGCGCGCGGCTGGCGCGGCTCGGATGCGGCGCGCGCACCGCCGCGATGCGGTGGTCGTGGGACGTCGTCACGGACGAGCTCTACGGCGTCTACAGAAACGTCCTGCACTAGACGACGCACGATAATCCGCAGCGGCGGTGTGCGACGAAGGATTTTCGCCGCGGCGCTGGTCTGATTTCGTCCGCGCAAGGACGTCGAGCGCACGGGCACCGCGATCTTCGCTGAGGCTCGTGCGGTCCGACCAACCGGGAACGCGCAAGCCAGGCGAGGAACTCGAGCAGCTCGCCGGCGTCAGCGGCGGCATCATCGACGAGGTGGCCTCGATGGCCCGCACGCGGCCCCCGTCAGCGCGTGGCGATCGCGACCGCGAAGCCGCCAGGTGTCGGCTGCAGCTGGCCGTAGAAATTGCGGCCGTGCCACGTTACGGACCGGCCGATGATGATGCCGGTCGCCGCCCCCATCACGACGTCGCTGGCCCAATGCACGTTGTCGTGCAGACGCGACATCGCGACATAGCTCGCAATCAGGTACGTCGGAACGCCGGCTTTATAGCCCAGGTGCTGCTGGAGAATCGTCGCCGCCGTGAACGAAATCGTCGCATGGCCCGACGGCATCGAAAAGCCGGAGTGGAGCGGACCGCTCGGTGGAACCGGCCGCTTCCGTCGGACGATCTGCTTCGCGCCTTCGGAGATGCCTTCCGCCAGCAGCACACCTTCAATCTCGTCCATGCCGAGGTGTTGTGCACGTGGCGAATGGTCAAGCCGGCCAACGGTGTACGCCGCAATGCCCGCGCCACCGATCGTAAACATCGATCCAATGTAATCGCCCAGAACGAATGGATTGGAGTGGCCGACGAGGTGCGCGTTCAACGTGCGGTCAGCGGGATGGACGGCATACGCCGCTGCGATACCACCGGCGAGCCAATACACACTGTTGCGTCGGGGGATGTGTTTTACATCGTCCGCGAGATTATGGCCGAGCGACGAGAAGAAGCCTCTCGTTGGTTTGGCGGCTTCTTCGCCGACCGCCGCCGGAGGGTTTTGCTGCTGCTGCGCTACCGCAGCGGATGATGACGCCGGAATGGTCGAGTCCTGCGCCGCGGTGCGAGTGGCCGATGCCAGTAAAAGCGTGACTGCCACAGCGAGTGTTAGGGTGCGCATGAGAATTACTCCTGGCTGGCACCCCCTGCATTGCCCGTGCCTTGGGACCGCAAAGCGACGTCGCACTCGCTCGCGCGAAGCGATTACCAATGGACGGCGTTCGAGCGATATTGCTCGGTTTATCTGTCGTTCATCTTCGCTGCACTACAGTCGCCGCGTTCATCAAGATGACGTCGTGATCCTGACGCTGTACGCTGAAGAACTGCGCGCGACCATGCGCGGGCACTTCGCATGGCTCGGCGCGGGAGTCGTCCTCCTCGCGCTCGGCGGCGTTGCCGCCGCCGCGACGCAGGACACGTGGGTCGATGGCTACGGCATCATCGCGTATTTCCTGGTGCCGCTCGCGTTCGTTCCGCTCGCAGCCGGCGTCATCGCCGCGCCGCGGGCGAACCGTTTCGTCGAGAGCCTCTTCACCGCTCCCGTCGAGCGGCGCGACTGGTTCATCGCGAAGATGCTCGTGCTCCTCACGCTGGGCGTCGCCTATTACATCGCGCTGTTGCCGATCCTCGGTGTGTATCTCGCGCACGTGCCGATGCCGCTGCTGCTGCGCAAACTGTTGATGTGGGCGCCCGGCCTGCTCGTCGCGAGCATTGCGATCGGGACACTGATCGGCGTGCTGTTCATCGGCCGCAGCATCGCCGCGCCGACGGCGACCGGCATGGGCATCCTCCTCGCCTACGCGGCGCTCGTGCCGCTGCAGGAGTTGATGGTGGCGCGTGGCAATGGCGCGACACGCATCGGTGGGCTGACACTGCTCAGTCCGGCCGTGCTGCTGAAGAACGCGCTCGGTTTTACGCTCGTGACCGGCATGATTCCGGCGACGCGCACCGCAACCTGGGTCGCGGTGGCGTTCGTCATCGGTGGCGCGCTGGCCATTGCGACGTGGACGTTCCTGCATCTGCAAGGCGTCGAAACGTGGGAAGCGAGACGCGGACAGCGGTGGACGGTGACGGCGGCGGTCGCCGCGCTGTGCATCGTGCCGGTCGGCATCGCGGATCGCAATTACGACGTCGCCGCGCCGCGGCCGAATACCGCTCCGGCGATCCCCGGTTTATTCGCCCGCGGCAACGGCAATTTCGGCTTGACGGATCCGGGAGGTGCGCTGCCGTTCCGGTGCTGCGGCACGATGCTCAATCGCGACGCACCGATCGCGACGGACGCGGACACCAAGCAGGACCTGCTGATTCTGCTCCCCGTCGAGACGAACCGGAAGCTGACACAGTTCTCGCTGAAGCTCGATCCGCAAGGCGGACTGACCGCCACGGCCGGCGGTGGAACCGCGATGCCGCCGCTCGAGGAGCACACCTACGACAGCGACGTCGGTCCGGTCGCGGCCGACGGGCATCACGTGAAGACCGGGTGGATCGCGCGCGTTCCGGTGTCCCTGCATCCAACCAGGCCGTGGGATATCGGCGGCAACCGGTATCCAATGACCATCGCCGTGACGTATGCCGCGGAAGGCGACGCGATGCCGCATATGCTCACCTCGCGGACCGCGGTGAACGCACAAGTGACCACCGGCATGTACGAGATGGCGGGTGCCGGTTCGCTGCTGCCGATCTGGTGCTTCGCCGCCGCGTGGCGTCGCTGGAGGCGTACCCGATGAGCGCGTCCACCGATTACGCGATCGAAGCGTCGGGCCTGACGCGGCGGTTCGGATCGTTTGTGGCCGTCGATGGTGTCGCGCTGCGGATTCCGAAAGGGCAGCTGTACGGATTTCTCGGTCTCAACGGCGCCGGCAAGACCACGACGATCCGCATGCTGACGACGCTGCTGCCGCCGACCGAGGGATGCGCCAGGTTGTGGGGCCACGACGTGCGGCGGGAGCCACTCGCCGTGCGCCGGTTGGTCGGCCTTGTCAGCGATGAAACGAGCGAAAGCCAGTCGGCCTGGACCGCGCGCGAGTATCTTGGCTACTTTGCACGCGTCCGCCGTTTGGCGAACCCCGAGGCTGAAGTTGAGCGCATCCTCGAGGCGGTCGGCCTCCATACGCGCTTCCGCGGCAAGTTGATCGGGTCCTACAGCACCGGCATGAAACGGCGCGTCGAGATCGGCCGCGCGCTGATGGGCGGACCAAAAGTGCTCTTCCTCGACGAGCCGACGCGTGGCCTCGATCTGCCGGCCAAGCGCGAGATGTGGCGGCTGCTGCAGGACCTGGCGCGACGGGAGCAGGTGACCACGTTTCTCAGCAGCCATGATGCACAGGAGATCCGGACGCTCTGTTCCGAGATCAGCATCATCGCCCACGGCAGGCTCGTGTTCAGCGGGCGGGCGCAGGATCTGGGCGCCGATCTCGACACGTTCGAGGAGCAGCTCGTCGATCTGCTGCTGGGACGAGGGTCCGACCGAGTGGATGTTGCCCAGTAACCCTCGCAGTGTGCACCACGTGATGGCCGGGTGCATCGGCCATTCCGCGGGATCGCGTCTTTCGGTGCGCTCGACGCGCTTCGGTGTGCTCGCTGCAGCTCTCTGTCTGGTGCTGCGCCGCCAGGGGGCATTCGTCCGCAGCGATTCTTGATTTCGAATACTTCCTGGTCGTTCGCTGGCTCCGGGAGGCGGCTGCGTGTCTCACACGGGGTCACTGAGCCGCAAAGATCTGGATGCCGTCGACCGAGTTACGGGATCTGCGCGCGTTGCTGCTGCATCGCGACAGGTGGGGTTCGGATGCGGACGTAGGTACTAAACGCGCTGCGAAGCATCGCGTTGGCGAATGGCCTTCGACGCGGCACCCCGTTGCGCAGCGGCGCTGGCCAGTCGGCTCTCACGTCGTTGTCACGTGCAACCGCACGCTGCCGATCAACGGGCCGACGTGCAGGTTTCCCGACGGCAAAGCCGTCGCCAGCTAGTTGGACTGATTCCCAGCGAATACTCGAGCGGCGGCCCACAGCGCTTAGGACGGCTCACGAAACAAGGAACGGTTTCCGCGGTTTGAGTGGTGCGAAGCGGCCATGCGCGCATGCGGCATGATGACCGGCTGCAGCGATTTTACAGAGGTCGGATGGCGGAGAGAGTGGGATTCGAACTTTCGCGCCTCGTTTAGATTCTATAAGTTGCACATTCTAAAATCCCGACGTTGCCGTGAATGCCAGCGATGCCGTGGCCCATTGCACCCCATTGCACGCGGGCCCAGCCGTTCCTGCGTCTTTGCTCTCTTCGAGCGCGTCCAGTTCCATCAGCGATCCCTTCATCAACGATTCATCGTATGAAAGAGCTCATCGCGCTGCCATTGATGATCGAACCAACTCCATATGTTGATTCGCCTAAAGCTGCGTGGTTCTCCGCGGAGGCGTTCGCATCGAGAGTCGCGTTCGACATGTGAAGATAGACTGCGCCACCGTCACCGAGGGCGGAATTCCCTTTGAAAGTCGATGCGGTTGCAGACAGTGTGGTGTTCGTGATGGTCCTCTCGGGGATGCTTAGCGTTGCACCTGGCAGGGAAGCGATCGCGCCGCCGTTGCCGGTCAACGCCTTATTGCCGACAAACGTGCTGTTGACGACGACCGTCCGGACATCGAAGGCCACAGCGTCAGTGGACAATGGATGTTGTGCCTCAGACCGGCCATTCAGGATCGCACCACCGTCACCGTTCTCGGCGACGTTGTCGCGAAACGATGAATCGGCGACGTTGAGATATCCGTTCATATAGGCCAGCAGTGCACCTCCGCCGAGGCCAAAGTTGAGTCCGGCCGCGGGCCCGCCAACCAGTCCGTCGTGCGCCACCTGATCACCACGAGCAATGTTGCCGTTGAACTCGCAATGAGAAATAGTAGTCGCAAGCTTCACGAACCCATGGCGTGGTCGGGATAACGCCGCGCTCGCAATTGTGGCACCGATGTTCGTCGTGGCCAGGGCACCGCCAGTCACGGTGGCGATGTTCCGCTCGAACCGGCTGTTGCGGACCGTCGTTATCAAACTATCGAAGACGATCGCTCCACCCTCGCCGGCGGTGTTGTTTTCGAACGTGCTCTCATTGATGTCCAGGCTCGAGTTCT
>QHWQ01000257.1 GCA_003222635.1 Acidobacteriota bacterium | reverse complement strand
CTGCCACATCTGCTTGGTCACGTCGCCGTGCAGCTTGCTGACGCCGTTGACCGAACCCGACGCGCGCAGCGCCAGCGCGGTCATGTTGAACATCGGCCCGCCGCCGTTGTCGTAGTGGCCGAGCACGAGGAAGCGCTCCCGGTGCGCGCCGAGATCGCCCCATGCGCCCGCCAGATGCGTTTCGACGAGATGAAACGGAAAGGCGTCATGGCCGGCGGCCACCGGCGTGTGCGTCGTGAAGACCGTCGTGCGCCGCACTTCCTCGAGCGCGGCATCGAAGCTCCAGCCCTTCTCGCAGAGATCGCGAATGCGCTGCAGGACGACGAACGCGGCGTGCCCTTCGTTGAGGTGATAGACCGCGGGATCCGATCCCATCGCCTTGAGCGCGCGCACGCCGCCGATGCCGAGAATGATTTCCTGCTGCACGCGCGTCTCGCGATCGCCGCCGTACAGCCGCGCCGAGAGCTCCCGATCCCACGGCGCGTTCTCTTCGAGGTCGGTGTCGAGCAGGTACAGCTTCACGCGCCCGAGGCGCACGCGCCAGACCGCGACGAGCACGGTGCGGTTGCCGAGCGGCACGGCCGTCACGCACGGCTTGCCATCGGGCGTCACCGCCGGCTCGATCGGCGCGTCGGCCCAGGTGAGCTTTTCGTAGACCTCTTCCTGCCAGCCGTCCAACGTCACGCTCTGACGGAAGTACCCCTGCGGATACATGAACCCGACGCCGATGAGCGGCACGCCGAGGTCGCTCGCCTCCTTGCAGTGATCGCCGGCGAGCACGCCGAGCCCACCCGCATAGATCGGCAGCGACTGGTGCAGCGCGAACTCCGCGGAGAAGTACGCGATCGATCGCGAACCGATTTCAGGGCAGTGGCTTTCGACCCAGGTGCTGTGCGCGGAGCGTGCCGCGTCGAGCCGCGCGAGCGCGCGATCGTAGACCGTCAGCCATTCCGCGTCGGCGAGCGCGTGCTGCAGCGTCTCGGATGAGATGAGCTGAAGCATCTTGACGGGGTTGTGCGCCGTCAGCCGCCACAGCGGGTAATCGAGACGACGAAAAACGTTGCGGGCGTCGGCGTTCCAGCTCCACCAGAGGTCGAACGCCAGTTCATGCAGGCGGGCGACACGATCGGGTAAGTGCGTCATCGGCTGATTAAGGAAAAAATCCTAGCACGCGGGGCGTGACGAGATGGTTGAGGTGGGTGTATGCTGAACATGCATGGCCCGGAACTCCAGACCCACGGCGGCGAAGCGTGAGCGCGAGAAAGGCCTGATCGAAAAGCGCGAGCAGAAGGCCGCCCGGCGGCGCGCTGAAAAAGAGCGAAAGGCCACCTCGGGACCCCGCTCGGCCGGCGGCGTCGATCCGGATATCGAGGGCATCAAGCTCGGACCGCAGCCCCCTGCCGAATGGCAGGTCGAAGAAGAATAATTACGACGCCTTTCTCCTGACCGCTTCGTGCTCGGCCACGACGTCATCGCCGAGCTGATCCCGCAGCCACAGTTTTTCAATCGACGGATACGTTGCCGCAATCGGCATCGCGAGCAGCGCGCCGACCACGCCCCCGAGCTCCGCGCCGATCGCAAACGCCACCAGCACCGCCACGTTGCTCAATCGCAGCCGGCCGCCGTAGATCTTCGGGCCAATCAGGTAGTTCTCGAGGAAGTGGTAGAAGCCGTAGATCGGGATCATCGCCAGCACGAAGCCGGGTGATTTCGTCGCCGCCATCACCATCGCGGGGCCGCACGCGATGAAGAACCCCACTACAGGAATGAAATCGCACACGAACGCCAGTACCGCGAGCACGAGCGCGGCGGGAATGCCGAGCGCGGCGAGCCAGACGAACGTGTAGACGAAGGCCAGTGCGGAGGTGACGAAGTTCGCGACGATGTACGCGGACGCGACGTCGCGCGCTTCGCACGCGGTACGATCGAATCGCGGGCGAAGGTCCGTCGGCACGAAGCCCCGAACCCACCGGTAGGTCGGCGCTGCTTCAATCAGCAGATAGAGCACGAGGACCCACGCCAGCACGAACGCCGCGACCGCGGCGAGCACCGATTGACCAAGCCAGAACGCCCACGACGCCAACGCCGACGTGTTCGGCGCACCCCAATGCTCCAGGACGCGCGCGATCGGCTGCGGCAGTTTTCCGGCGAACTCGCGGCCGGCCTGCTGCAGATGGCTCATCACGTCCCGGGATTGGCCGACCACCGACGTCCACGTGAACGCGAAAAACGCCGCGATGAGCGCGAACATGCCGATCGCGATGAAGGATGCGGCCGCCCCACGCGACCACCGGCGCCGCTCGAGCCACGTCACCGCCGGATACAGACCCACGGCCACGATGATGGCGACAAGGATCAGCGTGAGGATGTACCAGATGCGAAGCAGCACCGCCACCAGCCCGACGGCCGCAATGACTTTCAGCAGCGTCGACCAGGGGATAGCGAGCGAGAGGCGGCGATCGCTCTCAGCCATATAGCCGCCAGATGAGTGTGCAAGCTGACGACCAACTGCGAATTACCAACTACCAACCATTTTGCACAGCCCACCAGAACGCGCCACCGATGAGCGCGCCGCCGATCAGCATCTGCGTCACCGTGCTGGTGAAGTAGGGATACACCATGAGCGCGAGGCCCGCGGCCACGTGCATCCACCGCTCCTGCTTCTTTCCGTAGACGAACAGCACGAAGCCGATGCCGCTCGGCACCAGCGACAGCACCAGCATCGTCGGATCGAAGCTCACGCGGTAATGCTAGCGCGATCGTTGATGTACGGGCTTGGCGGCATGACTCAGGTTGTGTGCGGTGTTGACCAGCGCCACGTGCGAGAACGCCTGCGGGAAGTTGCCTACCTGCCGGCGCAGGCGCGTGTCGTATTCCTCCGCCAGCAGCCCGAGGTCGTTGCGAAGCTCGAGCAGGCGCTCGAACAGCTCGCGCGCCTCGTCCGGGCGTCCGAGCATCACGTACGCGTCGGCCAGCCAGAAGCTGCAGGCGATGAACGCGCCTTCGCCGGGCGGCAGACCATCCTCTGTTTCACCGGTGTCGTACCGCATCACGAAGCCGTCGCACAGCAGGTCGCGTTCAATCGCCTCGATGGTGTGCCTGATGCGCGGATCGGAGGGCGGCAGGAACCCGGTTGAGGGCAGCAGCAGGAGGCTTGCATCGAGCTGCGTCGACTCGTAGGACTGCACGAAGCAGCCGCGCGAGCGATCGAACCCGCGCTCGCAGACTTCCGCGTGGATCTGATTCTGGATGGCTCGCCATCGATCGACCGGACCTTCGAGGCCAAACAGCTCCGCGCTCTTCACCGCCCGATCGAAGGCCACCCATGCCATCACCTTCGAGAAGGTGAAGTGCTGGCGCGGGCCGCGCACTTCCCAGATGCCTTCGTCCGGCTCGGTCCAGATCTGCGCGAGATGGTGGAGCATCGCGCGCTCGAACGGCCATTCGGAGTTGTCGCGCGTGATGCCGCCGCGCCGCGCCTGATGCAGCACGTCCATCACCTCGCCGAAGACGTCGAGCTGCAGCTGGCCGTGCGCGGCGTTGCCGACGCGCACCGGCTTCGACTGCTCGTAGCCGGGCAGCCAGGAGATCTCCCATTCGCGCAGCTGCCGCTCGCCCTGAAGGCCGTACATGATCTGCAATTGATCGGGCGAGCCGGCCGCCGCGCGCAGCAGCCAGTCGCGCCACGCGCGCGCCTCGTCCGCATAGCCGGCGTTCATCAGCGCGAGCAGCGTCAGCGTCGCGTCGCGCAGCCAGCAGAAGCGGTAATCCCAGTTGCGCGGCCCGCCGATCTGTTCCGGCAGCGACATCGTCGCCGCCGCGACGATGCCGCCGGTCGGCGCGTAGGTGAGGGCCTTGAGCACCATCAGCGATCGATGCACGGCGTCGCGCCACTCGCCGTCGACCGTGGCGCGCGACGCCCATTCCTTCCAGAATGCTTCGGTGCCGCGCAGCGACTCGACGGGATCGATCGGCTTGGGCAGCGGCTTGTGCGACGCACCGTAGGTCAGCACGAAAGGGACCGTCTCGCCCGCGGCGACGTCGAACTCGGCGATCGTGGTGAAGTCTCTGCCGGTGAGTTTCACCGGCGTGTGCAGCACGACCATGTCGGGTCCCGCGATCGCCCGCCATGTTCCGTCGGCGAGGCGGCTCACCCATGGGACGATCGAGCCGTAGTCGAAGCGCAGCACCAGCTCCATCGCCATGCGCACGCGTCCCGAGTCGCCGCGCACCAGCCGCACCACGTCGGAGTTGTCGCCGCGCGGCGGCATGAAGTCGACGAGCGTGACCGCGCCGCTGCTGGTCTCGAACCTGGTTTCGAGAATCAACGAGTGATCGCGATACTGCCGCGTGCTGCGGCGGACGTCATCGGCGGGATGCAGAATCCAGCGGCCATGCTCGGATGTGCCGAGCAGCGCCGCGAAGCATGCGGGCGAATCGAAGCGCGGCCAGCAGAGCCAGTCGACGGATCCGTCGCGGCCGACCAGCGCCGCCGTCTCGCAATCGCCGATGAGCGCGTAATCTTCGATGCGGCTCAAAAGGTGATCACCACCTTCACATCGTCCGGCTCCCGATGCAGCGCGTCCTGCCAGCGATCGATCGGCACCCGCCGCGAGATCAGCCGGGAGAGCCAATCCTGATCGGCGCGCGCCAGCGCGCGGGCGCCCAGCTCGTAGTGCGCGCGGTTGGCGTTCACCGAACCGAAGATCGCATCGTTCTCGAGCACCAGCTCGCGATTCAGGCTTCCCAGGTCGATGTCGATCTTGTAACCGCCGGAGGAGACGCCCGCGAGGCACGTGATGCCCGACGCGGCGCTGCGCGTCAGCACGCGCGCGATGACCTGCGGCGCGCCGGTGCATTCGACGATGACGTCAGGGGCGAGCGTGTCGAGCACCGTGACGTCGCCGTTGTGGTACGTCGCTCCGAGATCGCGTACGAGCCGCGGCTTCGCGCCACTGGTCGCGTGGTCGTAGACGTGCACGTCGAGCCCCTGCTGCGCGCCGATGAGCGCCGCGAGCAGGCCGATGGGACCGGCGCCCGTAATCAACGCGCGCTTCGGCGCCCAGGAGCGCGATCGCCGGCCGATCTTTTCCGTGTGATCCCAGGCCTTGGCGACGACGCTCGCCGGCTCGAGGAGCACGCCGAGGTCGCCGAGCGCGGCATCGACCTTCACCGCGAAGCCGGGCTCGATGCGAAAGCGATCCGAGGCGTAGCCGTCACGCTCCTTGATCCCTCGTTCCGTATACCGGCCATTCGCGCACATATCCCACTCGCCCGCGGCGCAGAACCGGCACGGCACCGGATCGGGACGCCGCACGATCGCGGCGACGAGGTCGCCGGCACGCAAGCCGGAATCAGCCGGCGCGTCGATCACTTCGCCGAGCGACTCGTGGCCGAGCACGAGGCGATCGCGCCCGGGCGGCGGCCAGCCGTATCGACCGTCGATGATTTCGATGTCCGTGCCGCAGACGCCAATGGTCCGCGTCCGCACCAGCACACTGCCGTCGGATGTAGGGGGGTCTGGAACCTCATCCAGGCGCGCCGAACCGGCGACGCCTGGATGGATCGTGAGCGCGCGCAATCTAGGTTTTGGCTTTCGGTTCGGCCTTGACGCCGCCGTGGTCCTTGCACGCGTTCGCTTTGAGTGTCGCCTGGTCCGTCGTACCATCTACGCAGTTCCAGGTCCGCTGAACGGCGTTCTTGGTCGCACGTGCCGCCTTTTTCGTGCCCTTCGCCGTGGCCTTGCCGGCGTGCTTGGCGGCGTCTGCCGTGTCCTTGCCGGCTTCCTTGGTGGCTTGGCCGGCCTTCTTCGCTTCTGTCTTCGCGCCCGTGTCCTGGGCGAACGCGGCGCTGCCCAAAGAGCAGAGCCCTGCGATGGCGATCGCGGAGATAAATCGACGCATGATGGATGTCCTCCGTCCTGCGTCGTATCAAAGCCGATGCCGTGGGTCCGCCTGAAGGCGGACACTACCGTTTCGGTAGCGTCGGCTTTAGCCGGACCGGCCTGATACTGATGAGGATGCGGGAGATTCTGATGGTGTTCGCAACAGCTTTGGGGTGCGTCACCTCATCCTGGGCACAGGCAACGCCTGTGCTCCTCGATCGCGACATGACGGCTGCCGCCGGCGCGACCGTTACCAACGCGGTCGGGCGGTTCGCGGCGCAGGCCGAAGACCGGTTCATTCCGCTGCGGTTGTTCGAGGACCAAGGAAAGGCCCGCCGTGGGGGCAACGCGACGTATCGGCTGGCGAAGCTCGCCCTGTTCGACGAACCGCAGGAGAACTGGCTCCGCGTCGCCAATCACGAGGTCTTCGGCCACGGTGCGCGGCTGCGCGACCTCTTCGACGCCCACATCAGCTACGAGCTGCCCGCCCCGCCTCCGTACGGACGCGGCGGCGGCGCGACGTTGTTCGAGTACGACCGGCAGCCGACCGTCGAGGAAGTGCTGGCCGTGACCGTCGGCGGGATGGAAGCCAACGATGTGCTCGCGCGCGCGCTCGCGCAGGATGCGCTGACGACAGGGCAGTGGCACTACCGCGACGCGCGACGGTATCTTTACGCGGAGTACGACACCATTCGCTACATCCTGCGAACGACGGATCTCGAGCCGGAGGGGCACGACGTCGGTGACTTCATCGACGTCTACAACGATCTCGCGACGCGCGTCGGCGAGAAGACGCTCTCCGCGCGGACGCTTCGGCGGCGCGCGCTCGTCTCGTTCGCCAATCCGCTCATCGCCTACTCGTACTACAGCACGTTCATCTCATACGTCTGGAGCGGACGGACACATGCGCCGGTGCCGATGATCCGTTTCGGCGCCACGCGCTACCTGCCGATGGCGCGCTTTCACCTCACCTCCTTCGGCACCGAGTTCGTGATCGACAACGCCCTGGTTCGCAACGGCCGGTTCTTCAACGTGACCGTTGGCGCCGGCCACACGATCGGCGCGCGCACGTGGAGCGTCGGCTTGCAGCAGACGCCGCTCGCGCTGGTGAAGGGGTGGCGCATCGACTCCGAGGCGACCATCTGGCATCGCCCGGAGTGGGGTGAGGACTTCTCCGCGACCGCGTGGCGTCAAATGGCGCAACGGAACCAGCACGCGATCGCAGTGGTCGCGCAGGTGGGATTCAAGACCGACGGGTTCAAGCCCGGCGATCCGCTGCATCAGGGCGTGTTCGTCCGGGTCGGCGCGGCGCTCACGCCCACGTCGCGCCAATCGCCGTGACCGCCTCCTGCGCGAGCAGCTCGTCGGTCTTCCAGTCCGCGCCGGCGACGCCGACGCCGCCGATGCATTCGCCGTTGACGATCACCGGGCAGCCGCCTTCCATCGCGGTCCAGCGTTCGGGGCCCGCGGCGAGCGCCAGGCCGAGCGCATGCGCGGTGTCGAGTGTCTGTCCGACCGCACCCTGCGAGGTCGTCGCGCGGCGATTCGACGCCGCGCACACCGCCTTGGTCGTCGCCGAATGAACCGTGTGAAACTTCCCGCCGTCCATCCGCTCCAGCAGGATGACGTGACCACCTGCATCGACCACCGCGATCGTGACGGCCGCGCCGCCGGCAGCCGCCTTCGTCGTGGCGGCTTCGATCATCTTCTTCGCGCCCGCGTTCGTGAGGCGCCGGCTATCTGCGATATACATGGCGGGGGATACCGGAGACGCCTTTCCCACATCAAGACTGGCCGCTCCGTTGGTATTAGTACATCAGTTGATACATACCGATAAAACTTTGCGACGCGCGACGCTCATCGGCCTGCTGGCCTTCGCCTTCCGCTACCTGACGCTCAGTCCCCTCGAAAACGATCACTTCGTCATGCTGGCGCGCGCGCAGCAGGTGCTGTTCGGCGACTGGCCCGTGCGTCACTTCGAGGATCCAGGGCAGCCACTGTTCTACCTG
>QHWQ01000256.1 GCA_003222635.1 Acidobacteriota bacterium | reverse complement strand
ATCCCAGTTCGCGCGTGTCGCGTAGCGGACGCCGAGCTGATCGGCCTGTGATTCATCGCCGCGGCTGTATTTCAGGAAGAGGACGCCCAGGCCCTGTTCCGCGAGGCCGCCCAACTGCTGTCCTCCCGGAACGAAGATGCCAAGCGCAACGAGACCGATCGTCCCGCCGACCGCGCGCGTGTATTGCTGCGCCGCGTGACGCGCCGTGACGTGACCGGTCTCGTGGCCGAGCACGCCCGCGAGCTGCGCTTCGTCGTTGAGAAACGGGAGGATGCCACGCGTGATGTAGATGGGGCCGCCGGGCAGCGCAAAGGCGTTGACCGCGGGGGTATCCGCGACGCTGTAATGCCATGGCAAAGACGGCCGCTCGGAGACGGCCGCGAGCTTCATGCCGATGCCATTGATGTAGGCCTGCAGGTTGGCGTCGCTGTAGACGCCCATCTCTTTCTTCACCTGCGCGTCGCCTTCCTGTCCCGCCGAGATCTCCTGCGCCTCGCTCATCAGGTTGATCTGGCGCTTGCCGGTGGCAGGATTGGTCGCGCAGGCGGCAACGAGTGCGATCGCGACGATCGCCGCGAGTCTATACACGAACTGGCAGTACTCCGAGTGCATCCAACTGTTCACGAATCGCTTCGACAATCTGCTTCGACGCCGGCCGCAGCGGTGGACGCGGCAACCCGCCGTTGAAGCCAAGCAAATCCATCGCCGCCTTCAGCCCCGTGATGCCGTAGCCGCCGCCGATGGATCGAGCCAGCGGCGTCACCTTTCGCTGCAGCGCGCGCGCCTCGGCGATCTTGTTCTGCTGGACGAGCTGCACCAGCTGCACGCACTCATCCGGAATGAGCGCGGCGAGCGCCAGCACCGCGCCGTCCGCGCCGGCGCACATCGACTGGAACAGCGTGGTCGCCGAGCCCGCCAGGAACGTGAAATCGTCCGGCGTCCGGTTGATGCACTCGCTGATGTAGAGGATGTCGTTGCCCGATTCCTTCATGCCGACGATGTTCGGGTGCGCGGAGAGCTGCTCCACCGCGTCCGCACCGAGAGTGACGCTGGTGTACATCGTCACGTTGTAGAGAAGGACGGGAATGCGCGACGCGTCCGCCACCGCCATGTAATGGTGGATGAAGACCTCGCTCGTCATCTGGTTCTTGAAAAACGATGGCGTCCGCACGAGCGCGGCATCCGCGCCGAGATCCGCGGCGCGGATGGTTGCGGCGATTGTCGCCTTCGTCGACTCGCGTCCCGTGCCGACGATCAGCGGCCGGTCCTTCGGGACATTCGCGCGCGCGATCTCGACGACGCGATCGGCTTCCTCTTCCTCGAGCTGCGGCGCCTCGCCGTTGCTGCCGAGCACCACGAGCCCGGTGAGCGGCGTGGTCATCCACCGCTTGATGTTGCCGGCGAGCGCTTTCTCGTCGAGCGTGTCGTCGCTGGTGAATGGTGTGGCGATCGGCGTGAAGACGCCTGCGAATCGTTTCGAGCTCATGGCGTCAATTGTACCTATCGGGGGCACCAGCTATCGAGGACCGCGCCTATATCGCGCAATCGGTTCACGTGTCCTGAACGATGCCTAATGGTTGGACTTCTTGTGCAGGCCGCGACTCGCCCACAAGCCGAAGATGGCTATCAAAACGGCGAGGATGAGACTTGGGACGATCAGTGGGCTAATCATCGGCTGAGAATACGTCCAATATAACGCCGATTGTCCATAGAGATCCGGATATCAGCAGCGTTGTGATGAGTTGACCAACTGTCAACGCTGTGGACTGAAGGTAGACGTCCAATGGATAAAACACCGCGATCAGCAGAGCGTATTCGCGTAGGAATTCGCCCGCGCGCCGCGTTGCCCTCCGTTTGGTCGCGTCTGTCATCGCGCTTGGCCGAACATTGTTCGCTCATCGTCTCATCGTCGAAGTGATTAGTCATCGGTGGCAGAAATTGCAACGTGGCGATGCTAGCGGACGAGCGGCGGGCGACCGCTTCCCTGCACGACAAGATTCACAGCCAGGACGACGAGGAAAATCGCGGCGGCCGGCGCCAGCATCCACGGTGCTTCGCCGACCAGAGCCACATTCGATGCGTCGTAGAGCATCGTGCCCCACGTCGGCACGCTGGTCGGAAAACCGAGACCGACATACGACAGCGTCGCTTCCGCGAGGATGAACGCGGGCAGCAGCAGCGTCGCCTGCGTGGTGAGGTAGCCGCGTGCGGCGGGCATCAGGTGGACGGCGAGCAGGCGCATCGGGCTCGCGCCCGCGGCGCGGCCGGCGGTGACGTATTCACGCTCGCGCTCGGAGGCGATGATGCCGCGCACGCCGCGCGCGACCACGGGCCAGCTGACGAGCGCAAAGATGCCGACGAGCAGTGCGAACACCTGGCCGGGCGGCAGCACGAGCGGCATGACCGCGCGCAGCGCGAGGACGACGTAGATCGCCGGCAGGACGAGCACGAAGTCGGAAAACCGCGAGAGGATCTCGTCAATCGCGCCGCCCGCGTAACCCGCGATGCCGCCCACGACCGCGCCGAAGATCATCGTCGCCAGCGTCGCGAGCGCCGCGAGACCGAGCGACGCGCGCGACCCGTAGACCAGCCGCGAAAAGATGTCGCGACCGTACGAATCCGCGCCGAGCAGCAGCAGCGGGTCGTTCGGGTCCGCGCTGGATACGAGATGCCCTGCCCCGAACCACCGAACCGACACGGGCCGTTCGCGAACCTCTTCGAACCTCCGTTCAAGCCGGCTGATCAGGCGCAGCGGGTAGAAATAGGTGCCGTGGATGCGCGTCGGCGGCGCGTAGAGGTACGCGTCGAACTGGCGGTCCGGCGGATTGGGCGCGAGCCACGGCGCGGCCACCGCCACGAAGACGACGAGGATCAGCAGCGCGCGCCCCGCCGTTGCTTCCCACTTCCAACTTCTCACTTCCCACTTCCTTCGCGCACGCGCGGATCAGCCGCGAACAGCAGCAGGTCGGAGACGAGACTGCCGAAGGCGAGGAAGATGCCGCCCATCGCCGCGCATCCGGCCACGAGATAGATGTCCCGAGCGCGCAGCGCCTCATACATCAGCCGGCCGAGACCAGGCCACGCGGTGACGTATTCGACGACGAATGATCCCGAGAGGAGCGCGCCGATGGCGAGCCCGTAGATCGCGCACATCGACCGGAGCGAGGGGCGCCAGGCGTGATCGATCAGCAGCCGCCGCCACGTCACGCCGCGCGCGAGCGCCGCGACGACGAACGGCTGGTGAATGGTCTCGGTCATCGCCTGCGCCTGCAGGCGTTCGAAGGTCGCGGCCAGCGGCAGGGCCAATGCGAGCGCGGGCAGCGGCAGGTGGCGCGCGACGTCGAGCAGCCACGCCGGCCAGCCCGCATCGATTGCCGCGACCGACGTCATCCCCCCTGACGGCAGCCATCCGGTTCGCGACGCGAGGAATACCAGCAGCAGCGAGGCCAGGAGCGGCGGGATCGACAGACAGACCAGCGACGCACCGCGGATGCACGCGGCGAGTGCGCTGCTGCGGCTGCCGGTGACGACGCCGAGCGGGATGCCGAGGAAGGTCGCAATCGCGAGCGCGGTGGCCGCGAGCACCGCGGTATTCCCCGCCGCGCGGCGAATCAGGGGGCTGACGGGACGGTCATAGAGAAACGAATCGCCGAAGTCGAGCCGGGCCGCGCGAGCCGCCCATCCGCCCAGCTGCGCCAGCGGATTGCGATTGAGATCGAATCGTTCGCGCGCACGCGCGACGTCCTCGGGACGCGCGCGCGGACCCAGCTCGCTCGTCAGATCGCCAGGAGCCAGCCGTGTGAGCAGAAGCGCGGCAGACGAGACCGCGATGACGAGCAGCAGCGCGAACGCGAGGCGGCGGAGGAGGAAACGAATCAACGAACCGACAACATATCCGCGTTCCAGAGGGCGACGGGCCGAAGCACCGACGGCTTCACACCCTCCACGCGCACATTGTAGGCGTAGTACATCCGCGGCGCGACGAAGTAGAGCACCGGCAGGTTGTCCGAAAAAATGCGCTGCACCTGCTTGAACTGCTCCTTACGCCGCCCTTGATCGGCGGTGGCGATGTTCTGCTTCATCAGCGCGTCGATCTGTGTCTCCCACGCCTCCGGCCGCGTGTCGCCCATGTGCCAGAAGTGCGCGTCGCCGGTCGTCAGCCACATGTCGAGCTCCGACGCCGGATCCAGATCGGTCGTGCCGAAGCGCATGTACATCGCTTCGTAGTCCGATTTGACCAGACGTTGATTCAGCGTCGCGTTCTCGATGGTCGCCGGTTCGAGCGCGATGCCGATCGGCGCGAGCTGGCTGCGCAGCTCCGCGAGCCCGCGCTCGTACCAGCCGACGCCGCGCTGCGTGACCACCGTGAAGCGCGCCTCGTGCCCCTGCGCATCCTCGACGATGCCGTTGCCGTTGCGATCCTCGAGGCCGATGCTCTTCAGGATGTCCTTCGCCTTGTTGACGTCATGCGTGTAACGCGGCAGGTCGGGCCAGAACCACTGCGTGTTGCCCGGCGTCACGGGTCCCCAGATCGGCACCGCCGCGCCGAGATAGACGTTCTCGGCGAACTTCTCGCGATCGACCGCATACGAGATCGCCTGGCGGAACTCCTTCTTCTGCACGAACGCGAAGCGCGCATCGCTTTTCCAGGCCTCGGGCTTCAGGTTGAACCAGAAGGCGTCCGCCATCGGCGAGAGGCCGATCTCCGTGACCTTCAGCTTGCCCTGATCCTCGGCGCGCTTGGCCGGTACGTAGTCGTCCGGACGCAGTTCGCTTTGCGTCAGATCGATCTCGCCCGCCTGCAGGCGCAGCAGCTCGGCATCCTGATCGGGAATGATTTCGTAGACGATGCGATCGACGTACGGGAGCGGCGTGCCGTCGGCCGCCTTGCGCCAGTAGTGCGGATTGCGATCGAGGATGATCCGCTGGTTCGGCACGTACTCCTTGATGACGAACGGCCCCATGAACGCCATCTCGGACGGCGGCGTGTCGGTGCTCCACGCTTGCGCCAGCGTACCGGCCTTCAGCGCGGCTTCGAGCTTGTGCTTCGGCAGCACCCAGAGCGTTTCGAGCAGCCGCACGCCCGGACCCGACGGCGCCGGAAAGTGGACGACGACCGTTGACGGATCGGGCGCGTCGGCGGTGATCGGCTTGCCGCCGACCGTCAACACGTCGCTGATGTAGCTGCCCGTTTTCGGGTCGAAGATCGCCTGCAGTGTGAACACCACGTCATCCGCGGTGAACGGCACGCCGTCAGACCACGTGAGTCCCTGGCGCAGATGAAAGGTGTAGGTGAGGCCGTCTGGCGAGGTGTCCCACTTCTCCGCCAGCCACGGTTCCACCTCGAAGGTTTCGTAGTTGACGCGCACGAGATGACCCTGCGTGACGACTCCCAGGACGAACGAGAGCTGGTCCTGGCCGAGGAGGCGGTTGAAGGTTCGCGGGGCCGCGCGTCCTGACGTGACGATCTGTCCACCCCGATGCTGGGCGGCAGCGAAATTGGCCGATTTCCCCACGTTCGGATTCGTGGTCGATCGCCAGAAGGTGAATCCCACCACGAGGATAGCTGCGGTGATGGCGATGCCGAGGATGCGTACCTTCATAGGAGATCAGTTTCTGCACGCCCGGCCAAGAAGTTGGCCGTGCAACGAGCCTCGAGACTGGATACGAAAAACACCAGCAATGTGCATCCAAAGCCCGTCCGTTGCACAAAGAGTCTCTCGCGAGGCATTTTCCGCGCACGCTCAAGCATCGAGTCGGGCAACGGACTGGCTCTGCTCATCTATCGGCGAAACCGCACACGCGGCACACTCTGCCCATTCAAATCGTTGCCCGTCAACGCGTTAATCCGGCGCACAGTTCTGCACAGCTTGCTGGCACCGACTCTGCCACTGTTCCCGGGCACGGAGGACAAAGAGTGTCCATGGATGCAATCACACCAGCTACCCCTGTGAACACCCTTGAACCAAGACTCGGACGCAGCGTCTCGATCGATCAGGCCGCCGTACTCCTGAGCGTGTCGCGCCGCACCATCTACAACCGGATCCGCGAGGGACGGTTGCAGACGATCCGAACTATCGGCGGCTCGCAGCGCGTGCTCGTCGAATCGCTCCACGACCTTGGCTTCCGCCCGCAGGCGTTTCCCGCCTCCGCGGCGCAGGCTTCGTTCGATCAACGTCCACTGAACCGGTAACTGACTTGGACCCGAGGCACGGATAGACCCGAGGCGCGCGACCGACTCGAGGCGACGGCCCGACCCCAAAGGAAACGAACCCATGGTGACCCTGAGCTCCGCAGCATGCCGGACCGCGTGCATGCTGCGCCTGGCACGCCGGAGCACTGCGAAGGCGGCATTGACGCGGCTGGCCCCCACAGCCGCGGTTCTCGTATTCGGCGTGACCACTGCGGCCAACGGGCAGGGTCGGGCACATCTTTCCAACGATCTGCAGCGGCATCTCGATGCCGGCGACGCGACGGCCACCACCGTCATCGTCACCGGTACGAGCGAGCAGGTGGCGGCGATTGCGGCGCGGCATGGGCTGCGCGTCACGCGCGCGCTGACGAGCGGCGCGTCGCTCGAGGTGCCCGCCGGCAAGCTTGACGAGGTCGCGTCCGATCCGGACGTGCCGCAGCTGTCCGGCGATCAATCGACGCATGGTGAAATGTTCGTCACCGATGTCGCCATCGGCGCCGATCAGGCGTGGAGCGGCGACTACGCGTCGGTCGCGTCCGGCTTCAGCCCGACCAAGGGCATCACAGGCAAAGGCATCGGCGTCGCGCTGCTCGATTCGGGCGTGACGGTCGTGCCGGAGCTGCGCGGCCAGGTGAGCGCGCGCGTGGACATGATCGATCCGAACGGCACCGGCGCAGACGCGTGGGGCCACGGCACGCACCTGGCCGGCGTGATCGCCGGCGCGGGGACGATCGAGAGCAGCGGGCGCGGCGTGGCGCCCGGCGCGCACATCGTCAGCGTGAAGGTGCTGGGCGCGGACGGTTCGGGGCACATCAGCGATCTCATCGAAGGGATCGACTGGGTGATCGCCAACCGGCATCGCTATCAGATCAACGTCATCAACCTGTCGCTCGGCACGCCGGTGGAGACGTCGTGGCGCAACGATCCCGTGTGCCAGGCGATCGAGCGCGCGTGGCGCGTGAATATCGTCACGGTGACGTCGGCGGGCAACGTCGGCAAGGACGAGAACGGCAACGAGGTGCTCGGCGGCGTGACGTCGCCCGGCAACTGCCCATATGCGATCACCGTTGGGACGGTGAACACGAAGGGGACGCCGTTCCGCAGCGACGACGTGATTGCGACCTACAGCTCACGCGGGCCGACGGCGATCGACCACATCCTAAAGCCGGATCTGCTGGCGCCGGGCAACAAGGTGCGCGGCCTGCTGGCGCCGAACGGGGCGATTGCTCAGCAGTATCCGGAGAAGGTCATCGGCTCAGGTGCGGATGCGCGGCTGGAGCTGTCGGGCACGAGCATCTCATCCGCGGTGGCTGCCGGCGCGGCGGCGCTCCTGCTGGATCAGAACGCCAAAGCCAGTCCGGAGGCCGTGCGAGCTCTGCTGCAGGCCGGAGCACAACCACTCGATGGGTTCGGTGTCGTGCAGCAAGGCGCGGGCAGCCTCAATGTTTTGGGCTCTCTAGGTATTGCGGTGACCGGCGATGACGATCTCAACACCGTAATTGTCGGCGCATCAATTCCAACTGGTCGCGTCGCGTTTACTGCAGCGCCCGTCCAAAGCGACCACATCATCTGGGGCGACCACATCGTCTGGGGTGAGCACATCGTCTGGGGTGAGCACATCGTCTGGGGCGAGCACATCGTCTGGGGCGAGCACATCGTCTGGGGCGAGCACATTGTGTGGGGCGAGCAATCCATTGGGGATTGACCTGATGAGCCGGGAACTCACGTTTCTTTCAAGGAGAGCCATGCGAACACTAATCATTTGGGGCGAGTAGCCGATAAGCAAGTCGGCGCATTTCTGTCGCCGACCATGCACCAATTCTCCCGCGCCGGTTACGTTTACGCCGTATGTGTCATTGCCGGAGGACTGGCAGTCACCATCTATTCCGGACTGGTGCTGCTGCTTGAGCCCGTCTCCAATGAATGGCTCATTCTAGCGGCGCTGACATTACTGACCGGTTCGTTTTCGGTAAAACTACCGTCTATTGCTGCGCGGATTTCCGTCTCTGACGCATTTGTTTTTGCGGCAGTTCTACTTTTTGGGCCAGCGCCGGCGACTGTGATCGTGGCCGTGGACTGCTTCGTCAT
>QHWQ01000255.1 GCA_003222635.1 Acidobacteriota bacterium | reverse complement strand
GCTGATCGAGCGGATCGCCGAGCTCGTTCGCGAGAAGACGATTGAGGGCATCTCCGACATCCGGGACGAATCCGACCGCGACGGCATGCGCGTGGTCATCGATCTGAAACGCGGCGAGGTCGCCGACGTCATCCTCAACAACCTGTACAAGCACACGGCGCTGCAGAGCAGCTTCGGCGTGATCATGCTCGCCATCATCGGCGGGCGGCCGAAGGTCCTCTCGCTCGTCGAGCTGATCGACAACTTCGTCGAGTTCCGGCGCGAGATCGTGCGCCGGCGGACGGAGTTCGAGCTGCGGAAGGCGGAAGCGCGCCGCCACATCCTCGAAGGTCTGAAGATCGCGCTCGACCACCTCGACGCGGTCATCGCCCTGATTCGCGCGGCGAAGAACCCGGGCGAGGCGCGCGAAGGCCTGATCATCCAGTTCCAGCTGTCGCAGATCCAGGCGCAGGCCATTCTCGACATGCAGTTGCAGCGGCTGACCGGCCTCGAACGGCAGAAGATTCTCGACGAGCTCGCCGAGCTGGTGAAGCTGATCGAACGGCTGCTGGCGATCCTCTCGAGCGACCGGCTCGTGATGCAGATCGTCGTCGAGGAGCTGCGGAAGGTTCAGCAGAAGTACAGCGACGCGCGGCGAACGGACATCCTCGCCGAAGAGGGCGAGTTCCGCATCGAGGACCTGATTGCCGAGGAAGACATGGCGATCACGGTCAGCAACACCGGTTACATCAAGCGGACCGCCATCACCAACTATCGCAACCAGCGCCGCGGCGGCAAGGGCCGCATCGGCATGCGCACGCGCGAAGAGGATTTCGTCTCGCATCTCTTCGTCGCGTCAACGCACGCCTACATCATGATTTTCTCGGACCGCGGCCGCGCCTACTGGCTGAAGGTCCACGAGATTCCGGACGTCGGCCCGGACGGCCGCGGCAAGGCGATCGCCAACCTGGTCTCGATGGAGGAAGGCGAGCGCATCGCGGCGCTGCTGACGGTGAAGGAGTTCGAGGAGAACAAGTTCATCGTGATGGGGACGCGCAATGGCGTCGTCAAGAAGACCGAGCTGAGCGCCTTCAGCAACCCGCGCGCAGGCGGCATCATCGCGATGGGCGTCGAGGAAGGCGATGCGGTGATCGCCGCGAACATCTCGGACGGCAAGGGCGAGATCCTGATTGCCTCGCGCGACGGCATGTCCATTCGCTTCAACGAAGAGGACGTGCGGCCGATGGGCCGCAATGCCTACGGCGTTCGCGGCATCTCGCTACGCGACGGCGACGCGGTCGTGGCGATGGAAGTCCTCACGCCCGGCGGCACGATCCTCTCGGTCACCGAACAGGGCTACGGGAAGCGCACGGAGCTCGAGGAATACCGGCTCCAGTCGCGCGGCGGCATCGGCATCATCAACATCCAGACCTCCGAGCGGAACGGCAAGGTGATCGGCGTGGCGCACGTCTCGGAGGACGATGAGCTGATGCTGATTACGCAGCAGGGGAAAATCCTGCGGATGGCGGCGAAAGACATTCGCACCATCGGCCGCGCCACGCAGGGCGTCAAGCTGATCGACATCGAAGGCGACGACCGCGCGGTCTCCATCGCGCGCCTTGCCGAGAAGGACGAAGAAGAGTAGATTCCGCGCATGCCAACACGCATGCGCTTCGGGTGTGCTCTGCTGCTGCTGCTCGCCGCGTGCGGCTCCACGCCGGTGGAGCAGCAACTGCTCACGCAGTTCTTCCGCGCCGCGCGCGTCCGCGACAACACGACGCTCGCCAGCATGGCCGCGATCAACTTCGATCCGCGGACCGACGGCTCCGTCACCGACTTCAAAATCGACAGCATCGGCGCGCAGCAGCACCGCAAGCTCCAGATCCAGGAGTTCACCGCAGAGCAGGAGAAGATTCGCTCCGACCAGATTGAGTTCACCAAGAAGATGCGCGACTTCTACCAGTCGAACTCCATCGCGATCGATCGCGCCATGAAGGCCGACCAGGCCAAGCAGCCGGTTCGTGGCAACGACGCGCAGCTGCTCACTGAATGGAAGAAATGGGACGCGGACAGCCGGGATCTCGAGCGCACGCTGTCGCAGGCGCGTCAGAAGGTCGCGAAGGAGAAAGCATCCGCGGTCGGCAGCCTCACGCCGCCAGGACGTGACGATGTGGACACGTCGGGGATGGACGTGGACATCATCACGGAGCCCGTCACCGTAACGGCGCAGGTGCAGACGCCTGACGGAAAGACCGAGCCGAAAACGATGGTGGTCACGCTGCAGCGCGCGTCGGGCAAGAAGGATGGCCAGACGCTCGAGGGGCGGTGGATCATCACGTCGATCCAGCAGCAGGGCGCCGCGGCCCCGCAGACGTAGGCCGACCTGAAGGTCGGGCGCTACGCCATTTCGAGCTTCGCGTACTTGGCGCGAAGCGTCTTCTGCCCCACCGTTTGAAAGCGCACGAGCAGCTTGAGATCGTCGTCAAGCTGCTCGACCGACAATACCGTTCCGACACCAAAATGCGGATGTTTGACGCGGATGCCCGGCCGCAGGCCTGCGGGCACCGACTGGTCCTCGTCCGCGTAGTCCGGCTCCTCGCGCACGCGGTTGCCGCGATAGCCGCCGCGTGGATACGGATTGGCGCGGAAATTCGAGAAGGATGTCTGCGGCGAGAGGAACGTCGACGGCACTTCCTCGATCAGCTCGGTCGGGATCTCGTCGATGAAGCGCGAGGGATCGGTCGACTGATACTCGCCAAAGACCCGGCGGCGGGCAGCCGATGTCAGCACCAGGCGCCGCTTCGCGCGCGTGATGCCGACGTAGCACAGCCGCCGCTCTTCCTCGAGCTCCGCTTCGTCCTCGGCCGAGCGCGAATGCGGGAAGAGGCCGTCCTCCAGACCCGCGATCGTGACGACCGGGAACTCGAGCCCCTTGGCGCTGTGCAGCGTCATCATCAGGACGCGCGCGTCGCGAGACCCCTGTTCCTCGTCGACGTCCGACAGCAGCGACAACTGATCGACGAAGCCGGCGAGCGACGGCTCGGGGCTGCGCGTCTCGTATTCGCGAGCGGCCGACACCAGCTCGGCGAGGTTCTCGATGCGGCTGTCCGCATCCTCGCTCCGCTCCTCGCGCAGGTCCTGCAGGTAGCCGCTCTGATCGAGCACTTTTCCGAGCGCGATCGAGACGGACTCCCGGGACGCCATCTCGGTCAGCGTCAGGATCAAGTCGCGAAAGGCGGCAAGCGATTGCGTGGCGCGCGGTGCGAGCAGCCGGCGATCGACCGCGTGGACCAGGCGCGCCCATAGCGAATTGTTCGTGGCCACGGGCTGCAGGCCCGCGAGCAGCGGCGGCGCATCCGCGTCCGTCGACAACGCGACGGATTCGAGTGATTCCATCACGCCTTTGCCGACGCCGCGCGCGGGGACGTTGATCACGCGCCGCAGGCTCACGTCATCGTGCGGATTCAGCACCAGCTTCAGATAGGCGAGCGCGTCCTTGATTTCCTTCCGCTCGTAGAAGCGGACGCCACCGATGATCTTATAGGCAATGCCGGCGCGACGCAGCGCATCTTCCAGTGTTCGCGATTGGGCGTTGGTTCGATACAGGACCGCGACCAGGTTCTCGATGTCGTCGTGAAGCGCGGTTCGCGCCGTCCGCGCGATGAATTCCGCCTCGTCGAGATCATCAGCCGCGCGGTAGTAGCGGATCTTCGCCCCGCCCTTCCGCTCGGTATAGAGGCGCTTATCCTTGCGGTTGCGGTTCTGCGAGATCACCGCCGACGCCGCATCGAGGATGACCTGCGTGGAGCGGTAGTTCCGTTCGAGCTTGACGATGCGGGCTTCGGGGAAGTCGTGTTCGAAGTCGAGGATGTTGCGCAGGTCGGCGCCGCGCCATTTGTAGATCGACTGGTCGGGATCGCCGACGACACACAGGTTGCGATGCTTGCCTGCGAGCCGCTGGACGAGCAGGTACTGCGGCCGATTGGTGTCCTGATACTCGTCCACCATCACGTGCACGAACTTGTTCGCGTACTTGTCGCGGACGGCTTCCGCCTTCTCGAACAGCTCCACCGTCTTCAGCAGCAGGTCGTCGAAGTCGAGCGCGTTGGCGTCGCGCAGTGCCTTCGCGTAGAGCTCGTAGAGCTTCCCGATGTGCTCCTCGCGCGGGTTCCAGGAGTTCGCGGTGAAGGTTTCGGGGCCTTCCATGCGGTTCTTCGCATGGCTGATTCGCGAGAGCGCGAGCCGCGGCGCCACGGCGCTCTCGTCGGCGCCCATCTGCCGGAGCGCCTGCTTCATCACCGTGAGCTGGTCGGTCGAATCGTAGATGACGAAGTCACGCGAGAGGCCGATGTGCGGCGCCTCGCGGCGCAGCAGGCGCGCGCAGAGCGCGTGGAACGTGGAGATCCACATCCCTTTGCAGTCCATCCCCAGCAGCGTCTCGACGCGCGTGCGCATCTCCTCCGCGGCTTTGTTGGTGAACGTGACCGCGAGCAGGCGATCGGGCTCGCAGAGGCCCTGGCTGACGAGATACGCGATGCGGTGCGCGATGACGCGCGTCTTGCCGGAGCCCGCGCCGGCAAGAATCAGCAGCGGGCCCGTGCTGTGGAGGACGGCTTCCTGTTGTTCAGGATTGAGAGCGGAAAGAAGATCCAACCACTCTATTCTACCGTCACGCTCTTGGCGAGATTCCTCGGTTGATCGACGTCGCAGCCGCGGCGCACGGCGATGTGATACGCGAGCAGCTGAAGCGGAATCGTCATGACGACCGGCGTCAGCATCGCAGTCGTCGACGGCAGCGGCACCATCACGTCATTCTGCGGGTCGAGGACCGCCGCCATCCGCGCATCTCCCTCCGTCGTTAGCGCGATGACAGAACCGCCACGTGCTTTCGCTTCCTGCACGTTTCCTATCATTTTTTCGAACACATGATCATTTGGTGCGATCGCCACGACCGGCATCTGCTCGTCGATGAGCGCGATGGGGCCGTGCTTCATCTCGCCTGCCGGATAGCCTTCGGCGTGGATGTACGAGATTTCCTTCAGCTTCAGCGCGCCTTCGAGCGCGATCGGGTAGTTGATCCCCCGGCCGAGGTACAGGAAATCGGAGCGGTTGTAGAAGCGCTCGGCCACCTTTTCCATCGCGGCCGACGCCTTGATGGCCTGCTCGAGGATCTGCGGCATCTGCAGCAGCTCGTTGATGTGATGGCGAATCTGCGTCGGCGCCAGCGTGCCGCGCACCTGCGCCATGTAGAGCGCGAGCAGCTGCAGCGCGACGAGCTGCGAGGTGAACGCCTTGGTCGAGGCGACGCCAATCTCGGGGCCCGCGTGCGTGTAGACGGTGCCTTCGGCCTCGCGTGTCGCCATGCTGCCGACGACGTTGCAGATGGCGATGCTGTGGGCGCCCTTGCGCTTCGCCTCGCGCAGCGCGGCGAGCGTGTCGGCCGTCTCACCTGACTGCGTGATGACAATCGTCAGCTCGTTCGACGCGACGATCGGGTCGCGATACCGGTACTCGGATCCGTAATCGACTTCAACGGGAAGCTGCGCGAGCGACTCGATCAAGTACTTCCCGACCAGGCCGGCGTGCCACGACGTGCCGCACGCGATGATGCTCACCTTCTGCAGAGCGCGCAGCGTGTCGTCGGAGACGTTCAGATCCTCGAGGAAGATCTGCCCGCGGTCGAGCGAGACGCGCCCGAGAATCGTGTCGCGCGCGGCGGTCGGCTGCTCATAGATTTCCTTGAGCATGAAGTGCTTGTGGCCGCCCTTCTCCGCCGCGATCGGATCCCACATGACGCGCTGCGTCGTCTTCGACACCGCGCGCCCCTGGTAGTCGGTGAACTGCACGCCGGATCGCGTGATGACCGCCATCTCCTCGTCGCCGAGGAACACGACGTCGCGCGTGTGGGCGAGGATCGCTGGAATGTCGGACGCGACGAAGAACTCGTCCTTGCCGAGGCCAATCACGATCGGCGGGCCGTTGCGGACCGCGACGATCTTCTCGGGATCTTCCACCGACACGAGGACGATGGCGAACATGCCGCGCATGTAGGTGAGCGCGCGGCGCACCGCGTTCTCGAGGCCGTCGCCATGCATCTCGCGCTCGACGAGATGCGCGACGATCTCGGTGTCGGTTTCCGTCTTGAACTCGTGACCCTGCTCCTGCAGCTCTTTCTTCAGCTCCAGGTAGTTCTCGATGATCCCGTTGTGGACGACGACGATTTTGCCGGTGCAGTCGCGGTGCGGATGCGCGTTCTCCTCGGTCGGCCGGCCGTGCGTTGCCCAGCGCGTGTGCCCCACGCCGTAGAGGCCGTTGACGGGCTCGACGCGAATCGCCTGTTCCAGGTTGGCGAGCTTGCCCGCGGAGCGGCGCAGCGAGATTCCCTCGGCGCTGACCACCGCCACGCCGGCGGAGTCGTAGCCGCGGTATTCCATGCGGCGAAGTCCCTCGATGAGGACGGGGACAACGGGCTTGCTGCCGATGTAACCGATGATTCCGCACATAGATTCAGTCCTTGGGTTGACCTTTCCTGCGTTCCACCCAGCCAGCGACATTTGTCTGCCGCCCGCGGGCAATTCCCAGCGCGCCGTCGGGCACGTCCTCGGTGATCGACGACCCGGCGCCCACGTAGGCGCCCTTGCCGATGCGCACCGGCGCTATCAGCTGGCTGTCGCTCCCGATGAACGCGCCGTCCTCGATGATCGTCGGATGTTTCTTCGTCCCGTCGTAATTGCAGGTGATGGTGCCGGCGCCGACATTCACCTTCGCGCCAATCGTCGCGTCGCCGAGGTAGGCGAGGTGATTGGCTTTCGACCCGGGTCCCATCGTCGTCTTCTTCAACTCCACGAAATTGCCGATCTTTGCCCCCTCGCCCACCACCGTTTCCGGCCGCAGATGGGCGAACGGGCCGACCGAGGCGCCCTCTGCAATACGCGAACCGATGATGAGGCAGAAGTTGTTGATGACGGTTTTGTCGGCGATTTCCGAGTCAACAATGCGGACGTTGGCGTGAATCTCACAGGCGGCGCCGATCCGGCTCTGTCCCTCGATGGTCACTCCGGGATGGATGACCGTGTCGGCGCCGATTTCGACGTTCTGGTCGATGTAGGTCGTGGCGGGATCGATAATCGTGACCCCCGCCGCCATCAGTTCTTCGTTCTTTGTCTGTCTCACGATTCGGCTCACTTCTGCGAGCTCCGAGCGGCTGTTGATGCCCCGGATCTCCTGCTGGTTGTCGACAACGAGTGTCTCCACCGTCAGCTTGCGCCGGCGGTAGATGCCTATCAGGTCGGTCAGGTAGAACTCCCCCTGGGCGTTCTGTGACGCGATGCCGCGAAGAGCGTCGAACAGCGGCGCCAGGTCAAAGGCGTAGATGCCGCTGTTGATCTCGCGAATCTGGCGTACGTCCGGCGAGGCGTCGCGCTCCTCCACGATTCGTGCAATCCGTCCCCTCGTCCGGACGATGCGGCCGTAGCCGTAGGGTCGCTCCACGATTGCGGTGATGACGGTCGCGGCGGCGCCGGCGCCGTGGTGGGTCTCGATGAGGCGCCGCAACGTCGCCTCTGAGAGAAGAGGGACATCGCCCGAAAGCAGGACGACGGTCCCGCTCTTTCCCGCAAGGCGCGCTTCCGCCTGCTGAAGCGCATGAGCGGTTCCGAGCTGTGGTTCCTGCAGCGCGAAGCCGGTATTTGGGCGACTGCCTAGTCTTTCGCGAACCAGGTCTGCGGCGTGGCCTACGATCAGCGTGACGGTCGCCGGAGAGACCGCATTCGCCGTTCGGAGAACGTGCTCGATGAGGGGGCGTCCAGCCAACGGATGCAGGACTTTCGGGAGCTTGGACTTCATCCGAGTTCCCTGACCCGCAGCGAGAATGACGACGTGGACGTCAGAAGCCATCAAATATGTTATGTGACCAATTTCTTGGCTTGCTCGATCGCCGAATAGACGTCTTTCGCGCTCCTGCCGGACCTTTTCGCGAGCTCGCTCACGATCTGACGCCGTGATCCGCCTCCACTTTCTGTTATCCGCCAGAATTCACGGACTACATCAGTATCGTTTAGCTGTATCTCATTGCTTTCAGATACATTACTTACTGGTCCGACGATGATGGTGAACTCGCCGCGAGGAGAGGACAGACGCTTCGAGAGCTCGCTGGCCGTGCCTCGGAGGAATTCCTGGTGAACTTTCGTCAGCTCACGGCCCAGAATAATTTGTCGTTCACCAAATAAATCACCTGCTTCGCCCAATGTTGCCTGAATTCGATGCGGGGCCTCGAAGAACGAGAAGGCGTGTGGGATCTTCGCGGCATCCTGCAGCCACGCCGCACGGGCTTTTGACCGATACGGTGGGAAGCCAAGGACGGTGAACGGCACCATTTCAAACCCGGATGCGATAA
>QHWQ01000254.1 GCA_003222635.1 Acidobacteriota bacterium | reverse complement strand
AGGTCGCCCTGGACGGCGTAATAAACGAGCATCGCGGCGGGGATGAGCGCCGCGATGAAGGTGATTCTCTTGAGGAGGACGATGCGCTTCAATACAGCTTTTTCGGATCCATCCCTGAGTACAGCGACGCGACCTGATCCGCGTAGCCGTTGAACGGCAGCGTTTTCTGCCGGAAGAACGTGCCGATGCGCCGCTCGGTCGCCTGGCTCCAGCGCGGGTGAGCGACGTTCGGGTTCACGTTGGCGTAGGAGCCGTACCCGTGCGGCGTCATCACCTGCCAGGTGTTCTTCGGCTGGTAATCGACGAAGCGGATCTTGGAGATCGATTTGATTCCCTTGAACCCGTACTTCCACGGCGTGACGAGACGAATCGGCGCGCCATCCTGGTTCGGCAGCTCCTCTTCGTAGAGGCCGACGGCGAGGATCGCCAGCGGGTTCATCGCTTCATCCATCCGCAGCCCTTCGACGTACGGCCACGGCAGCATGCGCGTCCTCTGCCCCGGCATCTGCGCCGGGTTGAACGCGGTGACGAACTCGACGTACTTCGCCTGCGACGTCGGCTTGTAGGCGGCGATGATGTCCTTGAGCGGGATGCCGACCCACGGAATCACCATCGACCATGCCTCGACGCAGCGCATCCGGTAGACGCGCTCCTCGAGCGGGTAGGGGTGCGTGAATTCCTCGAAGCCGAAGGTGCCCTTCTTCTCGACGAAGCCGTCGATCTGAATCGTCCACGGGCGCGGCTTCAGCGTCCCCGCGTTCTCTTTGGGATCTTCTTTATAAGGACCGAACTCGTAGAAGTTGTTGTAGCTGGTGATGTCGTCCCACGACGTGAGCTTCTCGCCGGTGGTGCTGAGCGGGCTTTTCTTCACGTTGGCGAGCTTGCCGCCATGTCCCGTGCCCTGCTTCTGTTGCGCGGCGGCGTCGGTGGCAAAGGGCGATGCGACCCCTGCGGCCGCTGCGCCCACCGCGATGCCTGCCGCTTTCAGGAATTCCCGCCGACGGAGGTAGAGCGATTTCGGCGTGATGTCCGAGAACCGGAGGTCGGGCGCTTTTCGTATCAGCATGGGGCTAATTATAGGACGTTCGACGTCATTGCCGAGCTTTACCTTCGGTCGTTGCGTGGTAGTGTGAGCGCGGGAGGAGGCATCGGCGCCGCGCGCCGAAGCCGAGCATTATCGAAGCTGTCCGCTCGCCGACCGAACGCGACCGTTTTCCGAGAACGATCTCGCTTGCCGTGCACGAGCTCCGTACACCGGTGACCGTCGTGTGCGGCTACATCCGGATGGTGCTCAAGGAGCATGGCGGTCCGCTGACCGACAAGCAGAAAAAGATGCTGCAGGAAGCGGAACGTTCCTGCGAGCGCATCAGCGCGCTCGTGGCCGAGATGAGCGACCTCGGCAAGCTCGAATCGCAGGAGCTCGCCGTGGCGCAACACGACATCGATCTCGCGGCCCTTGTAGCGGAGCTGGCGAGCGATATGCATGAGGGCGAAGACCGCGGGGTGCGGCTGGATGTTCGCGTACCGACGAGACCAATCGTGGTGACAGGCGATCGCGCGCGACTCTCCGCGGCCATTACCTCGTTGCTGCACGCCGCGTTGAGAGAGCGCGGCGAGCCCGGCGCGATCGTCGCCGAGTGTTCGGTGCTCGAGGGGACGGCCCCGTGGGCTGTGTTGGCGGTCGGCGAAGAGCATGCGCTGCCGTCGCTCGTCGACGCAGGCCTCGGTACGCCGCCACCTTTTGATGAATATCGCGGCGGGCTCGGCCTCGCGCTGCCCGTTGCGCGGCGTGTGGTGGAAGCGCTCGGCGGCGCGCTGTGGTCGGCGCCGGGCGATCGGCCGCGCGCCGGGTCCGCTCTCAGACTACCCCTTCGAACCTGAGGATCACCTACTGATGTCAGCAGTGGCGGGCGCCAGCTCAGAAGCCGCGAACAGCACCTCCGACGATCGCAGGCCGGCAAACATCGCCGTGGTCGATGACGACTCCGGGTTTGCCGGCTATCTTCGGACGTTTCTTGCGCTTCGTGGGTACGAGGCGCGCTCCTACACGCGCGGCGACGAGATCGTCGCGGCGATCCGTCAGGGCGAGCCGCCCGACATCGTGCTGCTCGACGTCGCGATGCCCGGCATGGACGGCCTGCAGACGCTGAAGGCGCTGAAGGCCGCGCGCCCCGAGCTGCAGGTGATCATGCTCTCGGGCCGCGAGCAGGCCGCGACCATCGTCGAAGCCGTCCGCCTCGGCGCGGCGGATTATGTCGTCAAGCCGGATGACCCCGAAGGCCTCGGCGAAATCGCGCTCGACGCGGCGATCAAGCAGGCGGTCGAGCGCAATCGTCTCGTCCACGAGCTCACCGATCTGCGGCGTCAGCTGACCGACGATCAGAGCGACGCGTTCATCGGCTGGAGCGAGAGCCCGGCGATGCAGCAGGTGGCGCTCATCATCGAGCAGGTCGCCGACAGCGACGTCACCGTGCTCATTCGCGGCGAGAGCGGCGTCGGCAAGGAGCTGGTCGCGCGCGGCATCCATCAGCGATCGACGCGCAAGGCCAAGCCGTTCGTGAAGGTGAACTGCGCGGCGCTGCCGGCGGAACTGCTCGAAAGCGAGCTGTTCGGCCACGAGAAGGGCGCGTTCACCGGCGCCGCGACGACGCGCATCGGCAAGTTCGAGCAGGCGCACAGCGGCACGATTTTCCTCGACGAGATCGGCGAGATGAAGCCGGCGCTGCAGGCCAAGCTGCTGCACGTCCTGCAGGACGCCGAGTTCACCAAGCTCGGAAGCAACAAGAAGATCACGGTCGACGTGCGCGTGGTGACGGCGACCAACCGCGACCTCGAGCAGATGATGGTGCGCGGAGACTTCCGCGAGGATCTCTACTACCGGCTGAAAGTGATCGAAGCCTACGTCCCGCCGCTGCGCGAGCGTCGCGACGAAATTCCGAAGCTGACCGACTTCTTCATCGCGAAGTACTCGCAGCGCTACAACCGGCCCGTGCGGCCGCTCTCCGACGAACTGCGCGCGCGCTTTCTCTCATACGAGTGGCCGGGCAACGTGCGCGAGCTCGAAAACATGATCAAGCGGTTCGTGATCCTGCAGGACGAGCAGCTGGTCGTCCGCGAGCTCAACAAGCCGCGCCTGATCCCGAATCCGCCGCCGATCGAGCCGGCGCCGCCCGCATTTCACGCACCGGTGGCTGCCGCGGCTCCGCCGCACGCGGGCGCTGTGCCGCCGCCGTCGGCCGCGGCCGTGCCAGATGATGACGAGGACACCGACGACACGCTACCGGCGCCGAGTCAGGATGGCCGCCGGCTCTCCGATGTCGCGCGCGAAGCGGCGCTCTCGGCCGAGCGTACTGTCATCGCCGACACGCTGCGCCAGGTGCACTGGAACCGCCGTAAGGCGGCGCAACTCCTGGGCGTGAGCTACAAGACCCTGCTGAACAAGATCAAAGAAACCGGGATCGAACGACCGTAGGGTGTGGCCGTGCTCCGGCTGAGTACGTAACGGCCGACTCTCTCCTCGTCCTTTATGAGAACCGCGCTTCCACCGGGCAGCGCGGTTTCGCTTTTTCAGGCCGACTCATTTTCCAGAATTGCTAATTTTTCCGTTCGATTCCAACATTTTTCTGCTGTGGCATTTCACTTGCTCGACCGAAGGCTCGTCCGCGAACTCGGCGGGCGGAAGGACGTTGGGCGATGAGTCAGAAATCACAGGTGATGGTCGTTGACGACGATCTGGCGATGTGCGGGTTCCTGCGCACGTTCCTCGGGGCGCGCAACTACAACGCGCTGACGGTCACGAACGCAGATGAAGCCGTGCGGCGTTTTCATGCGGAGCGGCCCGCCGCGGTGCTGCTCGACGTCGTCATGCCCGGCAGCATGGACGGGCTGGCCGCGCTCGCCGCGTTCAAGAAGATCGACAAGGACGTGCCGATCATCGTCATCTCGGGCCAGGGGCGCACCAGCGTCGTCGTGCAGGCGATGCGGCTCGGCGCCACCGATTTCCTCTGCAAGCCGTTCGAGGAGAACGAGCTCGAGATGGTGATCGAGAAGGCGCTGAAGCAACATCAGTTGAGCCAGGAGGTCGCCTCGCTGCGCGCGCAGCTGAAGGAGCAGTCGCGCTACACGATGCTCTTCGGCCACAGCCGGCAGATGCAGGAGGTGCGGGATCTCATCGAGCGCGTCTCCGACACCGACGTCACGGTGCTGATTCGCGGCGAGAGCGGCGTCGGCAAGGAGCTGGTCGCGCGCGCGCTGCACGACCAGTCGCTGCGCAAGGACAAGCCGTTCGTGAAGGTGAACTGCGCGGCGCTGCCCACGGAGCTGCTCGAGAGCGAGCTGTTCGGTTTCGAGAAGGGCGCATTCACCGGCGCCATCCAGCACAAGCCCGGCAAGTTCGAGTTCGCCAACCACGGCACCATGTTCCTCGACGAGATCGGCGACATGAGCTTTCCGCTGCAGGCCAAGCTGCTGCAGGCGCTGCAGGACGGCGAGTTCTCGCGTCTCGGCGGCAAGTCGGACGTGCGCGTCGACGTGCGCGTCATTACCGCCACCAACTGCGATCTCGAAGCGGCGGTCGCCTCCGGCAGGTTCCGCGAGGACCTCTACTTCCGCCTCAACGTCGTGACGATTACCATTCCACCGCTGCGCGATCGGCGCGAAGAGATTCCGATGCTGACCGAACACTTCGTGAAGAAGTACTCGGTGCAGTACAACAAGCCGTTCCCGGGCATCTCGCACGAGCTGTCGGCGCTCTTCCTCGAGTACGAGTGGCCGGGCAACGTGCGCCAGCTCGAGAATCTGATCAAGCGGATGGTCGTCCTCGGCAGCGAGGCGCCGATCGTCCAGGAGCTCAAGAATCCCTCCTGCACGATGATGGCGGGAGCGCCGGCGGCGATCGGCATCGGCTCAGTGGCCGCCGTGGCTGCGCCGGCGGGCGCGAGCGCGGCGGTCAACGTCTCGCTCAAGGACATCGCACGCACGGCGGCGCGCGAGGCCGAACGCGAGCTGATCCTGCGCATGCTGACGCGCACCCGCTGGAACCGGAAGGAAGCGGCGGAGATCCTCGGCATCAGCTACAAGGCCCTTCTCTACAAGATCAAAGAGAACGGCCTCGACAAGGCCTCCTGAGACTGGAGGTGGCCGACAGCTTTTTCGAAGAAGAAGGCTCGCGCCTTCTCACGCCGCATGCGTTCGAGTTCATCCTCGACGGCGAGATGAAGCGCGCCGTCCGTTCGCAGAACTATCTGACGCTCATCGCGCTCGAGACACGGCGCGAATGGGACGGCATGACGGTCACGGCGGATGAGGGGACGCTCGACGAGGTCGCCCGCATCATCGGCCATGACGTGCGCGACACCGATGTGATGGGCACCACGGAGGCGGGTGTGCTCTCGCTCGTGCTGCTCGACGCGGACTACGAGAACGCAACGAAGGTGATCGATCGGCTCGTGCAGCGGATCGATCATTACGAGTTCACCACGCCGCTTCGCATCTCCGTCGGCGCGGCGTGCTACCCCACGCACGCGGTCGATCCCGATTCGCTGAAGCAACAGGCGCTTTCCCATCCGGTCGTCAATTGGCGAGGCGGTTCCCCGCAGTCGTTTGACTTTCTGGAGACGTGGTACAGCGCATATGCCAGCTCCGAAAGGACCCGGCCCGCACTATCGGGTGATCCACTGATTGGCATCGCGCGGCGCGGCAACCGGGTTGTCGGCGTCGCCCCGTTCGTGCAGCGACGCGGCCGCCTGGGTCGTGTGCCGGTGACCCGCATTCAGTTCGCCGTTCACGATGCGCATGCGGGCGAATTTCTCGTGCCCGTTGACGAGCCCTGGGCGGCGGGCGCCTTCATCGAATCGCTGGCGGATTCCGTCCACTTCGACGTGATCTCGCTCATCGGCCTGGACCCGGACTCCGAGCGGTTCGAGGCGATTGCCGGCGCCGCCTCACGGCGGCACCTCTCGATCGAGATGGCGGCGCACGAGGATGCCCTGGTCGATCTGAGCGGCGGATACGAGAGCTACTGCCACCGCATGAGCCGCAATTTCAGGCGCACCGTAAAACGGCAGTCGTCACGCATCGCGGCGGCGGGACGTGTGCTCGTCGATGGCGTGCATCTGACGGACGGCATCGATCGGCTGGAACGATCGATTGACCGGCTCTTCGCGGTCACGGAGGCGAGCTACAAATTGAACGGTGCGCGGCTCGCGGACATCCACCGCGACTATCTCGCGACGCTCGCGCGGCGCTTCGCCCGCCGCGGGATGCTCCACGTGTCCCTGCTGTCCATCGACGGCCAAGACGCGGCCGCCGTGATGGGGCTGGTCGAGCGCGGCCGCTACTACGACGTGACGCTTTCTTACGCCGAGCGCTTCGCGCACCTCTCACCCGGGTCGTATCTCGTCCAGCAGGCGCTGAAGATGCTCGCGGCCTCTGGCGTGTCCATCGTCGTCTCGCACGGCGCGCACGATTACAAACGCCGCTGGTCGTCGCGTTTCGTTTCGAGCCCGCGCACGTTTCTGTTCGCCCCGAGCCTGCGCGGCTCGTCCGCACGCTTCATCCGATTCCAGGCCGCGCCGCTGTGGCGCTGGCTACGCCTTCGGGAGCCTTGAAGTGGAACCCGCGTTCCCACCGGCGCGGCCGAAACCGCGCCGCCGGCCGGATCGCGCGCCGAAAGATGCCGCCGCCGGGACTTTCTGGAAGCGCGCTGGCCACATTGGCGAATCGGTTGGAACGGGAAATATGTGAACAGTTATTGCACTCAGCCGCGCCGACGTGAGCCGTAACGAAAGAGACATGGGAACCATGAACCGAGCAGCCGTCACGACCATCTTTGCCGCCGCCGGCGCACTCTGCGCGGCGGGGGCCGCGGCGCAGTCGCATATCGAAGCCGTGCCGTCGGTGACGGTGGGCAGCATCTACGACGACAACCTCTTCGCCCAGCAGCAGGGCGACGCCGGCCACATGCTGACGGTGCGGCCGGGGCTCGGCACCGCGATCGACACGCCGCGCCTCAACCTCACGAGCCTTTTCACGTTCGACTCGCAGCACTCCAACCACGCCGATCTGACGATGATCGACGCGCGGCGTCATGGGGACGCCAACATGAAATACCGCTCGACGGACATGACGACGCTCGGGTTGATGGCGCAGTACGACCGCACCGAAACGCCGGGCGAAATCAACCTCGGCACCGGCATCCTCAGCGATCGGCGCCAGGCGCAGCGCTGGGAAGTGTCGCCGAACTTCGCGCATCGCTTCCTCCCGCACACGGCCATTACCGGGGCGTACGATTACACCGCGGAAAGCCTCGTCGACAACGGCACGGGGCGGATGCAGGTGGTGCGCGCCGGCATCTCGCAGATCGCGAACGCGCGTTCGACCTACAGCGGCCTGCTGCAGGAACGCCACTTCGCCGATCCGACCGACGCCACCATCGGCAGCGACTCGCTGGCGATGCTCGGCGGCTGGGATCATCAGTTCTCGCCCGCCGGACGCGTCTCGCTCTACGCGGGACCGCGCATCTCGTCATATCGCGGCCTGCAGCCGGAAATCAACGCGGGCCTCACGCACGACACGCCGCGGTTCAAAGCGGGGCTCGAATACAACCACACGGAGACGATCGTGCTCGGCATCCGCGGCCCCGTCGTCCTCAACGGCGGCGGCGCGCGCTTCACGTTCCCGTTCCGGCGCACCACCGAGATCAGCAGCCACTCCGCCGTCAACGCCATCGATACGCTCGACGGCCACCGGCTGACCAACTATCGCCAGACATTCATCGCGTCGTGGACGCCGGGCGGCATGTACACGTTCAACGCGTCGTACGGCATCGACTACCAGCAGGGCAACGTACGGCGGGGCATCTACACCAGCACCGACGTCTGGCGGCACATCTTTGGCGTCAGCGTCACCGTCGCGCCGCGCTACAGCCGCTCGATCAAGGAGCCGGACGATCCGGCCGCTCGCGCGAAAGGGGTTTCGAAATGATCCGTCGTGTTTCTCTCTTCTTCCTATCGGGTGTGTGCGCCGCGTCGCTGGCGTATGCCCAGGACGCACAGCCCACGCCCGCGCAGGTGACCGCCACAACCGCCGCCGCAGCAACGGCGGTGGCGGCGGCGCCTGTGGATGACGCGTCTGCCGCGCCGGCGCCCGCGCCCGTGCCGAAGGCGCCGCCCGTCGTGCGCAGCTCCAGCGCCGTCGACATGTCGAAGGAATACCTGATCGGACCGGAGGACGTGCTCGACATCACGGTCTGGAAGAACTGCCCGGACCTCTGTCGCACGGTGCCCGTCCGTCCCGACGGCAAGCTGTCGCTGCCGCTCGTCAACGACGTGCAGGCGTCGGGGCTGACGCCGATGGATCTGCGCCAGCACCTCACCGACCAGCTCTCCGAATATCTGCCCTCTCCCGAGGTGTCGGTCATCGTGCGCGAAGTGCACAACTTCAAGGTCGCCGTCGTCGGCTCCGTGAAGATGCCTGGCGACTACGAGATCAAGAGCCAGGCGACGGTGCTGGAACTCATCGCGCGCGCGCAGGGCCTGACCGAGTTCGCCAACCGCGACAAGATCGTCGTGCTGCGCCAGAACGGCACGAAGACCGAGCGCATCAAGTTCAACTACCGCAAGGTCGCCGAAGGCGATGACCAGGACAACTTCTTTGTCCGCGCCGGCGACGTCATCGTCGTTCCGTAGGGGAGAAGATTTCAATGGCGCGTGACCTGCTCGCTTCAACCGCTGACGATTCGCTGGCCGTCCGGATTCTCGACATCCTCCGGCGGCGCCGCCTGCTCGCGATGGGCACCTTCGCCGCGGTGCTCGCCGCGGCCGTCGCCTTCGCGATCTACCTGCCGGACATCTATCAGGGGCAGGCGCTCGTCCTCATCGAGCGGCCAATCGACGAGAACATCGTCCGCGCCACCGACAGCGCGCCGGGCGAGCTCGAAAGCCGCCTGCACATCATCAAGCAGGAGATCCTCAGCCGCGATCGCGCGCTCGAATTGATCAAGCGCTTCAACCTGTATCCGAAGTTGATGCGCGCCGCCGACGCTGACGATGCGCTGAACCAGATGCGCACGGACGTCGAGGTCAACCCGTCGGGCCCCGAGCAGGTGAGCGGCAAGGTGAAGACGGTGTCGTTCACGCTGAAGTACACGGGTGATTCGGCGAAGACCGCGGCGGATGTGACCAACGCGATTGCGTCGTTCTACGTCCAGCAGAACGAGTCGATGCGATCGCAGTCGGCCCTGGGCACGCTGCAGTTCCTGCGGCAGCAGCTCGCCGAGGCCAAGGGCGCGCTGGATCGGCAGGATTCCGCCATCACGCAGTTCACGTCGAAGTACACCGGCCAGCTCCCGCAGCAGGTCGGCATCAACCTCGCGACGCTGGAACGGATGAACACGCAGCTGCGGCTCAACGGCGAGCAGCAGCTGCGCCTCATCGAGCAGCGCGAGAAGCTGGCGGAAGGCCTCCAGGACCCGACCAACATCGCGCGCGCCGAGAATCCCGATGCGACGCCGGAGATGCTCGAGCGGCTGAAACAGCTTGACAAGTTGAAGGGCGACCTGGCGCAGCTGCAGACCAAATTCACGAGCAAGCACCCGGACGTGGTCCGTTTGCAGGAGCAGATTGCGGATCTCGAGCAGCAACAGAAGCAGGACGAAGCGTCGCTCGACAAGAAGCGGCAGGCGCTGCAGGCCGCGGCCGCGGCATCGACCGCGGCGGCCGACGATGCGAAGGCGCCGCGCCGGCAGACGATCGCCAGCCTCGACGACCAGCTCGCGAAGCTGAAGGAAGAGGAACAGGCGATCCGCACGACCATCGCCTCGTTCGAGCAGCGCCTCGAGGGCGCGCCGGAGCGCGAGCAGGAGTTCGCGCTCGTCACGCGCGACCGCCAGGTAGCCAAGGACCTCTACGACAACATGCTGAAGCGCTACGACGAGGCGCAGCTGGCGGCGAGCGTGGAGACCGATCGCCAGGGCGAGCGCTTCCGCGTGCTCGAATCCGCGCTGCCGCCCGAGGGACCGACCGGACCGAACCGCTTCCGGCTGATGCTGATGGCCATCCTGCTCGCGCTGGCGGCGGCGGTCGGCATGGTGCTCACCGCCGAACAGTTCGACGCGTCGTTCCACGGCGTCGACGAGCTGCGCGAGTTCACCAGCGTGCCGGTGCTCGTCTCGATTCCCCCGATCGGACCGATGCCGCTCAAGCGGCGGCTGCTGACCGGTCTCGCCACAGTATCCGCCCTCGCGATGATTGCGCTCATCGCCGCGGCGTCCGCGTATGTCGCTCATGGCAACGAACAACTCGCCCGGCTGATCGGGCGCGCCGGCTAGGCGTCAGGGAATCTGCACATGGCTAAGAAGACACAACTCGATCAACACCTCGTGGCCCTCACCTCGCCGGGATCGTTCGCGGCGGAACAGTACCAGGGCCTGCGCCTCACCATCGAGCGGCTGCGCCGCGGCCGCACGCTGCAGGTGATCGCGGTAACCAGCCCCGCGGCCGGCGAAGGCAAGACGCTCACGGCCATCAACCTCGCCGGCGCGCTCGCGCGCGGAACTGAGGATGCGCGCGTGCTGCTGATCGAAAAGGCGCGGTGCACCAGGTGCTGCGATCGCCGCGGCTCGATGCCGTGCTCGCCGAAGCGCGCGGGCGCTACGACTTCGTCGTCCTCGATACGCCGCCGCTGCTGCCGGTCTTCGACTCGGCGCTGCTGGCCAACGCCGTCGATGGCGTGCTGATGGTGGTCGCCGCGAACCAGACGCCGAGGAAGCTCCTCGGCGAGGCGCTGAACATGCTCGACCCGGGCAAGGTCCTCGGCATCGTGTTCAATCGCGACGCCAAGCCGATGTTCGGCTACTACGACGCGTACTACAAGGACTACTTCCCGGAGCAAGCCGTTACGGGGGCGTGACAGGAATCAGGTATCAGGTGTCAGGTATCAGGAATCCATGGTAGGGAAACTTCGCGACATGCGCGACCAATCGCGTCGCGTGCTGGTGCTCGGCTCCGGTCCGCAGGCGAGTGCGCTCATCGAGGAGATCGAATCGGCACAGCCGCCGCGCTACACCGTGTGCGGCACGGTGGACGATCAGGAGCCCGCCGTGGGGACGCCCGATCACAACCGGTGGCTCGGCCCGTGCGACGCGCTGTCGGAGATCCTCAACCGCGTCCACCCCGCGTTCATCGTCGTCGCGCTCGCCGACCGGCGCGATCGTCTGCCGCTGCAGGCGCTGCTCGAGGCGCGCGTCCGCGGCATGGTCGTCGAGGATGCGCTCGACTTCTCCGAGCGGCTGATGGGCAAGCTCGCCATCGAGGCGATCCGTCCCAGCATGCTCATTCTGGCCAAGGGCTTCAGGAATCATGGCGCGGCCGATGTCATCGCGCGCGTCGTCAGCATCATCGGCGCGCTCATCGGTCTCGCGTTCTGCGGGCCGCTGCTCTGTGCCATCGGGCTCGCGGTCAAGCTCGATTCGCGCGGGCCGATGTTCTTCATCCAGCAGCGTGCGGGGCGCAACGGGCGTCCGTTCGGGTTGATCAAGTTCCGGACGATGCATCCGGCCAAGGAAGCGCGGTCGGAGTGGGTGTCGGACAACATCGACCGCATCACGCGCATCGGCCACTACCTGCGGCGCTTCCGGCTCGACGAGCTGCCGCAGCTGGTGAACGTGCTCCGCGGCGACATGAACCTCGTCGGACCGCGGCCGCATCCGGTCACCAACCAGGCGGTCTTCATGGAGAAGATCGCCTACTACGGCCTGCGGTCGACGGTGCGTCCCGGGGTGACCGGCTGGGCGCAGATCAAGTACGGCTACGCGAACAACCTCGCGGAAGAGACGGAGAAGATGCGGTACGACCTGTACTACATCAAGCACCGCTCGCTCTGGCTCGACCTGCGGATCCTGCTGATGACGGTGGCGACGGTGCTCTTCGGCAAGGGCGCCACGGAAGTGCGCCGGCGCCGTGCGCCGCTGCGTCCGCCGCAGCAATGGCAGCCCGCGCGCCGCCCGGCGCTGGCTCCCACGGGAACCGACGGCGTTCCATACGTGTCATGAACCAGGCTGCAGTCAACTGGTGGCAGCCGCAGGCAGCCGCGGCCGCGGACCAAACAGGTATTACACCGCGCCGCTCCGGGCAGCGCGCGCGCCCGACGCTGTCGATTCCTGCTCTGGACGGCAGCAACGCGGCGTTCAACGCGCTCGTGGCGTTCACCTTCGTCCTGCTGCTGTCGCCGCAGGCGTGGTTCCCGGTCCTCAAGCTGATTCGCATCGCGTTTCTGGCGGGCGGCATCGCGATGGCCGCGCACGTCATGGAGCGCACCGCGCACAAGCAGCCGATCACCCCGCTCGCCCCGGAGATCGGCATCGCGCTCGCCCTGGTCCTCTGGTCGATGATCACGATCCCGATGTCGTACTGGCCGGGCGGCAGCATCCACCTGCTGACGGATCAGTACCTCAAGGCGATCGCGTTCTTCTGGCTGCTGGCGACGATCATCACGACGCCCGCGCGGCTGCGGACGCTGGCCTGGTCGCTGACGATCTGCGCGATTCCGCTCGCCGCGACCGGCATCTGGCACTACCTCTCCGGCGATGTCATGAAGACGACGCAGGACGGGCTCGTGCGCGTCGTCGGCTATCAGGGCAGCTCGGGGCTGACCGGCAACCCGAACGACCTCGCGCTGATGCTGAATCTGATCATTCCGCTCTCCGGCGCGCTCGCGCTCAGCTCGCGCGGGACGGCGCGCCTGTTCGCGATTGGCGTCGCGCTGCTCAGCATCGGCGGCGTGATCATCACCTTCTCCCGCGCCGGATTCCTCGCCCTGTCGGCGACCTTCTTCATGTTCCTGCTGGTGCTGGTGCGGCGGAAGTCGGGCGGCGCGGCGATGGCGCTGCTCATCCTGGCGCTCGCGGTGCCCTTCACGCTGCCGACGACCTACGTCGAGCGACTGAGCACCATCGCCAATCTCGAGCAGGACAAGACCGGCTCGGCGCAGGGGCGCTACAAGGACCTCGGCATCGCGTTCGAGGTCGTCTCGCACAACCCGATCATCGGCGTCGGCCTCGGCCAGGACATGATCGCGCTGAACCAGGCGCGCGGGCAGTCCACGTGGCGCTCGGTGCACAACGTCTACCTCCAGTACGCCGTGGACCTCGGCGTTCCCGGCTTCCTCCTGTTCGCGTGGCTGCATCTGCTCTGCTTCCGCAGCGCGTGGGCGGTCGAACGCCGCGCGCGCAGGGACGCGACGGTCGCCGAGCTCGGCCCGCTCGCCGCTGGCATCCAGGTGTCGCTGATTGCGTTCCTCGTCGCCGCGATGTTTCACCCCATCGCGTATCAGTTCTATTTCTTCAGCATCGCGGGGCTCGCCGTGGCGCTGAAGAACACGTGCCGCGCGCAGATCGCGCGCGCACGGTTGGCGGAGCAACCGTGACCACCGCTCGGGTGCTCAACGTGGTGCCGACGCTGATGTGCGGCGGCACCGAAAACCAGTTCATGACGCTCGCGCGCCAGCTCGATCGCATGCGGTTCGACGTCGAATTCGCGTGCCTCCGCCGCTGGGGCGGCTTCGTCGACGAGCTCGTCGAGCACAAGGTCCCGCTCACCGAATATCCGGTGACGACCTTCCGCAGCGTGGCGGCGTTCGCGCAGCAGGCGCGGCTGGCGCGGCACATCATGCGCCGCAACGTCCAGATCGTTCACGCCTACAACTTCTACGGCAACGTCTTCGCCATACCGCCGGCGCGGCTGACGGCGCCGGTGACGATCGCGTCGATCCGCGACCGCGCGCCGTATCTCACGGCGATGCAGAAGCGCGTGCAGCGCTTCGCCTGCCAGTTCGCCGACTGCATCCTGGTCAACGCCGATGCCGTGAAGGACTGGTTGATGGACGAGGGCTACGACGCGTCGAAGATCGCGGTGATCCGCAACGGCGTGGATCTCTCGCGCTTCGACAATCCGCCCGCGCCGGTGACGCTGCGGCGCGAGCTCGGCATGGCGGACGACACGCCGCTCGTCGGCGTCATCTCGCGCCTGACACGGCTCAAGGGACTCGAGCACTTCCTCGAAGCGGCGGCGAGCGTGAAGGCGCAGTGTCCTGCCGCCCGCTTCCTCATCGTCGGCGAAACCAGCCCGATGGACCGCGACTATCTGGGCGAGCTCCAGCGCTACGCGGAGCGCTGCGGCGTCGCCGGCGACGTGATCTTCACCGGGCTGCGCGGCGATGTGCCGGCGGTGCTGGCGAGCCTCACCGTCTCGGTCATGCCTTCGCTCAACGAGGCGCTCTCGAACGTCGTCCTCGAATCGATGGCGGGCGGCGCGCCGACGGTCGCGACGCGCGTCGGCGGCACGCCGGAAGCGATTGTCGACGGCGTGACCGGCGTGCTGGTGCCACCGGCCGATTCATCCGCGCTGGCCGACGCCATCGTCCACCTGCTGCGGGACCGGCAGCTGGCGGCGCATCTTGGCCAGGCCGCGCGCGCGCGCATTGCGGATCACTTCTCCGTCAGGCGCATGGTGCGCTCGACGGAGGACCTGTACATCGACCTTCTGGAGCGGAAGCAGCGCAAGCGGCTTCCGGCGGCAGCATGCTAGTGGTCTCTGCCCCGTCTGGTGTCGAGGTCGTCCACGAGTACGACACGTTCCTGGCGCTCGAAGCGGAATGGAATGATGCGGTCGAACGGGCGCAGGTCCCGCATCCGTTCCTGCGCCACGAATGGATCCGCACGTGGTGGGATGCGTTTGGCGCCGACAAGCACCTGCACATCATCGTCGTTCGCGAGGAGGGTCGCATCACCGGCATCGCGCCGCTGATGCGCGAGAGCGTCACCATGTATGGCCTGCCCGTCAGACGGCTGGCGCCGCTCGCCAACGATCACACGCCGCGCATCGAGTTCATCATCGCGGGAGACGCCGGCGAGACGTACCGCGCGATCGCGAACAGCCTGCGCGAAGAGATGGAGCGGTGGGATGTCCTGCAGCTGACGCAGCTGCCGAAGACATCGAAGACGATGACCGCGATGTTGCAGTTCGCGGCGGCTCACGGGCTGCCGATCGGCACGTGGAAAAGCAGCGACTCGCCCTACCTCGAACTCGAGGGCACGTGGGAGAGCTACTGGGCGAGCCGCTCGGCGAAGTTCCGATCGAATATTCGTAACCGTCTCACGCGGCTGCAGCACATCGGCGAGCCGCGCCTCGAAGTTCTCACCGACAAGACGGCCATCGCGGCTGCGCTCACCGATGCGTGGCGGCTCGAGGTGTCGGGCTGGAAGGACCAGGAAGGGACGTCGATCACGGCCAACGCCGCCGTGCAGCGGTTCTACACGCTGCTTGTCGATCGTGCGGCCGATCACGGATGGCTGCGCCTGCATTTCCTGGCCGTCGGCGATCGGCGCATCGCCGTGTCGTACAGCGCGATGTATGACGGCCGGCTGTTCCTGATCAAGACCGGCCACGATCGCGAGTACCACACGTGCTCGCCGTTCAAGCTTCTGACCTACCTCGCCGCGCAGGACAGCTTCGCGCGCGGGCTGCGCGAGATCGATTTTCTCGGCGACACCGAGTCGTGGAAGCAGGAATGGACGCCGGCGTCGCGCGCGCACGAGTGGCTGTTCGTCTTCTCGCACAGCAGACGAGCCCGGCTTTTGCATTCCGTCAAATTTCAGATGGCGCCGGAGATCCGAAAGTGGCGAGCGTAGCGGGCGGCACGTTCGTTCCCACGTATCAGGGACTCTCTCCCGCACACGTGATGCGGCTTGCCCTGAGCAAGCGCAGCGAGTCGAAGGGCACCACGCCGTATCCGTTCAATGCGCCGCATCGCCTCTCGTACTACCGCGCGCGTAATGCCATCTATCACCTGTTCGGCGCGCTGGTCGAAACGAAGCCGTCTCTGACGGTGCTCGCGCCGGACTACTACAGCGGCAACGAGATCATGGCGCTGCAGGCGGCGGGTGCGCGCATCCGCTACTGCCCCGTCGGTCCCGGCATGCAGTGGGACCCGAGTGAAGTGGAACGCCTCTGCCGTACGCACGCGCCCGACCTTTTGTACGTCATCCATTACGCAGGCTGGCCGCAGCCGATCGACGCGCTTGCCGAGCTCTGCCGCAGGCGCGAGATGCTTTTGTTCGAAGATTGCGCGCTTTCGCTGCTCAGCGGGACCCCCGACGGCCGTCCGCTCGGGAGCATCGGGAACTGGTCCGTTTTCTGCCTCTACAAAACCCTGCCGCTGCCAAACGGCGCATTGCTCGTGCAGAACGACCGTCCGATTGAATCGCTCGAACGCCTCCGGCTCCGTCAGGCCGGCTCCGCCTCCGTCGCCGGCCGTATGGCCGAGCTGTTCGTGCAGCGGATTCGCGGCCGCGTGAACGGCGTCGGCGCCGCACTGCAGGCGGTCAAACGCAGTCTCGGCGCCGCGGCGGGTGCGCTCGACGTGCAGCGCGCCAACGTCGGCGACATCGGCTTCAACCTCGATGAAGTCGATCTCGCCATGTCCCCGATTTCCGCGCGGCTGATCGAACGGTTCGATTACGAGGACATTCGGCGGCGGCGCATCGCGAACTACCAGCAGCTGGCGCGCGAGCTGGATCCGGCGGTGGCGGCGACGTTCCCTGTTCTTCCCGACGGCGTTTGCCCGCTCTTCTTCCCCATCCTCGTGCCGAACAAGGCCGAAGCGGCGGACGAACTGCGCCGGCGCGGCATCGACGTGATCGAGTTCTGGAACGACCCGGTCGGCGATGGCAGCGAGATGGGGCCGAACGCGCGTTTCTTCCGCGCGCACGTCCTCGAGCTGCCGATTCACCAGGATCTGTCGGCGCGTCACATCTCCTACGTCGCGCGCACGGTCTCGAGCCTCGATCTGAGGATGGCCGCATGACGCCGCTCGCCGCCGTCGCGCCGGTGCGGCTGAAGCCGGACACGACCGTGGCCGTCATCGATTCCGCGTGGGGCTTCACGGCGCTGCGGCCCGAATGGAATTCCCTGCTGCGCGCGAGCGGCTCGGCCTCGCCCTTCCTTACGTGGGAATGGCTGCACACGTGGTGGCGCCATCTGAGCGGGTCGTCCGCGCTGCGGATGCTCGCCGTACGCGCCGGCAGCGCACTGATTGCGGTGGCGCCGTTCCGCGTGATGGCCGGCACCGCGCACCTGCCGTGCCTCGACCTGCTCGGCACCGGCGAGGCGGGCTCGGACTATCTCGACATCATCGTCCGCAGCGGGTGGGAAGCCGACGCGGTTGCCGCCATCGAGCAGTTCATCCAATCGGAGCGAATGCCGCTCCGTCTCCTGCACCTCGGTCCCTCGGCCATGGCCGAACACCTCGCCAGCCGCCTCGTGGCGGGCGGTTGGAGGCAGACAACAACGGCGGGCGGAACCTGTCCGTATATTCCGCTCGCCGGACACACGTGGGACTCCTATCTGGCGACGCTCGGCGCCTCGCACCGCGCGAACGTCCGACGCCGGCTGCGCGCCATCGAGCAGAAGTTCACCGTGACCTTCTCGCGCGTGACGACGGAGCGTGAACGCCGCGAAGCGCTGCCGATCCTGATGCGCTATCACGACCGCCGCTTCGACGAGCGCGGGACCGCATTCGCAACGCCGGCGCTGCGCGCGTTTCACGACGAAGTGACCAAGCGCGCGCTCGATCGCGGCTGGCTGCGGATGTACGTGCTCCGCCTCAACGGCGCCATCGCCGCGGTGATGTACGGCTTTTTCTACGACGGGACGTTCTCTTTCTATCAGCACGGCTTCGACGACCAGTACCAGCAGCACAGCATCGGGCTCGTGCTGATGGCGTTGACCATCCGCGCGGCGATCGACGAAGACGCCGCCGGGTTCGACCTGTTGTGGGGCGTCGAGCCCTATAAATTCCTCTGGGCACGCGACCGGCGCGAGCTTCGCAACATTCATCTTTTTCCCGCGAGCCTCACCGGACGCATTCATCGTCATCTGTTTCATGCGCGAGCCGCCTTCGCTTCACGGCTGCGGCGGGCCAGGCGCCTCTTGGGTTCTCATGTCTCCTAGAGTTCGCCGTCTTCGCAGCCAGCTGAAGATTGCGGTCGCCTCGGCGCTCGCGAAGGCGCACGACCGCGGCCTCGGCGGATGGCGCGGCGGGTATCGGCCAATGGTGATCGGATATCACCGCATCGTGGAGAACTTCGAGGCGGAAGCGAAGGTCGAGATGCCGAGCATGCTCACGAGCGTGGACATGTTCGAACAGCATCTGGAATGCCTCGGTCAGTCGTTCCGCTTCGTCACGCTCGACGAGATCGGCGACCGCCTGATGAACGGTCTTCCCTTCCACGAACCCGTGGCCGCCATCACCTTTGATGACGGCTATCGGGATGTCTACGAGCTGGCGCTGCCGATCCTCGAGCGCAAGGGGATCCCGGCCGCGATGTTCGTCGTCACGGATCTCATTGGCCGCCCCGCGTGGCAGATCCACGACAAGCTCTATCACCTGGTCGCGAAAGCGTTTCGCAGCTGGGACGATCCGCGCTCGAAAATGTTCGGGCTGCTGAGCGACCTCGGTCTGCCCGCCCACGATCTGACGCGGCGCTCCGCGATCGCCAATCCGATGCTGGCAGTGTCCGCGCTGCTGCCCGAGCTTCCCCAGGCCGACATCCGGCGCGTGATGATGGGGCTCGAGATGAGCGTCGGCAACGGCTTCCACGACGTGCCGCTCGCGGTCACGTGGGAGATGGTGGAGGACATGCGGCGGCGCGGCTTCGCTATCGGGTCGCACACCGCCACGCACGTGTCGCTGCCGGTGGAATCCACCCGCCGCATCGATGACGAACTGATCGGATCGAAGACCGTGCTCGAGACACGGCTCGGCGAGCGCATCGACCACTTCGCCTATCCAGGCGGTCATTTCAACAGCGACGTCGTCGAGGCCGTCAAAGGCGCTGGCTACCGGTTCGCCTACACCGCCTGCGGGCACCTGGCCGCCGGCCTGGAAGTGCGAACGGGTGCACCGGGCATGAGCAACCAGGCGAAGGAAATCACGCGTCCCGCCGCGCTGCTCGTCACCGGCCGCGTCGTCGGGTTGGTCGCCTCCTTTGCGATCGGCATCGTGCTGGCGCGCATCTTCGCGCCGGCGACGTTCGGCACCTACAAGCAGTTCTTCCTGCTGTACGGAACGCTCTACGGCCTCGCGCAGCTCGGGATGGCGGAGAGCCTCTACTACTTCGTCCCGCGCAACACGTCACGGACGCCGCGCTACGTCTGCAACGCGCTGATGACGCTGGCGGTGGCCGGCCTCGCGTGCCTCGCCGCCCTGTACGGCTGGCGCACGCAGATTGCGCAGCGGCTGACCAACGCCGCGCTCGCCGACTACATGGTGCTGGCGGGGCTGTTCCTCACCTTCATGCTGATGTCCACGGTGCTCGAGATCGTGATGGTCTCGCGCAAGCGCCACCTGATGGCGGCCGTCACCTACGCCTGCTCGGACATCGTGCGGACGCTCTTCTTCATCCTCCCGGCGTTTGCGTTTCTCAGCCTGCGCGCGGTCTTCATGGGCGCCACGGCGTTTGCCGCGCTGCGCGTCGTGCTGGTGGTCGTCGCCATCTCGCGGCAGTACGGGCGCGAGTTCCGTGTGGATCCCGCGCTCTGGCGCGAGCAGCTGGCCTATGCGCTGCCGTTCGCGCTCGCCGTCGGCGTCGAGGTGATTCAGCAGAACTATCACCAGTACGTCGTCGCCTCGAGCTTCGATACCGCGACGTTCGCGATCTACGCGGTCGGCTGCATGCAGATTCCGCTCGTCGACATGATCATGACCTCCACCGTGAACGTCATGATGGTGAAGATGGCGGAGGATGCGACTCATGGCTCCGCGAGCGTCGCCCTGTGGCACGAAACGATTTGCCGGCTGGCATTCCTGATGGTGCCACTGTCGGTCTTCCTGTTCGTCATCGCCCGAGATCTGATTGTCACGCTGTATACCACCACTTACTCCGCCAGCGTGCCAATCTTCATGGTCTGGGCGTTGACGATCCTTCCGTCGATCTTCGCGGTCAACGCCGTGCTCAGGGTCTTCGCGCAGACGCGTTTTCTGCTCGTCATGAACCTGATGCGGCTCGCGATGGTCGCCGCCTTGATCGGCTGGTTCCTCTCGACGTTCGGCATGAGCGGGGCGGTGCTCGTGACGCTCGTCAGCACGGCGCTGGTCACCGTCGTCGGCGTCGGTCGAATCGCGCATCTGCTGCATCTCCCGTTCGCCGAGGCGCTGCCCTGGTGGCGGCTCGCAGGCATCTTCGCCTGCGCGGGCATTGCGGCGCTTCCCGTCATCTGGATCGCGCGCGCATGGGCGCTCCAGCCAATCGTCGCCCTCGGTGCCGGAGGCGCCGCCTACGGCATCGTGTATTTCGGATTGAGTTATCTGGTCCGCCTGAAGGCGGACACTACCGAAGCGGCACCGTCGGGTACCGAAGCGGTAGTGTCCGGCTTTAGCCGGACCGAGGAGAGCGCGCCGTGTGCGGCATCGCAGGCATAGTCAGGTGGGACGGACAACCCGTTCGTGAGGACGAGATCCGCGCGATGTGCGGCGTCATGGCGCACCGCGGTCCCGACGATGAGGGCGTCTACATCGGCGACGGCGTCGCCATCGGCATGCGCCGCCTCAGCATCATCGATCTGAGCAACGGCTTCCAGCCGATCTCGAACGAGGACGGCACCGTCTGGATCGTCTTCAACGGCGAGATCTACAACTACCAGGAGCTGCGGCGCGATCTGCAGCGGCGCGGCCACGTCTTCAAGACCGCCAGCGACACGGAAACGATCGTCCACCTCTACGAGGATCTCGGCCCGCGCTGCGTCGATCGGCTGCGCGGCATGTTCGGCTTCGCGATCTGGGACAGCAAGCGCCGGCAGATTCTGCTCGCGCGCGATCGCCTGGGCATCAAGCCGCTCTACTACTACGAGCGCAACGGCACGCTGCTCTTCTCCTCGGAGCTGAAGCCGATTCTGCAGCTCGCCGACGTCGAACGGTCGCTCGACTGGGAGTCGGTCGGGCATCTTTTCGCCACGCTGGCCACGCCCGCCACGCGCAGCATCGTCAAAGGCGTGGCGAAGCTGGAGCCGGCGCGCATCGCCGTCGGCACGCAGGGGCGGAACCTCCGCATCGAGCGCTACTGGGATGTCGACTTCCTGCCCAACGAGCGCGCGAGCGAGGTGGAATTCGTCGACGAGCTGCGCGAGCGGCTCGCCGAAGCGGTGACGCTGCATCAGGTCAGCGACGTACCCGTCGGCGCGTTCCTCAGCGGCGGCCTGGATTCCAGCGCGGTCGTCGCCATGATGTCGCGGCCGAAGGATGTCGACCTCAAGACGTTCTCCATCGGCTTCGCCGAGGCGACGCACAACGAGCTGCCCTACGCGCGCGATGTGGCGGCGCAGTTCAACACGGATCACTACGACCTTGTGCTTCGTCCCGACGTCGTGCAGATCGTCCAGGACCTGACCTGGTATCTCGACGAGCCGTTCGGCGACACGTCCGCGATCCCGACCTACATGGTGTCGAAGCTGGCCGCCGAGCACGTGAAGGTCGTGTTGAGCGGCGATGGCGGCGACGAGCTCTTTGCCGGCTACGACAAGTACGTGGTCGAGGGACGCGAACGGGTGCGCGAACAGATTCCGCGCGCGCTGCGCCGCGCAGCGGCCGGCATCGGCGCGTTGATGCCGCACGGCATGACCGGCCGGCGCTTCCTGCGCCACCTCGCGCTCGAGGGACCCGACCGCTACTTTGATGCCTCCACGATATTGCACGCGGACGAGATGCGGAGCCTCTTCCGCGACGAGGCGCTGATGCAGATCGCGCGGCACGATCCCTGGTCGGTGGCGCGCGCCGAGTGGCGTGAACCATCCGGGGACTGGCTCGCCGCCGCGCAGTACAACGATTTGAACCGCTATCTGCCGCTCGACATCCTGACGAAGGTCGATCGGATGACGATGGCGCACTCGATCGAAGCGCGGCCGCCGCTGCTCGATCACAAGTTCGTGGAGTTCGCGGCGACGATCCCGGCGCGCTTCCGCCTGCAGGGGAACGACACGAAGTACATCTTCAAGAAGGCGATGCGCGGCATCCTGCCGGATTCGATCATCGACCGGCAGAAACACGGCTTCGCCGTGCCGCTGGCGCACTGGTTCCGCGGCGAGCTGCAAGGCTTCGCGCGCGACGTGCTGCTGTCGCCGACGTGCCGCGACCGCGGCATCTTCGACACGCGGTCCGTCGAACATCTCTTCGAGCTGCACACGCGCGGACGCGACCTCGATCTGCAGCTCTGGACGATGCTGTCGTTCGAGTTGTGGTGCCAGCGGTTCCTCGACACGGTGGACATGGGCGACGTGGCACCGGTGCGGACACGCCAGACGCTGAGACGGCCACCCGCCCCAGCCATCGTGGCAACGGCCTAGGGAACTGTGGAACTGTTTTTCCGTTTCGGACAGCCATCTGCTCCAAAACAAGTGACTTACAGCGGCACCGATATTGATCACCCACGGCAGCAGTATGCGAATCCTCTGGGTGAAGATGGGCGGCCTCTGGCCCGCAACCACCGGCGGCCGCGTCCGCAGTCTGAACACGATCTCCGAGCTGGCGCGTAGCCACCAGGTCCGCGTCATCACAACGCACGGACATGGTGATGATCCCCAGGGGCTGAAGCAGCAACTCCCCCACTGCGAAGCCGTCGTCTCCGTCCCGTACGCCGTTCCCAAGCGCGGCACTGCGGCCTTTGCGGCCGCCGTCGCCGGCTCCTGGTTCTCGCATTACCCCGTCGATCTCTGGAAGTGGCGCGTCGCCGCCGTGCAGCGCGAAGTCAACGACGCGCTCGCGAGCGGTGACGTCGACCTGTGCATCGCCGACTTTCTCTTCGCCGCCGCGAACGTGCCGATGCCCCCTCGACGCCGCTCGGGGCAAGCGGGCAACGTCCCGGTCCTGCTCTTCGAACACAACGTCGAGTACCTGATCTGGCAGCGGCTCGCGAATCTCGAGACCGCGAAATGGAAGCGCGCGCTGTTCGAGATGGAGTGGCGCAAGCTGCGCGCGTGCGAGCGCGAGACGGTCCGCAACGCCGCCCTGACCATTGCCGTCTCCGACGATGACAGGGATCGGCTGGCGGAGATGAGCCCCGGCAGCCGCATCGTGTCGATCCCGACGGGCGTCAACACCACCTACTTCACGCCGCAACCCGATGCCGAGGTGCCGATGCGCCTCGTCTTCAGCGGCTCGATGGACTGGCACCCGAACGAGGATGCGGTCTGCTACTTCGTCGACACCATCCTCCCGCGCATCCGCGCGGAGGTCCCGAACGTCTCGTTCACCATCATCGGCCGCAACCCGAGCGCGCGCGTGCGCGAGCTGGACGCGCAGCCGGGCGTCGCCGTCACCGGCACGCTCGACGACGTGCGGCCGGCGATCGCGGACGGATCGGTCTACGTTGTCCCGCTGCGCGCCGGCAGCGGCACGCGCATCAAGATTTTCGAAGCGCTGGCGATGGGCAAGGCGGTCGTCTCCACCACCGTCGGCGCGGAAGGCCTGGCGCTCGAGTCCGGCCGTCATTTCCTCGCCGCCGATACCCCGCACGACTTCGCGCAGGCCGTCATCCGGCTGCTCCGCGATCCCGCCAGGCGCACCGCGCTGGGAGACGCCGGGCGCGCGCTGGTCGAAGCCAACTACTCCTGGGCGATGGTCGCCCGCCAGTTCGAAGCCCGCTGTGAAGAGGTCGTTGCCGAGCATGCATACGCAGGACGAGAAGCCATCCGTGGTCTTGATCTGTCACGAGCAGGATCGCCTCGACACCGAGGCACTCGCGTCGTGGCTGGCGAACAGCCTGCGGTTGGCTGGTCTCATCATCATTCGTGATCCGCGCAGCCGTCTCTGGCGGAAGGCGAAGCGCGAAATCACGCGCGTAGGCTGGCTCCGCTTTCTCGACGTGCTGGCGTTCCGCGCGTATGCCCGGCTGCGCCTGGCGCATCGCGATCAGGCGTGGAAGGACGCGGAGGTCGAGCGCCTGCGCCGCCGCTATCCGGCCGATCTCGCGGCGGTGCCGCGCATCGTCGTGTCGTCGCCCAACTCGACGGAGTCGCGCGAGTTCATCGAGCGACTGCAGCCGGATCTCGCGATCGCCCGCTGCAAGGTGATCCTCAAGCAGTCGATCTTCGGCGTCCCGCGCGTTGGCACGTTCGTGCTGCATCCGGGCATCTGTCCCGAGTACCGCAACGCGCATGGCTGCTTCTGGGCGCTGACGCGGCGCGACTTCGATCGCGTCGGCATGACGCTGCTGCGTGTCGACCCGGGAATCGACACCGGTCCCATCTTCCTGCACGGCACCTACGGCTTCGACGAGGTCGGGGAGTCGCACTCGATTATTCAGTGGCGGACCGTGACCGAGAACCTCGATGCGATCGCCTCTTTCATGACGTCTACGCGTCGGACGCCGGCGAGAGCGGCTTCCGCTCGCCCGCGGCCGATCGCTACAAGCTGACGGTACCCGCCTTCGAGGCGCAGCTCGACGGGCTGTGGGATGTCGAGGCGCAGCTCACGTTCGACGACGGCGGGCTGTCCTATTACACCGTCGTCGCCGACCGGCTCGAGGCGGTGGGACGGCGTGGCTACTGCTTCGTCACCACCGATTTCATCGGCGAGCGCGGGTTCCTCTCCCCCGAACAGATTCGCGAGCTCGACGCGCGCGGCCACGTCATCGGGACGCATTCCGCCTCGCACCCTGCGCGGTTCAGCGCGCTGACGACCGACGAGATGCGCGACGAGTGGTCCGGAAGCCGGATGAAGCTGGAAGACATCCTCGGTCGCGCGGTCACGGTGGGCTCCGTGCCTGGCGGCTATTTCTCCACCGCGGTTGCGAAAGCCGCGGCCGACACGGGCCTGCGGACGCTCTTCACGTCCGAACCGACGACGAAGGCATCGGCGTGCGAGGCGTGCGAGCTGATTGGCCGCTTCACGCTTCGCGGAGGACATCCGCCCGAAATGGCGCGGCGCTTCGCCGCATCGGCGCCATGGGCGCGCTGCGGCGCGTGGGTCGGGTGGAACACGAAGGCGCTCGTCAAACCGATGCTCGGCGCGTCGTACGCCCGCATCGCCGACTGGATCCTGGAGCCGAACCGTTGAACACGTCTGTCCTTCTGGCTGCGTTGCTGCTGGTGGCAACGCCTGCGTTTGCCGAGAACGCGCCCGCACTGCCGCGCGCGACCGTCGAGATTCCCGCACTCAAGACGAGCGGGCAAACCATTCGTGTCCCCGCCGGGGGCGACCTGCAGAAGGCGCTCGATGATGCGAAGCCCGGCGATCGCATCGAGTTGCAGCCGCGCGCGACCTACGAGGGCCCATTCCACCTGAAGGCGAAGGATGGCGACGACTGGATCGTCATCACGACGTCTGGCGAGCTGCCGAAGCCGGGACGTCACATCCAGCCGTCGCACGCGGCGGCGATGCCGAAGCTGATCTCCGCCGGCGACTTCCTCGTCTCGACGGATCCAGGCGCACATCATTATCGATTCGTCGGCATCGAGTTCGCGCCGAAGGCGGGCTCGTTCGTCACCACGCTGATTCAGTTCGGCGACAAGGAGACATCGGCCGACGCCGTGCCGCATCACCTGATCGTCGATCGCTGCTACGTGCATGGCGACGCAAATATACGATCGAGAACAACTACATCGAGGCGGCGGGGGAGAACATCCTGTTCGGCGGCAGCGATCCCGCCGTGGCCGGCCTCGTCAGCGAAGACATCACGATTCGCCGCAACCATCTCGCGAAGCCGGAGGCGTGGCGCGACCAGCGATGGCAGGTCAAGAATCTGTTCGAGCTGAAGAACGCGCGGCGCGTGCTCGTCAACGGCAACCTGCTCGAGTACAACTGGCCGCAGGCGCAGAATGGCTTCGCGATTCTCTTCACCGTCAGAAATCAAGACGGCGCCGCGCCCTGGTCCACGATCGAGGACGTCACCTTCTCGAACAACCTGATTCGCCACGTCGCCGCCGGCATCAACATGCTCGGCAAGGACGACAACAATCCGAGCCAGCAGGCCAACCGCCTGGCGATCCGCAACAACGTGTTCCTCGACGTCGGCGGCAAGTGGGGCAACGGCCGTCTCTTCCAGATGCTCGACGGGGTGGCCAGCGTCACCATCGATCACAACACCGCGTTTCAGACCGGCAGCATCCTGTTCGGCGGCGATCACGCGCCGCATACCGGCTTCGTCTTCCAGAACAACGTGGTGATGCTGACGGAAAACGGCGTCAGCGGCTCGAGCGCCGGCGAAGGGATGGACACGCTGAAGCGCTACTTCCCCGAGGCGGTGTTCCAGCGCAACGTGATCGTGGGCGGCGTCGCGGGCCGGTATCCGAAGGACAACTTCTTCCCATCGTCACTTCAGGATGCGGGGCTGACGATTCCGCGAGACGACGACTTCCGTCTGACGCTGGTGCGCCCCTATTCACGCGCGGCGACCGACGGCCGCGATCCGGGCGCCGACGTTGACGCGATCGCCAAAGCGCTCGATGGCCTCGATGCGGCAGGACTGCGGGCACGGGCACGCGCGCACGCGCGAGCCGATGTCGCGCCGTTGTTCCTGTTTGCGTGGTGGCCCGGCGCGACCGTGGTGTTCTGGTCCTCGCTTCTGCTGCTCCTCTACGTATATGGCGGCTACCCGATGGTCGCCGCGCTGCGCGCGAAGCTCCACCCGAAGCGGCGCCTGCGCGCGCCCCTGGAGCCGCGCGTCTCGATTATCGTCATCGCGCACAACGAAGCCGAGCGCATCGGCGGCCGCATCGAGAACCTGCTCACGCTCAATTACCCGCCGCACAGGGTGGAGATTGTGATTGGGTCCGACGGATCCACGGACGGCACGGTCGAGCGCGCCCGGCGCTACCAGTCGCTTGGCGTCACCGTGCGCGCGTTCACGCAGCACCGCGGCAAGCCTGCCATCGTCAACGCGCTCGTGCCGATCGTGCACGGCGAGATTGTGGTCTTCGCCGACGCGCGGCAGCGGTTCGATCCGCAGAGCCTGCGGGCGCTGGTCGCCAACTTCGCGGATCCGAGCGTCGGCGCGGTCAGCGGCGAGCTGGTCATCCAGGCCGACGACGGCACCGCCGCGGCCGGACATGGCGCGAGCGCGTACTGGCGGTGCGAGAAGTTCATTCGCAACGCCGAAGGCAAGGTCGATTCGACCGTGGGGGCGACCGGCGCCATCTACGCGATCCGGAGCGAGCTGTTTGAACCGATTCCGGAAGACACGCTGCTCGACGACGTGCTGATTCCGTTGAAGATCGTGCGCCGCGGCTATCGCGTCGTGTTCGAGCCGAACGCGCGCGCCTACGACCACGCGTCGTCGACGGCGCGGCAGGAGTTCGTCCGCAAGACGCGCACGATCGCCGGCACCTTCCAGTTGATGGCACGCGAAGGCTGGCTGCTCAACCCGCTACGCAACCGCCTCTGGTTCGAGACGATCTCGCACAAGGTGCTGCGCCTGGCGCTGCCGATGCTGCATGCGGCCTGGTTCGTCGCCAACGTCTTGCTCGCGGATTCGGGATTCTATGGAGTGATGCTGGCGCTGCAGGCGGGCTTCTACGCCGCCGCGACTGTCGGCCTCAGTCAACGTGATGGACGACGACGCGACGCGCCGCGTAATAGGGTTCATTGGGTTCAGTGGGTGCAGAAGGTTCAGTGGGTTCCTGAACCTCCTGCACTTCTCAACTCAGAAGCGCAGACGCAACCCAGCCCCGGCGCTTCCGCCGCCAACCTTCACATCGTGTTCGGCGCCGCCCACCCCGGCGATCGGGACGTTAGCTCCGGCAAACTGCGCAGTGACGCCAACGCCGACTTGGCGCGTGAAGAAGAAAGCCACGTCACCGCCGGCATTGAAGCCAATCTTCGACGCCTTCGACTGGATGGTCACGCCGGACTGGAACGTCGCTGCGTGATACGGATAGCTTTCAGCGATTGTCAAGTCGGTTACGACCGACTGTTTGACTTGAAAGAACCGTCTGCATGAAAGCTTCGTGGCGTCTTCCAGGAACCTCCACATCGTCATAGGCGAGACGGGGTGCGAGCGTTCCCTCGCGCACCCGCCCCTCGACCAGCGTATTCAGCTGGCGCAGGCCCTCGGTACTGTCGCTGGCGAGTCTCAACGCGGAACTGCGTGCCTCACTCGAAACGCTTGGCCCGCTAGCCAGTGGCGATTGCTGGGCCAAGCCGTGTGGTTGCAGGACAAACGACGAACGCGAGGAACACAGCGGGGGCAGCTCTCTTCATCGTTGGTCTCCCAGGGTTATTGAGTGCATGCGCACCTCGCGCTTCACGTTCAACAGCCGATCAGAGAGCGGCCGGTGAAGCGAGCGTGATGCTGGTGCCTTGTTATGGTATTGAGCCAGGAGGGATACTACACCGATTCATCGAACTCACTTGTCCGGAACGGTCCTACGTACGAAGAAACGCCCTTGACAATGCTGCCAAGGGCATTCCCTAGTCGAGCGGAGCCGCCCGTAGCGCTGACGCCCGTCTGCGCCGCGGGCACGGTGTTGACCGTCGGCGTGCCGCCTGACGGCGCGGCGCCGCCGCCGAAGCCGACGTTGCGCACCGAGCCGTTGGGGTCGAAGAAGATCGCGTGCGCGCGCAGCGCACCGCTCGCGCTGTTGCTGCTCGTGTAGAACACGCTGCCGTTCTTCGCGTAGGTCACCGAGCCGCCGTTCACCGCGATCGTGAACGTGTCGCCCGCGCCGAACCCGATCTCCGTCATGTAGGTGCCCGACTCGCGCACTTCAGCGACGCCGGCCTGCAGGCGAATGGCGAAGCTGATGTCCGATGGCGTCGTGCCGATGCCGCTGGCCGCCAGCCCGACGAATCGCAGCGTGCTGCTGTCGTCGGTCGAGAACTGCAAGGCGCCGGCGCCGCTCACCATTTGATTCGACACCGCCGTGCCGTCCGGGCAGCCGCTGCAGCCGCCGGTCTTGGTCAGCGTCGCGCCGCTCTCGGCGACGTTCATCAGGCTCATCCACGTCGCGCTGCCAGCCGTCGGCGTGGTCGGCGCCGGAGTCGGAGCCGGCGTGGGTGCAGGAGCCGGTGCCGGCGTCGGAGTCGTCGGTGCCGGAGTGGTCGGCGCCGGTGTCGTCGGAGAGGGCGTCGTCGGGGTGGGAGCACCCGGCGACACCCCGAGCTTGTCCTGCGGGATGTGCACGATGAACGCATCCTGCCGGCCGGTGCCCATGTTCGCGGTCCAGATGAAGTACTCGCCGGTCACGTCGATGTTGCCCGACGGAATCTTCCAGTAGTCGTCGCTGCCGCCGCCGGCCGCATTGAGATCGCTCATGTTCGGCGCGACGACGAGCGCCTGCATCGAGCCGTCGAGACGGAAGCAGACGATTTCGTTCACGCGCGGCAGGTTGTCGCGGCTCGCGTTGCTGACGCACGCCATCTGACTGTTCGACGCCGCGTTCTTCGAGTTGCCGTGCGCGATGTGGCCGATGCCCGTCGACCAGGAGCTCAGCTCGTAGACGAGCGTCCCCTGACCCGCCGCGTGCGCCTGGTTGGCGCCCGACAGATCCTGTCCGAGCTGCCACACGCGAACCGCGCCCGGCATCGGGTTGAAGTTGTCCTCGGCCACCATGTAGCCGTAGCCGAGATCCGAGTGGCCCGCCGCGCCGTTCTCGTCGAGGAAGATCGTCTCGTTCCCAGTGTTCAGGTCGATGATGCGGTTGTCCTCGCCGTTCCTGCCGTCAACGTTCTCCTTGACGACGAGATAGCGGCCGCTCTTGTCGATCTGGCACTCGTCGTAGTCGCCCTTCGCGGCGACGAACGTCGGGCTGGTCGGATGCCGGTCGTCGAACGCGATGCAGCCAAGCTCCTTGTAGGTGCTGCTGTCCTTCACGGTCGCGGAGTGCACGTGATCGTCGTTGCTCGAGTGCATCTGCCAGATCACGCGGCCGGCGCCGAGCAGCGTCTCGACGTTGTAGACCTCGCTCATCGCGTGCGTCATCACGTCGAAGCGCATCATGCGCGGCCCGTTATTGAGATACAGCGTCGTCGGCTGGCTGGCCGAGAAATACCAGCCTTCGCCGGTCGCCCAGCTCAAGTCGGTGTCCGACGAGAACAACGGTCCCAGGTTGCTCGTCTGGCCAGTCCGCTTGTTGTAGCTGAAAAGCGTCGGCCCGCCGCCGCCCTGGCGGCGCTCGAGGCCGAGGAAGACCAGCATCGTGTCGCTGCCGGTGTGGTTGTTGATGTTGCTCCAGTAGGAATAGCCAACCGAGAGCACGCAGTCCTGCCCGCCGCAATCGCTGGAATTCGTCAGGCGAATCCCCTGCGTGGAATAGGGCGACGGGAACGTGAACGTCCCGCGCGATGGTATGAACGCGGCGATCTCGCCCGCCGACAGCTTCGGCCGCATGCCGTTGCCGGTGGACGAATCTATGAAGCCTCCTGTCGCGGACGACGTTTGCGCCCAGACGATGTTCCGCGACGCGCAGAAGATGAAGAGCGCGGCGCACAGGAGCGTGAGAATCCGACGGGTACCCAAGAGCATTGTTCCTCCCCGCAGCTCCGGCCCCGCCGTCGGAAGACACACTTCCGCCGTTCTCGCGCAGTCACCTTTTTGGGAACTTGTGGAACCCTAAGGACGGCGAGTGAATCGCCGCTCACACCTCACGTCACACGGGACGCGCATTGAGATGTGAGCGATTGATTTGGAAGAGAGCCGAAACTGCTGGCCGGCGTTAGTGCAGATGAAAGACCGTGCAGTTCGGCGTGATGAACGCGCGGAAACATTAAGACATTTCCGCGATTCGTTCGTGAGGGCCCGACGACCGGCGCCGATCATCGTCAGGGATTTGGCGCTGCTCTCTCAAATCTGTAAGCGGCGTATGCCTTGCACCCCAATAAAACCCGAGACAGCTCTGCCATATGCAAGATCGCCAGCCATCTCCCGTGAAAGTTGCGATCGTCGTGGCCTCTCTCAGAATTCTCGGCGGACAGTCGGTCCAGGCACAGAGGCTCCTTGATGGCTGGCGCGGCGATCCGGCGGTGGATGCGTGGATCGTCCCTATCGATCCGGTGCCGCCGGCGCCGTTCGACCGGCTCCTGCGGATCAAATACGTCAGAACCCTCGTCACGCAGCTTTGGTACTGGCCGCTGCTCGTTCGCGAGCTGCGGAAGGCGGACGTCGTCCACGCCTTCTCGGCCTCCTACAGCTCGTTTCTCCTAGCGCCGCTGCCCGCGGTCATCGTCGCCAGGCTGCTCGGCAAGCCGGTCATCCTGAACTACCACAGCGGTGAGGCACCGGATCATCTCCGGCGGTCGGCGATCGCGCGGTTCATCATGCGCAACGTCGTGGATGCGAACATCGTCCCCTCGACGTTCCTCCACGACGTGCTGTTCTCGTTCGACATCGACGCGGACGTCGTCTGCAACACCGTCGATCTGCGCCAGTTCGTCTATCACTCGCGCAATCCGCTGCGCCCGCGCCTGCTCTGCACCCGCAATTTCGAGCCGCTGTACAACGTCGCCTGCGTGCTGCGCGCGTTCGCGAGGATTCAGGCACAGCATCCCGACGCCACCTTGACGCTCGTCGGCAGCGGGTCTCAGGACGCCGCGCTGCGCGCGCAGGCGGAAGCTCTGCAATTAAAGAACGTGACGTTCGCCGGACGGGTGCCACCGTCAGAAATCCATCGCTACTACGCGGAGGCCGACATCTACGTCCAGGCGCCGTCGATCGACAACATGCCGCTGTCGGTCCTCGAGGCATTCGCGAGCGGGATGCCGGTGGTGTCCACCAATGTCGGTGGCGTGCCGTCCATCCTGCGCGACGGCGTCGATGGCCGGCTCGTTGCGGATGATGACGACGAGGCGCTGGCGAGGGGAATTCTGAACCTGCTCGCGGATCCCGTGTTTGCCCGCGGCCTGGCCGGATCGGCGCATCACACGCTGACCGCCTACGAATGGCCTGTCATCCGTGAAGGATGGCTGCGTGCGTATCGGCGGATCGCCGCCCGTCACCACGAGCAGGGCGCCGTGCAGCCCGTAACCGACGCCCCTTCCAATCCCGCATGAACGCGTTCAACCGCCTGCGGCGGATGACCTTCGAAGAAGGCCGGTGGCGATCCCGCGAGATGGCGCGGACGCTCGGCGATCGCGTCCGCTTTCGGATCGCCAAGCCACAGTGGCCGCGGTCGAGGGATGCGTCTGTCCCTAAAGCGATCGTCGATCGCCTTTCGCGGGGACAGTCGCGCTGCGTGATCGATCCGTCGCGGGCAGATGTCGTCCGCGATGCCGTGCTGACGCGATGGCCGGGTGCGACGGCCGACGCCACGGTTCGTGCGGATCACATCCTCGCCGGCCACTACGATTTGCTCGGCTACCGTGGGCTGCGATTCTCCGACTGGCATTCGGATCCGGTCCACCATCGCACGGCGCCGCGCATCTGCTGGGCGGAGGTGCCGTACCTCGATCCTGCCGTCGGCGATCACAAGATCATCTGGGAGTTCAATCGTCATCAGCACTGGCTGCAGCTTGGCCGCGCGCTCTGGTTGACGGGCGACGAACGCTACGCTCGTGAGATCGTCAGGCAGTTCGACATCTGGCTCGACGAGAACCCGCCGCTGACCGGCATCAACTGGGCCAGCATGCTCGAGATTGGCTTCCGCACGATCTCGTGGACGATGGCAGTGCACTTCCTTTCAGGGGGCACGGGGCAGGGGGCAGAGGGCAGGCGGTTGCAGAAGTTGCTGGTCGCAGTTGACCGCCAACTGAGGCACGTCGAACAGCATCTGTCCTACTACTTCAGCCCGAACACGCACCTGACCGGCGAAGCGCTGGCGCTCTACGTCGTCGGGCAGGCGTTTCCGGAGCTTCGCGCAAGCCAGCGATGGGTGACGACCGGACGGCGGATCTTGCTGCGCGAGATCGAACGCCAGATTCTGCCCGACGGTGGGCACGCCGAGCGCTCGACGCACTACCAGCGCTACACGCTCGACTTCTACCTGCTGGCGCTCCTGACCGCGCGTCGCGCCGCGGATGTGGATGCCGCTCGTACATTCGCACACGCGGTGTCGCGCCTTGCCGATTTCACGCGCGCGATGGCCGATGACGATGGACGTCTGCCGCTGATTGGCGACGACGATGGCGGGATGCTGTGGCCGATTGCGCGACGCGAGTGCAACGACGTCCGCGATTCGCTGGCGGTGGCATCCCGAACCCCGAACCCCGAATCCCGGCTTCGATGACATTGCCCCACACCGGCTACATCGTCCTTCGCGACGGCGAGGGGGGCCACGCCGTCCTCGACGCCGGCGCTCACGGCTACATGAACGGCGGCCACGCGCATGCTGATGCGTTGTCGTTGACGCTGCGGATCGGCAAGCGATCGCTGCTCGTCGATCCGGGCACGTCCACCTACACGATGGATCCGCAGCTGCGCGATCGGATGCGCGGCAGCTTCAACCACAACACGCTCTCAGTCGACGGGCGCCCGCAATCCCTCCCGGCAGGGCCGTTCCAGTGGACAACCAGCGCGGCCGGACGCGTGAACGTCTCGCGTCACACCGCCGGCTTCGATTGGGTCGAGGCCGTCCATGACGGCTACGCGCCTCTGGAACACAGGCGATCGATTGTTCGCGCCGACGGCGCGGGCTGGCTGATCGTCGACGAGCTTCGGGGCGACCCGGGCGAGCATTCAGCGGTGGCGCACTGGCATTTCGATCCCTCGTGGATGGTGCACGCGGACGGTCGCGGCCGGCTGCGCGCGGCGCATCTCGAAGGCGAGGAGGCGTGGCTGCTCTTCGACGCAGGCCAGGCGACGCTGCAGCACGGCGACGAGCAATCGGGGCTCGGATGGTTCGCGCCTGTGTACGGCACGCTCGTGCCGACGTGGACGGCGCGCATCACGCGAACGGGCCGCCTGCCGTTTTCGATGCTGACGTGGATCGGGGATGGCGACGGCACGGACGTTCCCGCGCTTGAACGACTCGAGGTCGCCGCGGATGCGGGCGGTGACGTGATTGCCGCGCGCGTGCGCCGCGGCGAGTTCGCTTCCACCTACGTGCTGCATGGCCGCAACTGTGGAGTCGGCGATTATCAGACCGACGCGCGCGTGATGCACGTGCGGACGCGCGGGGATGAACTGGTCGCGCTGGATCTGATCGATGTCAGCCACGCGCTCGCGCTTCGCGACGGATGGCTGAGCATCGCGGCGAGCGAGCCGATCGCCGACCTGCATGCCCGCGTCAATGGCGGGCTACGCCTCGCGACGTCTCAGCCGCCGCGAGAGCTTCGCGTCGACGTCGGCGCCCTCACCTTCGTCGTTTGCCCGCAGGATTGGGCGAACTCTCCCTCGGGGCCGCTCTTCCATTTCGGTGCGCCTTTTGCCTTAGACGAGGTCGCACCGGGAAGGTGTGAAGAGAATTTGCCTTTGAGGGAGAGTTCATGGTGATCAAGCGGACCAACGTTCCAAGCATTTGGCTCTTAACGGTATTTCTGGTCGCGAGCGCCCTTGCCGCGGCAAATTGTGGAAGCGTCGAACCCTCCCCGACGGCGCCTTCACCCACCGTTGGGCCTTCACCTGCACCCGCGCCGGCTCCGGCCCCAGCACCGGCTCCTGCTCCCGCACCCGCCCCTGCGCCGGCTCCCGCGCCAGCTCCGGCACCCGCGCCGGCACCGGCACCGGCCCCGTCGGGTGGCGGCAACCTGCAGGTGACGATTTCGCCCAACCCGGTCCCGTGGAGCGGCAATCCGATTCCGAACTGCTCGCTGACCAACACGTGGACCTACACGCAGGTCCTCGACAACATCGGATCGGCTGAACTCACCATCAGCGATCGCACCGACTACATGGACGGCGCGGTCCTCAGCACCCGCAGCGGTCTCGGCATCGTGATTCCCGCGGGGTCGAAGACGACGCTGACCACGCGCTTCTGCAGCGCGACCGCGGTCGAGCATCACACGCGCACGGACTTCACGGGGACGGATGCGAAGAACAACCGCATCAACTTCCGCGGGCCTGACGTGGTGTTGTCGAAGAAATAGACCGGGATTCGGGATTCGGGCAATGGCAATTATCGGACGGCTCAGTTTCGACGGCAACGAGATCCTCGCGCGGACCGTGCTCGAGCAGATGCTCGAGGCCTCGGTCCGGCACGCGGTCGATCCGCGCGGTCTGTTCACCGCGCCCGGCATCGCGCTCGGGTGGTGCGGCGGCGCGCACGATCTCGGCGCGTCGCCGATTGGCACGAGCGATCACCTCAACATCCGGGCGGTCGCGGACTCTCAGCTCACCAACGCCGGCGAGCTCCGCGCCTCGCTCGAGCGTGAAGGCCATCACTTCCATACCCGCACGGATGCGGAGCTCGTCGCGCATGCCTACGATCGCTGGGGCTCACGCGCGTTCGAGCGGCTGCGCGGCCCGTTCGCCTGCGCGGTCTGGGACGAGCGGAACCGCGTGCTCGTGCTCGCGCGCGATCACGTCGGCATCCGCCCGCTGCACTTCGCGCTGCTGCAGGGCCACGGCGTCGTCTTCGCGTCCGACATGCGGGCGCTGCTCCAGGACCCGGGGGTGATGCGCGAGTGGTGTCCCGACGGCATCGACGCCTACCTCGCGCTCGGCTACATTCCGGCGCCGCTGACCGCCTACCGGCGTATCAGCAAGCTCGAGCCCGCGCATTTCCTCATCGTGGACGGACGCCGGCTGCACGTCGAGGAGTACTGGGATCTGCCGGTGCCCTCGGCCGGGACCGCGCCGCACGATGTCGCGTGGGCCGTGAAGGGCGCGCTGAAGGCATCGGTGCGCCGCGAACTGAAGGATCACAAGAGCGCGGCGCTGCTTTACTCCGGCGGCACCGCGTCGTGCGCGCTGCTGTTCGCCGCGGACTCACGCGCCGGCGTGCCGATCACGGTGGACGTCGATCAGGACCCGTCGGAGCTCGCGCGAAGCGATGCGGCCGCCGCGCATCTCGGCCGCGTGCGTGAGCTCGAGACGATCACCCGGCCGATGTCGTCGCTCGTCGAGGAGCTCACCGCGATGAGCGGCGAGCCGGTCGGCGATCCGTCGGCGGTGATGCAGTTCGCCGTCTGTACGGCAGCGGCAAAGTATGGCGAGGTCGCCCTCAGCGGCCATGGCGCCGCGGCATTGTGGGCGCCCTGCGCGCGGCGCCGGCGGCTGCTCTCGCATCTCGCGCTCGCCCATCGCCACGATTCGGCAGCCGTCAAGGACGCCTACCGGCTGTGGGACGGCGAGCATCGCCGCTGCATCTACACGCGCGGGTTCGGCTGGGAGGTGCGCGACGCCAATCCGTTCGTCCACCACCTCGAACGCTATGCGTCGCGCGCGGGCTGCAACGCCGTCGACCGGACGCTCTACGTCGATGTGCGGACCTGTCTGCCCGACAACACGCTGGCGATCGCGGAGCTCGCGGCGTCGGCGGCCGGTCTGTCGCTGCGCTATCCGTTTCTCGATCGGCAGATGGTCGAGCTCGCGATGGCCACGCCCGCGTCGCTGAAACAGCGCGGGCGCATCTGGATGCACGCGCTCCGCCGCCTGCTCGCCCCGCAGCTGCCGCCGCGGCTGCTGCCATCCGCGCTAAGGCAGCCGCCGCGGCACACGTGGCTGCCCGCCGCGTTGACCATGCTCGTGCCGAAGATGCTGCTCGGCCCGCGCTTCGACGGCCGCGGCATCGTGTCGCGCCCCGCGCTGCGGCAGCTGTGGAACGAGCACCTCTCGTCGCGCGCCGATCACTCGCGCCGGCTGTGGGCGCTGGTGATGCTCGAGTTCTGGTTCCGGAACTTCATCGACGGCGACGCGGCGGCCGAGCCGCTCGAATACGCCGTGCTCCTGAAGGCGGCCTGACGATGTGCGGCATTGCTGGCATCGTCTCCGCCGATCCGCTGACGCCGGACGACTCCGCGCGCGCGGTCGCGATGCGCGACGTCATGAGCTACCGCGGCCCCGACGGTGCCGGGCTGCACACCGATGCCTACGCCGCTCTCGCGCACCGGCGGCTGAGCATCATCGATCTCGCCGGCGGCCATCAGCCGCTGTCGAACGAAACGGCATCGATCTGGGTCACCTACAACGGCGAGATCTACAACCACCGCGACGTGCGGGCGCAGCTCGAAGGCGCGGGCCACCGCTACCGCACGAACTCCGATACCGAAACGATCGTGCACGCCTACGAGCAGTGGGGCGACGAGTGCCCGCACCAGTTCCGCGGCATGTTCGCGTTCGCGATCTGGGACGGCCCCGCGCGGCGGCTGCTCCTCGTGCGCGACCGCCTCGGCGTCAAGCCGCTCTACTGGGCGCTCGCCGGCACCCGGCTCCTCTTCGCCTCGGAGATCAAAGGAATTCTCGAGAGCAGACTGATCGCCGCCTCGCCCAATCACCGCGTGCTGTCGGAAGTCCTCGCGACGCGCGGCACGGCGGGGGAAGAGACGATGTTCGAGGGGATCTACAAGCTCCTCCCCGGGCATCGGCTGATTTTCGAGAGCGGCCGCGTCCGGACGGAGAAGTACTGGGAGCTGCCGCTCGACGGCCCCGACCCCGAGCTCGAGCGGATGCACGACGGCGCGCTGATCGATCGCTTCCGCGATCTCCTCCAGGAGTCCGTGCGCCTGCGGCTGATGTCCGATGTGCCGCTCGGCATGTTCCTCTCGGGCGGCATCGACAGCAGCGCGGTCGCCGCGCTGATGGCGCGTGAGGTCGACCGTCCCATCGACACCTTCTCGGTGGCGTTTGCCGACCGGCGCTTCAGCGAGCTCGAATACGCGCGCGCCGTCGCCCGCGCCATCGGCGCGAACTCGCACGAGATCGTCATCGACGACAACGACTTCTTCGGTGCCCTGCCACGCCTGGTGTGGCACGAGGACGAGCCGATCGCCCACCCGTCCAGCGTGCCGCTGCACTTCGTCTCCATGCTCGCCCGCCAGCACGTCATCGTCGTGCTCACCGGCGAGGGGAGCGACGAGCTGCTGGCCGGCTACGGCAAGTATCCGCGGGCGGTGATCAACTGGCGCGCGGGGAGCGTCTACGAGCGGATCGTGCCCGCGGCGGTTCGCTCGGCGGTGGCGGAATCGGTCGTGCCGCGGCTGCCCGCGCAGGCGCGCCGCTACGCGCGCCGATCGTTCCTGGCGATGCCGCGCAACGTCTCCGCGATGTTCCTCGACAACTTCGCCGGCATGCCGGTGCATCAGCAGCGCGAGCTGCTCTCGCCGGCCGCCATTGCCGGCAACGATCCGTATGCGCCGTCACTCGCCTACTTCAAGGACGTGAATGGGCGCAGCGGCCTGCTCGGCCGGCTGCTGCACACGGATATCAAGACCTATCTCGTCGAGCTGCTGATGAAGCAGGACCAGATGAGCATGTCGGCGTCGATCGAGAGCCGCGTGCCCTTCCTCGATCACAAGCTCGTGGAGTTTGCCGCGACGCTGCCGGATCGACTGAAGCTGCGCGGGTTCACGACCAAGCGCATCCTGCGCGAAGCGATTCGCGGGCTGCTGCCGGAGGAAATCCTCACGCGCAAGAAGATGGGCTTCCCCGTTCCCTTCGGGCAGTGGACGCGCGGCCGCTGGCAGCCCGTCGTGCGCGACGTGCTGCTCGATCGCCGCACGCGCGAGCGCGGCCTGATCAATCCAGCTGCAGTCGAACGGATGCTCGACGGGCATCGCGACGGGACCGTCAACGGCGGGGACGCCATCTGGGCGCTCGTGAACCTGGAGCTCTGGTACCGCACGTTTATCGACCGCGCGGGCGTGCAATCGTTGCCCGCGCCTGACCGGGATTCGGGACTCGGGACTCGGGATTCGTTCCCGACCGAGCCTATCGAATCCCGAACCCCGAACCCCGAATCCCGAGAGAGGACAGCAAACGTATGAGAGTTGCCGTATTCGGACTCGGCTACGTCGGAAGCGTGTCGGCCGCGAACTTTGCCGCGGACGGCCATGACGTGATCGGCGTCGACGTGAATGCCGAAAAGGTTGCCGCCATCAATGCCGGCCTCAGTCCCATCGTCGAGCCGGGGCTCGAGCAGCTGCTGAAGGATGCCGTCGAATCCCGCCGCCTGCGTGCGACAACCAGCACCGCCGAGGCGATCGCGGAAACCGATCTCTCGCTCGTCTGCGTCGGGACGCCGAGCCGCAAGAACGGCAGCCTCGATCTGAGCTACCTGATTCGCGTCTGCGAGCAGATTGGCGACGCGCTGAAGGACAAGCCCAGCTATCACGTCGTCGTCATCCGCAGCACCGTGCTGCCCGGGACGACGCATGGGCACGTGATTCCGACGCTCGAGGCGCGCTCGGGGAAGAAATACGGCGAGGGGTTTGGCGTGTCGGTGAATCCCGAGTTCCTGCGCGAAGGGACCGCGCTGAAGGATTTCCGTCAGCCGCCGCTCACGCTGGTCGGCCACAACCACGCCTACGACGCGGCGCCGACCAAGGCGCTCTACGACAACATCGAGGCACCGCTGTACAGCGCGAGCATCCGCACGGCGGAAATGATCAAGTACACGAGCAACGCCTGGCACGCGGTGAAGGTCGTGTTCGCCAACGAGATCGGCAACCTCTGCAAGCGCGTCGGCATCGACAGCCACGACGTCATGGACATCTTCTGCCGCGACGAGAAGCTGAATATCTCGGCGAACTACCTCAAGCCCGGCTTCGCCTTCGGCGGCTTCGATCAGATCGTCGAGACCGGCAAGAAACGCATCGGCATCCTCGGTTTCAGCTTCAAGGCGGGCACCGACGATCTGCGCGAGTCGCCGATGGTGATTCTCGGCGAGGCGCTCCTCGGCAAGGGGTACGAGCTGTGCATCTACGACCGCAACGTGTCACTGGCGCGGTTGATGGGTGCGAACAAGGAATATATCGAGCAGCAGATTCCCCACCTCTCGCGGCATCTGTGCGACTCGGTCGATGACGTCATCTCCAAGAGCGACGTCATCGTCATCGGCAACGGCGCGCCGGAATTCGCCAAGGCCGTTGAGGGGTGCCGGGCCGACCAGACCGTCATCGACCTGGTGCGCCTCCCAATTGACTTCGCCGCGTTGCAGGCTCACTACGATGGCATCTGCTGGTAGATGGGCTTGTTTCACGCGGCGTTCGGTTTCTTTCTTTCGTGGTGGGGCGCGTACCTGTTGGCCGCGCTGGATGCAAGCATGGTCTTCTTCCTTCCTTTCGGCGTCGACGCGCTCGTAATCTATCTCTCCGCCCGCCACGGGATGTTCTTCTGGATCTATCCCCTGCTGGCCACCGCTGGATCGGTCACGGGAGCCGCCATCACCTACTGGGTGGGGCGGAAGGCCGGCGAGCTCGGGCTCGAACGGCTCGTGCCGAACCATCGCTTCGAGCGCTTCCGCCGACGCGTGCAGAAGCAGGGCGCGGCGGCGATGGCGTCCGCGGCGCTGCTCCCCCCGCCGTTTCCGCTCACGCCCTTCGTTCTGACGTGCGGCGCGCTCGAAGTCGATCGGCGGATCTTCTTCAGCATGTTCGCGCTGATGCGGCTGATCCGGTTCGGCAGCGAGGCCGCACTCGCGCGCGTCTACGGGCGCGGTGTGCTGCGCGTGCTCGAATCCGAGCAGTTCCAGATGGTGATCATCGGATTCATCGTCGTGGCGGTGCTCGGCACGATCGTGTCGGCGCTCCTGCTCTGGCGGAACACGCGTCAGCCGCGCCTGCGGACGGCCTAGCCATCCGTGCAATCGGTGCGAGCAGTGCAATAAGTGCGATGGGTGCTGCTGTCGCACCATTTGCACCTATTGCACCTCTCGCACCTATCGCACCAACCTCCAGTCACGGGCCTTCGGCAGCTCGCGCGCGAAGCACCCTTCGGCGCGCGTCTCGGCTTCGCGCTGCGCAGTTGCCGAGACGGCGAGCAGCAGCTCCGCATCGGTTGGACACTTCGTCCTCGACGATGCGGGTTTGATGGACGCAGGCCCGTCGGCGAAGTACCGCGCCGCGCCGATGCGCACCCAGGCAGGACGCCCTGCGAGCGGGTCCGCGACGAGCAGCTCGGCGACGGCGAGACGAACGGACGGTTCCACGCCGCCGCGCTGCGCCAGAACCGACGCGGGCGCGAGATCGATCGATGTACCTTCCGCCACTTCACTCACCCACCAGGGCCGGTTCGTGGCCAGGCGGAAGCTGTCGGGCGTGTCGTGCAGGCGGATCGTCATCGGAAGAACAGAGGTGCCGAGCGTCCGCGCGAGCTCGTTGTGCGCCGCCGAAGCGATGCGCCCGATCTCGGACGCCGCGATTGAGGACGCTTTCGGAACCGTTACCGAGATTCCTGACGATTGCGGCACCACAACCAGCACTGGTGGGATGCTGACAAGCGACGTGATTTCAAGGCCCGGGTAGTACTGCTCGAGAATCGCCTTCGCAGATTCACCGCGCAGCGCGCGGCGAGACGCGCCGATGGCGCACATGCCAACGCCGTGTCCGTACCCGCGGCCGGTGAAACGGAGCTCGTCGCCGTGCTTTTCGACCTTGAATGCCGTGCTCCTGAGCTCGGTCGGGCCGAGCGCCATCCGGAATTGATCCGCGGCAATGACGTTCGGCCGCATGCCGGAGAGGCGAAGCCGCGAGACGCGGCCGGAGGACGTGTGGCCATCGACATCGACATCCTTCAGCCGATCGCCTTCGAATCCAACCCGCTCCAGCGCACGCCGCACATCGTCGAGCCGGAAGTCGACGACCCACGGCGGATCGTCCTCGCACACATCGTCGTTGCGGGACACGAGATACGGATAATCGGCGCCAGGCCAGACGTCGCCCGCCTTCTCGGAGCGACCACCGCACGAGGCGGAATAGAACACTTCCGCGAGCTCGCCGTGATACGTCAGCCCCTGTCCCACCGTCGCCATCGTTGCGCGCCGCGAGGTGGGCGTCGAGGGACGCAAGACCTGACAATGCGTGCTGTCGCAGAGGTCGTAGCCGTCGCGCGCGTGGCGATCGCTGTTCTTCAGCGTGTAGGTGCGAATGGCGATGGCGAGCGCCTGCTGCGCGGCGTCCGCGGCTTTCGGATCGCCCTCAGCCGCCAGGACGCGGGAGACGTACACCTCGAGCGGAATGACCGTGACATGTCCATCGGCGACGGACCCGATGCGCAGCGCGCGGCCGGCGCTGGCCGCGAGTAAATCGTTTTCGGTGATGTCTGTCTGGGCGAGAGTGGCGTCAAGGCCACGAAAAAATACAACCACGAAGGTCGCGATGAACACGAAGTAAAAAGCTATTCTTCGTGTTCTTTCCTTCGTGCTCGTCGCGTCCTTCGTGGTTAACAACGTCTTCGTGTCCTTGATCGTCTCACAGTCTCGTCTTGCACCCGGGCCGGCACCGGCACTGAATCGACTTCTCGCCATCCGTGTAGTAGTTGTAGGTGAGCTCCTCGCCGGGCGCGATGTTGCGCGCGGCGCGGATCCAGATCGTCTTGCCGATGATGTGGCTGTAGCAGTTTGGCTTGCACGCGTGGTTGATGAAGCGCGCCAGGTTGCCGCCGACGTTGGCGTCACGCACCCATCGCCGATTGACGGTGAAGCACCAGATGCAGCCCTGCTCGAGATAGCGCGTCTCGCGTGTGAGGCTCTCCTTGTGATCGATCAGCTCGCCCGCGTAGTCGATGATGCGTGTGTTCTTCGTGATCGGTTCCGCGGCGAACACGCCCCATCCATGCACGTTGGAACGCCGCCGCACGATTTTAGGAAAGTCGGGGTCACCTGCCATCTGAGCAAAGAGGATAACAGGAGATAATAAGCGGCACTATGACGCGCAACGTCGGCACTCGCGAGTTGGTTCAGGCATGGGGCCGCATCCTCGCGGGCTATCGCCCGAACATCTCGATCGAGATCACGCGTGAATGCCCGCTGCGCTGTCCCGGATGCTACGCGTACGGCGAAGATCATCTCGGAGGCGGCGGTGTCACGCTGCGCGGGCTGGCCGACTACAAGGGCGACGAGCTCGTGAACCGCTTCATGGCGCTCGTGGATCGCCTTCGTCCGCTTCACGTCTCCATCGTCGGCGGTGAACCGCTCGTGCGCTTCCGCGAGCTCGGTGAGATCCTCCCGCGGCTCGCGGAGCGAAAGATCCACGCTCAGGTCGTGACGAGCGCGGTCCGGCCGATCCCCCGTGACTGGGCAGTCATCCCGCGCCTCCAGATCATCGTCTCGATCGACGGCCTGCAGCCGGAACACGATGCGCGGCGTACACCCGCCACCTACGACCGCATCCTGAAGCACATCGAAGGTCACCAGATCACTGTGCACTGCACGATCACGAGACAACAGGTGCGGCGCGCGGGCTACCTCGAGGAGTTTCTCACCACGTGGCAGGCAAACGAGCACACGCGCCTGATCTGGATAAGCCTCTACACCCCGCAGACGGGTGAGATCTCCGAGGAGCGCCTCACGCCCGCGGATCGCGCGACGGTCATCGCGGATCTTCGCCGTCTGAAGCCGCGGTTCTCGAAGGTCCAGATGCTCGAGGGAATGCTCAGCGTCTACGCCAAGCCGCCCGCCTCACCCGACCAGTGCGTGTTCGCGCAGACGACGGAGTGCTATTCGTCGGATCTCGAGCGGCGCATCACGCCGTGCCAGTTCGGCGGCAATCCGGATTGTTCCAATTGCGGGTGTATCGCGTCGGCGGGGCTGGAAGCGATCGGGCGGCACCAGCTGCAGGGCGGGCTACGGGTCGGCCACATCTTCTACGCGTCGCTGCACGTAGGAAAGCAGATCGAAAGGATGAGGAAGGCAGTCTAGCGCGTGGCGGCTTCGGCGAGTTCCTCCTCGGCCTTCTTGAGCTCCCGCTTTTCTTCCTTCTTCGCTTCCTTGGCTTCCTTGGCGGCAAGGTCCGTCTTCGCCCAGTCACCCTCGAAGACTTCGACCATCCGCTTGACCGTCTTCGGCTCCTTCACGATCAGGCCGACTTCCCTGCGCCCGTCGAGCTCCAGCGCGCGCAGGCTCTGGCTGCCGACAAACGCCGTGTCGCCGTCGCGAACCATGGCGCGGACGTGCAGGCGCTGGCCCGGCATCTTCTGGACGCGCAGCGATGACCCGCCGCGCTTGCCGATCTTGCCGATGATGCGGACGTCCACGCCCGCCTTCACGCGCTGATTGATGAGCCGGATCATCTGCAGGTCGGTGACCTTCGGGTCGTAAATCAGCAGCTGCTTCCGCGCGCGCTTGATGAAGGTGGCGAGCATCTCGCGCGCGCTCTCGGGGCTGACGACGAAGCTGCCGTCCTCCTGCGGCTCGTACTCCTGCCGCAGCGTGTCCGCCTCGAACAGGCGCCCCGCTTCCGTCACGGCCTTCTTGTCCTTCGTGACGATGCCGAAGCTGCGGCTCTTGAGATCGAGGGCGGTGTTGTTGAAGCCGTAGACGTGCAGCGTTTCGTGGTCCACGATCATCATCTTGCCGTGGTAGCGCGTGAACGTATCTCCCGTGCGCGCGACGAGGATGCCTTTTTCCAGAAAGCGGAGCTCGAGCTGCCGCAGCGACTTCTCACCCTGCGAGCCCTGATGGGCGATGAGCGTGCGAACCACCACGCCGCGTTCGCGCGCCGCCACCAGCTCCTTTTCCATCGGCTTGAGATCGAAGCGGAAGATCATCAAGTCGATCGACTTCTGGGCCGCCGAAATCGTCTCTATTTTTCAGGCAATAGCGCGGCCCAATGCGGCGGCCCGATCGAGCGCGGCATCCACGTTGGGAAGGATGTTCTCGGCGCCTACATGCTGATGGAATTCGGCCCGCGCAAACGGAGGACCACGATCGGTGTCATCTCATGGACATGGCTCGTCAGGTTCGTCAGCTTGTCCCGCAGCACGTGCTTCCCGTGAGATCCGCAACGACCGCGAGGACGATCAATCTATCTGATCGGCCATAGCCAGGCGGCGCCTCGCACACCGCTCGCGTCGCCATGTTTGGCGGCAACAAGACGCGTGCGCAGCTCGTCTGCTCCCGCGCAGAACACGTACTGGCGCCACAGCCGCGGCACGTTCGTGTAGAGGCGTGCAATGTTCGACATGCCGCCGCCGAGCACGATGACATCCGGATCGAGGACGTTGATGACGCCCGCGAGCGCTCGCGCCATCCGTTGTTCGTAGCGCTGCAGCGTCGCGTCGGCCGCCGCATCGCCGCTCGCCGCGGCCTCGACGATCTCGGGCGGAAGGAGCTTCACGGCCGACACCTTTTCGTGGTCCGCCGACATCCCCGGTCCCGAAAGAAAGGTCTCGATGCATCCGCGCTTCCCGCAGTAACACTGCGGCAGAGGCTCGTCGTTCGCATCAGGCATCGGCAGCGGATTGTGTCCCCATTCCCCGGCGATCCCATTCATGCCGCCGACAAGATGGCCGTGGACAACGATGCCGCCGCCGACGCCCGTCCCGATGATCACCCCAAAGACGACCTCCGCGCCCGCGGCGGCGCCGTCGGTCGCTTCCGAGATCGCGAAGCAGTTCGCATCGTTGGCGATACGCACGGGACGTCCCAGGCGCGTCTCGAGATCCTCGCGCAGCGGCTGATCGATCAGCCAGGTGGAGTTCGCGTTCTTGACGAGCCCGCTCGATGCCGAGATGGTGCCGGGGATGCCGACGCCGATGGATGCTCGACCGCCGTTGCCCTGCGGGCGGCGCTGCTGGACGAAATGCTCGACCGCGGCCACGAGATTGGTGATCGCCTCGAGCGTTTTGCCGTAATCGCCGCGCGGCGTGTCCGTTCGCAGCCGCACGACCTCGTCGCTGCCGTCGAGCGCGGTCGCCACGATTTTTGTCCCGCCGAGATCGATTCCGATGCGCAAGGCCAAGCAGGGTTGATCGCTGTCAATACTAAATGCGGCCGTATGCCGGGTGGCATGCTCCAAAAGGATCCCTCCGCCCGGCAAATCGTCGAGATCTCGAGTCACGTTGCGTGCAACCGCGTCCACTCGCATCACCACGCCGAGCCTGACCCGCCCGACGGGGCCGACTGCGGCCTGCACTGAAAATGACCGGCGTGCACTGAAAACCAGTGCTCAGTACGGTGTTGTACAGAAACCGCTTCGCTCCCCCAGTACGATAGGCGCGTCGACGTGATGCGAAGGCGCACCATTCTCGTGGTGAACGACGAGCTCGGCGTACGCGAGTCGTGGGCACAAATCTTCTCGGAGGAGGGCTTCCGGGTGGTGCGCGCCAGCGACGCGCTCGAGGCGTCGAAATACCTGGCGATCTACCGGCCGACCGCCGCCATCTGCAAGGCCCGGTTGCCTGGTTCCGGCGTCTGGGTTGCGGAGATGGCTCGCTCGAAACGCCGGCGGACGGCCTTCGTGCTGGTGAACGGGGAGAGCGACACGGAGCTGCTCACCACCGTGCGGCGGGCGATCGGCTGGCACTCGCAGCTCGCCCAGGCCGCGCACTGACCCGTCTGCGCGCTACAATTCGGGCATGTCGAGGCGAAGATTCCTCAAGGCGTCGGCGGTCATCGGTGCAGGCGCGGCCACGGGTCTGCTCACGAGCGCGGACGGCGCGTTCGCGCAGCAGAAGGCGCCTCGCAGCGCGACGACCAAACCGATTCGCATCCGGCTTGCCGGCTACGCGCCGCCGAACAACGGCTTCAGCCTGTCGCTGAAACGCATCGGCGATCGCATCCAGACGAAGTTCGGCAAGGACGTCGACGTCAAGTATCTCTACAACATCATCGATCTCGGCTACAAGGGCGAAGACCTGCCATGGCTCGTCGAAGACGGCGTGCTGACAGTGGCGTATCAGTCGAGCAGCTACTTCACCGAGCAGATTCCCGATCTCGGGATTGCGGACCTGCCGTTCCTGTTCACCGACATGACGACGGCGCGCAGCGCGATGGACGGGAAATTCGGCGCCACGCTCGCGCAGCGGATGGAAACGATGGGCGGCTACCGCATCCTCGGCTGGTTCGAGAACGGCTTCCGCCACATCTCGAACTCGCTGCGCCCCATTCACACGCCGGCGGATATGAAGGGCATGCGCATCCGCGTGCTGCCGAGCAAGGTGCAGGAACGCACGTTCGAGCTGCTCGGCGCGGTCCCGCGCGTGATGGATTTGTCGGAGCTCATGCCGGCGATCAAGGCGGGCCAGATCGACGCGCAGGAGAACCCGTTCTCCAACACGACGACCTACGGCGTGCACAAGTACCACAAGTTCCACACCGCCTCGAATCACTTCTACCTGTCGCGTCCGATCTTCTTCAACAAGACGCAGTTCGATGCCTGGCCGAGAGATCTGCAGGACGAGATGCGCGCGGCCGTCAAGGACGCGGTCGCGTTCCAGCGCGCGCTGCACGTGAAGGAAGAAGCAGACGCGATGGTGGAGATCCGGAAGGAGGGCGGCGAGATCGTCGAGCTCACGCCCGCCGAGCATCAGCAGTTCGTGGACGCCGTGAAGCCGATCTACGGAGAAGCCCGCGGCCAGTACGACCGCGAGCTCCTCGCGTTGGCGAAGATATAGCTATTTCGTCGCTTTCGTCGTCTTGCCGCCCAGTTCCTTCCAGGCGAGGTTGACGTTGTTCTTGATGCGCGTCTGGTCTCCCGGCGAGTTCGTAATCTGCGTGTAGCCCTGATACTTCGCCGGAATCTTCCAGCTGCTCGCGACTGCGTCCGGGTTCTTCCCCGAGCCCATCGCGGCCTTCACGTCCGCAACGAAGTCGCGGTTGAACTGCGCGTACTCCTTGAGATCGGCCGGCGTCATCTCGTTCGCGTGACCGGTGACGATCGTGTCGTACTTGCCGTTCAGCGTGTTGTACGCCTTGTCGAGACTGTTGCCAATCTCGGTCGCGCTGCCGCCGTTGTTCGCGTCGAGCAGCGGGATGTTCTTGCCCGAGAAGATGTCCGCCGCGTGCAGCACGCGCAGCGACGGGAAGAGCACCCACGCGTCGCCGTTGGTGTGGCCGCGGCCGAAGTAGAACAGATCCACTTCATCGGCGCCCTTGCCGACCGTCATCTTGTCCTTGAACGTGTGCTTCGGCAGTCCCTTGCCGCCGTTCTGCTGAAAGATGGTCTGCGCCGGCACGGTCTGGTCCGCCGCGGTGCTGTTGGGGATCATCTTCTTCATGTTGTCCGCGGTGTTCGCCTGGACGATGATGTCCACGGTCGCGGGGAACTCGACGTTGCCGCTCACGTGATCGCCGTGCGTATGCGTGTTGATGATCGTCGTCACCGGCTTGTTGGTGAGGCCTTTGATCTTCTCGAGCACCGGCGAGCCCCACCCGGGGTTCTTCGTATCGACGACGGTGACGCCGTTCGCGGTGATGAAGACGGAGGTGTTGCCGCCGCCGCCCTTCAGCACGTACAGGTTGTCTTTCAGCTTGGTGACCATCAGCGCATTGGCCGACGGCTGCGGCGCCTGCTGCGCCACCGCAATCGAAATCGCGCCGAGGACCAGCAACGAGCCGAGGATGATGCGTCGTTTCATGCTCTGCCTCCGAGGACGCAAATTATAGGTCACTCGTAGTACTTCTTGTACATCCCGCGGCGGAAGAGCCATCCACCAAGCGGGCCTAACCACCCAACTACGTAATACATGTAGCCGAGATCCATCAGCTCGATCAGGTTGCCGTCGAAATCCCTGCAGAAGAAAAAAGAGTGGCCGCGAGGCGAGCGCTCGGGCCGGCTGACGATCTCCACCCCCGTGCTGACGAGGTAATCGTGCCAGCGCTGCAGGTTGCGGACGTTCAACGAGAAGTGCGTCAGGCCGACGCGGTTCCACGGGATTGGCACGGCCGGCTGCTGCGGCTGGAACTCGAAGATCTCGAGCACGCCGCCGCCGGGCACACGAATCCATCCAATCTTGCACGCGGGCGCGTCGTGCGGAACCTCGAAGAAGCTGCGCACGCGCTCACTTGGCGTGTCGGCCACGCCGACGAGTGGACAGCCGAA
>QHWQ01000407.1 GCA_003222635.1 Acidobacteriota bacterium | reverse complement strand
GAGAAGGCGCCACGGTCGTCATCGCGGGAAGGCCAAACGTCGGCAAGTCAAGCGTATTCAATCGGTTAGCTGGTGCTGAGCGCGCCATCGTCACTGCGATTCCCGGCACCACTCGCGATCTGGTGACGGAGACGGTCGACGTTGAAGGCATCGCGGTCACGCTCGTCGATACTGCCGGTTGGCGCGACACGCGCGACGTGGTCGAGTCGGAAGGCGTGACGCGCGGCACTCAGGCGCGCGGCGTCGCGGATCTCGTGCTGCTCGTGCTCGATGCAAGCGAGCCGCTGACACGCGAAGACGAGCAACTGCTCGAGGACACCGCACATGCGAAGCGTCTCATCGTCTCGAACAAGAGCGATTTGCCGAGAGCGGCGCGGACCCATCCCGGAGCGGCGCGGACCCTTTGGGTCCGCGTCAGTGCCCTCACCGGCGAAGGGTTCGAGGCGTTGCGCGGCGCCATCGCGGCGGCATTGGTTGGCGACGAACGATTGCGCGATGCGGCGCCGATCTCGAACACGCGACACATCACGCTGCTCGAGCAGTGCCGCGCGTCGCTCGACGCCGCGCGTCACGCGGCGGAAGCGGCGAATGTCCCGGAAGAGTTCCTGCTGATCGATCTGCAGGCCGCCCGCATGCGGCTCGACGAGATCGTCGGCAGACGAACGAGCGAGGACGTCCTGCGCCACATCTTCGAGCGCTTCTGCATCGGCAAATGACGCGCTTCGACGTCATCGTCATCGGCGCGGGCCATGCGGGCGTTGAGGCGGCGCACGCGGCCGCGCGCCTTGGATGCAGCGTCGGCCTCTGCACGCTGTCGAAGGAGACCGTCGCGCACATGCCGTGCAATCCGGCGGTCGGCGGCACCGCGAAGGGGCATCTCGTTCGGGAGATCGATGCGCTCGGCGGCGTCATGGGGCGCGCGATTGATGCGACCGGCATTCAGTTCAAGCTGCTCAATCGCAGCCGTGGTCCGGCGGTCTGGTCACCGCGCGCGCAGGCGGACAAGAAACGCTACAGCGCCTGGGTCGCGACGGCGCTAACCGCGGAGCCGAACATCACGTGGCTGCTCGGCAAAGCGGGCCGCATCGTGACACACGACGACCGCGTCGTCGGCATCGCGATGGAAGATGGCGAGGCGTACGACTGCGGCGCGCTCGTCGTCACAACGGGCACTTTTCTCAATGGCTTGATTCATATTGGCCCGGAGCAGCGGCCGGCCGGCCGTCATGGCGAGCCGCCCTCACGCGAGCTGTCGGATGCGATTCGTTCGTTCGGCTTCGAGATGGGCCGGCTGAAAACCGGAACGCCGCCGCGTCTCGATCGCAGGAGCATCGACTTCGACGCGCGCGTGCAGGAAGGCGTGTTCGCCGACGAGCCCGGAGACGAAGTGCCGGTGCCGTTTTCGTTCGACACGACGGAACCGCCGCGAAATCAAGTTCACTGCTGGTTGATGCACACCAACGAGCGCGTCCGCGATCTGGTTCGCGGCAACATTGCCAGCAGCCCGTTGTTCAACGGGCAGATTCAGGGCATCGGTCCGCGCTATTGCCCGTCGCTCGAGGACAAGATCATGCGGTTCCCCGATCGGGAGCGGCATCAGATTTATCTCGAGCCGGAAGGCCTCGACGTCGACGAGATCTATGTCAACGGATTCTCGATGTCGCTGCCGCGCGACCTGCAGCTGGAGCTCGTTCACGCGCTGCCTGGCCTTGGCGACGCGGTCATGCTGCGGCCAGGCTATGCCGTCGAGTACGACTTCGTACAGCCGACGGAGCTGAAATCGACGCTCGAAACGCATCGCGTGCAGGGGCTGTACTTCGCCGGCCAGACGAGCCGTACCGGATGTTCACGTCGCGCGCCGAGTATCGGCTGCTGCTGCGCGTTGACAACGCGGACCTGCGGCTCACGCCCGTCGGTCGCGCGGCGGGTCTGATTTCAGACGAACGTTGGGAGCGTTTCGAGGCGCGCCGCCTGCGGTACGAAACGAATCTCGACAGGCTTCAGCACGCGCAGGTGCGCGATCGCGGCGGCGATCGCGTCAGCGCGGCACAACTGCTCAAACAGCCGGGCGTGCGGCTCGAGCAGCTCGTCGCGGACCGCCAGGTGGCGCTCTCGATCGACGAGCTGACGCGAGCGATCGACATCTCGAGCGTCGAGACGACCGTGAAGTACGACGGCTATCTGAAGCAGGAACAGGCGAGGGCCGAGCGCGCGCGGCGCGAGGAGCGGCGCCGGATTCCTGGCGACTTCCCGTTTGCGCGCGTTCCTGGTCTCTCGCGCGAGGTCGTGCACCGGCTGTCGCAGGTGCGGCCCGAAACGCTCGGCCAGGCCTCACGGATTCCCGGAGTCACGCCGGCGGCGGTCGCGGTGCTCGGCGTGTTTCTCGGACGGCTATCGGAGGTCCGGCTACAGCCGGACGCTACCGATGATTCTTGCCGGAATCCGGCCGCGCACTCGTGACGAGCCGCGAGTTTCAGGATCGGCTCACGCGGCGGGCGAAGCGCGCGGGCGTCACGCTCGCACCGGAGCTCGCCGCGCGTCTCGAAACCTACCTCCGCCTCCTCGAAACCTGGAACCGCAAGATCAACCTGACCGGCCTGAATCTGACCGAGGCCGCGCCGGAAACGATCGATCGGCTGCTCATCGAGCCGCTCATCGCCGCGCGGCACATTCCGGCGGGCACGACCCGGATGCTCGATGTCGGCAGCGGCGGCGGATCGCCGGCGATTCCAATGGCGCTGGCCGTGCCGTCGATCCGTTTGCTGATGGTGGAGTCGAAGACGCGGAAGTCGGTGTTTCTGCGCGAGGCGATCCGCGCGATCGGTCTCGAAGGCGCGGATGTCGCGGCGTCCCGGTTTGAAGAGTTGCTTGCGCGACCCGACCTGCACGAGGCGCACGATCTGGTGACGATCCGCGCCGTCCGCGTCGAGCCGCGCGTGCTGTCGAATCTGCAGGCGTTTCTCAGGCCACGCGGCCTGCTCTTCCTGTTTCGCGGCACCACGGCCGCGGATCCATCCGAGACGGTCCCGCCGCCCCTCGCCTGGTCCGCGACCTACCCGCTGCTCGAATCGCTTCGCAGCCGCCTCGTCCTTTTAGAAAAGCGGCCTGTAGGTCAGCCGCGTGTTCCACGTGGAACATAGGCCACCAGCGGCTTCGCTCAGACTTTCGCCGTTCCACGTGAAACAATTCGGTTGACATACAATTAGTTGCGTACTACATTATGCTCGTACACAATGAAATACGCCTCATTGGTTGGTCATACACCAGAACAGTCCCCTTCAAGCTCATCGTTTCGCGGCCGCATAGTCGCCGTTGCCAATCAGAAAGGGGGCGTCGGCAAGACCACGACGGCCATCAATGTCGCCACATCGCTCGCCCTGGACGGTCACTCGGTGCTGCTGGTCGATGTGGACCCGCAGGCAAACCTGACGAGCGGCGTCGGCATGAAAGGGCAGCGGGCGCACGGCGGCACGGCCTACGAAGCGCTGATGAACGAAAACGCGGATCCCGCATCGTTCGTGCTGCCGACGCGTGTCGAGCACCTCTCGTTGATTCCCGCCGACCGTAATCTCACCGGCGCCGAGATCGAGATGGTGCCGCTGCTCGCGCGCGAACGGTGCCTGCAGCGCGTGCTCGAGCCGCTGCGCGCGCGCTTCGAATTCATCTTCATCGACTGTCCGCCGTCACTCGGCCTGCTCACGCTGAACGCGCTCGTCGCCGCGGATGCGGTGCTGATTCCGCTGCACTGCGAGTACTTCGCGCTCGAGGGGCTCGCGGATCTCGTCGGCACGCTGCGCCGCGTGCGCGGCGCGCTCAATCCCGCGCTCGACATCGAAGGCGTGCTGCTGACGATGTACGACGACCGGACGAATCTCGGTCAGCTCGTCGCGCGCGACGTGCGCGACTTCTTCAAGGACAAAGTGTTCAACACGATCATTCCGCGCAACGTGCGGCTCGGCGAGGCGCCGAGTCACGGTACGCCTGGCGTGCTCTACGACACGAAGTCGCGCGGCGCCGCGGCCTACATCGCGCTCGCGAAGGAAATGATTTCACGCCACGCACAGAGGGCAGCATGATCGAACGCCGGCCGGCACTGGGCAAAGGATTGAGCGCGCTGATTCCGGATGCGCCGGAGCCTGCGCGCCAGGGCGCCATCGAGATCGACATCGATCGGCTCGCGCCAAACGACAAGCAGCCGCGCGTGCAGATGGATGACGGCAAGCTCGACGAGCTTGCGCAATCCATCAAGGACAACGGCGTGATCCAGCCGATCCTCGTGCAGAAGATCGGCGACCTGTATCGCATCATCGCGGGCGAGCGCCGCTGGCGCGCCGCGCAGCGCGCCGGCCTCCTCAAAGTCCCTGTCGTCGTGCGCGATGTGCCGCTCGATGACGACAAGCAGCTGCTGCAGCTGGCGCT
>QHWQ01000145.1 GCA_003222635.1 Acidobacteriota bacterium | reverse complement strand
GAGGGCCACGAGCGGTCCCGTATCGACCAGGATCATCGACGGTGCTTCTTCTTGAGCGCGGCGCGGACGGCGCGCCTGACGTCCGTCGAAGCGGCAATCGCATATCCGCCCGGACCGAGGTCGAGGCTGCGATACAGGTCATACGGCAGGAGATCCGCCTGGCGGCGTACCTCCTGCAGCAAAGCCCGAAGGCCTCGTTTCAGAGCCTCCGAAATGGGCAGGCCGGTCGCCCCCTGCACTTCTCTCAGGACAGATTCAGTTTCATCGTCCAGACGAACCGTTCGAGTCGCCATCGTATTACCAATTGTAATACGACGGCGGCGACCGCGCCAAGGAGGCGGGCGGCGGTCACTCGGCCGCCGGCTCGAGCTCCGGTACGATCGGACTGACTTCCTTCAGGTGCGGCGCGAGGTGCTCGACGTGCGGTAGCCAGAACGCGAGCACGCCGATCGCCGGCAGATACGAGCAGAGGCGATAGACGTAGGAGATATCCGTCCGATCGGCGAGCGCGCCGAGGACGGCGGCGCCAATCCCGCTGACGCCGAAGGCGACGCCGAAGAACAGGCCCGCGATCATGCCGACGCGGCCCGGCATCAGCTCCTGCGCATAGACGACGATCACCGAGAACGCCGACGCCAGCACGACGCCGATGATCACGGTGAGGATGCGCGTCCAGAACAGGTTCGCGTACGGAAGCGCCAGCGTGAACGGCAGCACGCCGAGAATCGACACGAGGATCACCTGCCGGCGGCCAACGCGATCGGCAACGGGTCCGCCGATGATCGTGCCCGCCGCCACCGCGGCAAGAAACACGAACAGGTGAATCTGCGCGCTCTGCACCGACAGGCCAAAGCGGCTGATCAGATAAAACGTGTAGTAGCTGACAAGGCTCGCGAGGTAGACGAACTTCGAGAAGAGCAGCGCCAGCAAGATGATGACGGCGATGACGATGTTTTGCTGCGACACGCGATCTTGCGGATTCGCGTGCGCATGCCGCGACGCGTGCATCGCGCCGCTCGACTTGAACCACCCGCCGACGCGAAACAGGAATGCCATCGCGACCAGCGCCGCCACAGAGAACCACGCAATGCTCGACTGACCGTGCCGCAGGACGATGAAGGCGGCGAGCACCGGGCCGAGGGCGGACCCGAAGTTGCCTCCCACCTGAAAGAACGACTGGGCGAAGCCGTAACGACCGCCGGACGCGGCACGCGCCATCCGCGACGACTCGGGATGGAAGATCGACGAGCCGAGGCCGACCAACGACGTCGCCACGAGCACCATGCCGAAGCTGCCGGCTCTCGACAGGAGGAGCATCCCGAGGAGCGTGAAGCCCATGCCGGTCGCCAGCGCATACGCCTTGGGATGCTTGTCGGTATAGACGCCGATGACGGGCTGGAAGAGCGCGCCGGTCAACTGCAGAACGAACGTGATGAGGCCGATCTGCGTGAAATCGAGCTGAAAGTTCTCTTTGAGAATCGGATAGATGGCCGGAATCAGCGACTGCATCATGTCGTTGAGCAGATGGCAGAAGCTGAGGGCGGCCAGGATTTCGAAGGCTGTGTCCACTTGGTTGGTAGTTGGTGGTTGGTAGTTGGTGGTTGGTAGTTGGTAGCTCGTTCTAACGATATCAAACCCGAAGCACGAACCCCCGAACCCCGAACCAAAACTACCAACCACTAACGACTAACTGCTAACCGGTAGAATCGCAGAGATGGTGATTCGCCATGTAGCGGTGCTGGGCGCGGGCGTGATGGGCGCGCAGATCGCCGCGCACTTTGCCAACGCCGGCGTGCCCGCGCTGCTGCTCGATGTCACGCCTGACGCGGCACGAGACGGCCTCACGCGCGCGCGATCGCTCAGGCCCGATCCGTTCTTCACGCCCGACACCTGGAAGCTGATTTCGACAGGCGGCTTCGACGAGCTCGCGCGCATCAAAGACTGCGACTGGATCCTCGAGGCGATCGTCGAGCAGCTCGACATCAAGCGATCGCTGCTCGCACAGGTCGATGCCGCGCGGCGCCCGGGATCGATTGTCAGCTCGAACACGTCCGGCATTCCGATCGCGGCGCTGGCCGAGGGGCGCAGCGACGACTTCCGCCGCCACTGGCTCGGCACGCACTTCTTCAATCCGCCCCGCTACCTGCATCTGCTGGAGCTGATTCCGACGGCTGAAACGCTGAAAGAAGTCGTCGATGCGGTCACCAATTTCGCCGATCACCACCTCGGTAAAGGCGTCGTCATCGCGAAGGACTCGCCCAACTTCATCGGCAACCACCTCGCGCTCTATGGCGTCGTCCACATCCTCGAGCAGGTCGAATCGGGTGCGTTCACGATCGAAGAAGTCGATGCCATGACCGGCCCGGCGCTCGGCCGGCCGAAGAGCGCGACGTTCCGCACGCTCGACCTCGCCGGCATCGATATCCTCGCGCACGTTGTTCACAATCTGAACCTGACGCTCCCGGCCTTCGTGGAGAAGATGGTCGAGCGCAAGATGGTCGGCGAGAAGGCTGGCCAGGGTTTCTACAAGCGGGTAAAGAAGCCCGATGGCGACTCCGAGATCCTCACGCTGGATCCCGCGACGCTCGAATACCGGCCGCGCAAGCCAGCGAAGCTGGGATCGCTCGAGGCCGCCGCTGCCATCGGCGATCTGCGCGAGCGTGTGCGCGCGCTCTACAACGGCAAGGACCGTGTCGGCGAATTCCTGCGCGCGACGCTGAAGCCGACGCTCGACTACACCGAGAAGGTCACGCCGCAGATCGCCTACTCCGCCGACGACGTCGATCGCGTCATGCGGTGGGGCTTCGGGTGGGAACTCGGCCCGTTCGAAGTGAAAGAAGCGATCGATGGCCGTGTTCGAGAGGTCCCGCCAGCCGCGCCGGATCTCCAGCTCCTCAAGTCCGCGAAAGAGCGCAGCCGCGTCGTCAAGAAGAACGCAGGCGCCAGCCTCGTCGATCTTGGCGACGGCGTCCTGTGCGTCGAGTTCCACTCGAAGATGAACGCGATCGGCGGCGACACCATCCAGATGCTGCACGCCGGGCTGAAGGAAGCTTCGGCCAATTTCGCCGCGCTCGTCGTCGGCAACGAGGGGGAACACTTCTCCGCCGGCGCGAACATCATGCTGCTGCTCCTCGAGGCGCAGGAGGAGAACTGGGACGAAGTGGACCTGATGGTGCGCGCGTTCCAGAACGCGACGATGTCGCTGCGCTACGCGGACGTGCCCGTCATCGTCGCGCCCGCCGGTCTGGCGCTTGGCGGCGGTTGCGAGATCACGATGCACGGCGACCGCGTGCAGGCGGCAGCCGAGAGCTACATCGGCCTCGTCGAAGCGGGTGTCGGATTGATCCCGGCGGGGGGCGGGACAAAGGAGATGGTCGCGCGCGCGGCCGAATCGATGCCGCCAGGCTCGACGGACTTTCTTCCGCCGATTCAGCGTGCGTTCGAGGCCATCGGGTTCGCCAAGGTGTCCGCCAGCGCACCGGACGCACAGCGCATCGGTTACCTGCGTTCCGTGGACGCGATGACGATGAATCGCGAGCGGCTGATTGCGGACGCCAAGGCGAAAGCACTGCAGCGAGTGGCGGAAGGGTATCAGCCACCTGCGCCGCGGACCGCCATTCCGGTCGGCGGCGATGCGGTGCTTGCGCCGTTGAAGCTCGGCATCCACCTCGCGTGGCGCGCCGGACGCGTCAGCGATCACGATGCGTTGATCGGGAGAAGGCTCGCGACGATCATGGCCGGCGGAACGCTTCCCCATCCGTCGACCGTCACCGAACAACAGCTGCTCGACCTCGAACGGGAAGCGTTTCTGAGTCTCGTGGCCGAGCGGAAGACGCAGGAGCGCATTCAGCACACGCTGAAGACAGGGAAGCCGCTGAGGAATTGATGGTCCGGCTGAAGCCGGACGCTACCGATGAATATCATCGACCGGGGGACCGGCAGTCCTATCGTCGTCATTCCGGGCGTGCAGGGACGCTGGGAATGGATGAAGCCGGGCATCGATGCGCTCGCGCAGCACGCGCGCGTGATCACCTTCTCGCTGGCCGACGAGCCATCGGCGAACGCGAACCCGCCGGGAAAGCCGCGGATGTCGAGCTACGTCGAGCAGGTCCGCGAGGCGCTCGACCAGGCCGGCATCGAGCGCGCGGCGATTTGCGGCGTCTCGTTCGGCGGGCTGATCGCCGCCGCGTTTGCGGCGTTCTACCCACGCCACGTGTCGTCGCTCGTTCTCGTATCCGCGCTGCCGCCATCGTGGCGGCCGGATGCGCGCGTCTCCTTTTACCTGCGACATCCATGGCTGATGACGCCGGTGTTCTGCCTCGGGTCGTTTCGCTTTTATCGCGAGATTGCAGCGGCCAATGACACCTGGTGGAGCGGATTAGCCGCAGCCTGGAGTGCCGGCATCAACGTTCTCCTCCATATGTTTCACCCCGGACGGATGGCGCGACGTGTGCATCTGCTGAGCTCGGTGCACGGGATCGAGTGGGAGCTGGCGCGCGTCAAAGTACCAACGATGATTGTCACGGGCGAGGAGTCGCTCGAGCACGTGATCGCACCGCGCCTGACGCGCCAATACGCGATGATCTGGCCGCATGCGCGCGTCGAGACGCTCGCGCGCACGGGCCATCTCGGGTTCATCACGCGTCCGCGCGAGTTCGCCGCGCTGGTGTCACGCTTCGTGTCGGAGTCGGAAAAGAAGATTGCCTGATCCCATTCGCGAGATCGCCGGCCCCGCTGGTTCGCTCGAAGTGCTGCTCGAGCAGCCCGCCGGCGACGTCCGCGCCGCGGTTGTGTTCGCGCATCCGCTGCCGACGCACGGCGGGACGATGCATACGAAGGTCGTGTTTCAGGGCGCCAAGGCGCTGGCGCGCATCGGATGCGCGGTGCTGCGATCTGGGCGGCGGGCTTTTCCTTCGGCGCCTACGTTGCGCTCACCGAAGGAGCGCGCGACGATAGGATCTGCACGTTGATCGGCATTGCGCCGCCAGTGAACCGCTACGACTTCGAGAGGGTGAAGAAATCGACCAAGCCGAAGTTTGTCATTGCCGGCGAGGCCGACGAGTTGATTCCACTCAAGCAGGTGCGCGAGTTCTACGCGCAGCTTGCCGATCCAAAGGAGCTGGTCGAGATCGATCGCGCCAACCACCTGTTCGACGGCCAGGTCGGCGAGGTGGCGGACGCGCTCGAGGATCTGCTGGCGGATTTCTCATGCAGGACGCACTAATCGTTTCAGCCACGCGAACGGCGGTGGGACGCGCGCCGAACGGCGCGCTCAAGACGGTGAGGCCCGACGAAATGGCAGCGGCCGTCATCGGCGAGGCGCTTCGCCGCGCGCCGGGAATGCAGCCCTCCGATATCGAGGACGTCGTCCTCGGATGCGCGATGCCCGAGGCCGAGCAGGGGTTGAACGTGGCGCGCATCGCGAGCCTGCGCGCGGGCGTGCCCGTGAGCGCATCGGCGGTGACCATCAATCGCTTTTGCTCTTCCGGCTTGCAGGCGATCGCCTATGCCGCCGAGCGCATCATGTGCGGCTTCGGCAGCGCGGCGATCGCCGGCGGCACCGAGTCGATGAGCATGGTGCCGATGGGCGGCAACAAGGTGTCGCCCAATCCGGCGCTCGTCGACAGCTATCCGGACGTCTATCTCACGACCGGCCTCGTCGCGGAGAACCACGCGCGCGAGAGCAGCATCTCGCGCGAGGAACAGGACGCCTTCGCGCTGCGCAGCCATCAGCGTGCGGTTGCCGCGATCGATGCCGGACGCTTCGCCGAAGAAATCACGCCGCTGAAGTACCACATCGCAATCCCGGCGAACGGGAACGGCAGGAACACCGTGCGCGAGGTGACGTTCAACGTGGACGAGGGTCCACGCCGCGACACCTCCGCGCAGGCGCTTGCGTCGCTGCGTGCCGCCTTTCACGCGACCGGCACCGTCACCGCCGGCAACTCGTCGCAGACCAGCGACGGCGCCTCCGCCGTCATCGTCACGTCCGCCTCGTTTGCGAAGGAGCACGGTCTGCAGCCGCTCGCGCGGTTCGTCGCCTACGCCACCGCCGGCGTCGAGCCGGAGCGCTTCGGCATCGGGCCGGTGCCCGCGATCCGCAAGGCGCTGAAGATCGCCGGCCTTTCGCTCGAGCAGATCGATCTGATCGAGCTCAATGAAGCCTTCGCGGCGCAGGTGCTCGCATGCCTGCGCGAACTGCCAATCGACCCGGAACGTCTCAACGTCAACGGGGGCGCGATTGCGCTCGGGCATCCGCTCGGCTGCACCGGCGCCAAGCTGACGACGACGCTGCTCCATGAAATGCGGAGGCGTCAGGCACGTTATGGAATGGTGACGATGTGCGTGGGCGGCGGGATGGGAGCCGCAGGCATCTTTGAAAGGATTTAGGTCCGGCTAAAGCCGGACACTACCGATTCCGGTAGTGTCCGCCTTCAGGCGGACCAGGGAGAAACAATGACCGTCGCAACCAGCGCGCGCAAGGGCGCCTCGTGGCTCCTCGAGGAAAGCGATCAGGCGTCGATCTTCACTCCGGAGAAGCTGTCGGAAGAACACCGCCTGATGGCGCAGACCGTCGAGGAGTTCGTCGAGAACGAGGTGATGCCGAATCTCGACCAGCTCGAGACGAAGGACTGGAAGCTGGCGCGTACCCTCGTGCAGCGCGCGGGCGAGCTGGGGCTGCTCGGCATCAGCGTGCCGGAGCAGTACGGCGGCCTCGATCTCGATAAGGCGTCAGCGCTGGTCGTCTCCGAACGGATGGCGCGCTCGGCGTCGATGGGCGCGACCTACGGCGCGCAGGCGAACCTGACGATCATCCCGCTCGTTCTCTTCGGCACCGACGCGCAGAAGGCGAAGTATCTTCCCGGCCTCGTGTCCGGCGAGATGGTCGGCGCGTATTGCCTCAGCGAATCGGGATCCGGCTCGGACGCGCTGGCCGCGCGCACACGCGCGACGAAGCAGGCTGACGGCAGCTGGATCCTCAACGGCGAGAAGATGTGGATCACCAACGGCGGCTTCGCCGACGTCTTCATCGTCTTCGCGCAGGTGGACGGCGATCAGTTCACCGCCTTCATCGTCGAGCGCGCGTTCGGCGTGAAGTCGGGCAACGAAGAACACAAGATGGGCCTGCACGGATCGTCGACGACGCCGATCCTGCTGCAGGAGGTCAAGGTGCCGGCCGACAACGTGCTCGGCGACATCGGCAAGGGACACAAGGTCGCGCTCAACACGCTGAACTTCGGGCGCTTCAAGCTGGGCGCGATGTGCAGCGGCGGCTGCCGCGACGTCATTGGCGAAGCGACGAAATACGCGAAGCAGCGGAAGCAGTTCGGGCATCCCATCTCGGACTTCGGCGCCATCAAGTACAAGCTCGGTGAGATGACGGCCCGCACCTACGCGCTCGAAAGCCTGATGTATCGCACCGCGGGCTTGATCGACGAGACCGTCGCGGCGGCGGGCAGCCACGGTGGAGCGGCGATCGCGGCGGCGCTCGAGGAGTTCGCGGTCGAAGCGTCCATCGCGAAGGTGATGGGCAGCGAAGTGCTCGACTACGTGCTCGACGAGAACGTGCAGATTCATGGCGGCAACGGGTTCGTGAAGGACTACCCCGCCGAGCGCTACTACCGCGACGCGCGCGTCAACCGCATCTTCGAAGGGACCAACGAGATCAACCGCATGCTGATTCCCGGCATGCTGATTCGCCGTGCCCTCAAGGGCGAGATCGGCCTGATTCCGGCCGCGAAGAAGCTGCAGGATGAACTGCTCTCGCCGTCGGGCGCGTCGCTGTCGACCGACGAAGGCCTCGACGCCGATCTCAAGACCGTCGCCGCGATGAAGAAGGTCGCGCTGATGGTGCTCGGCACCGCCATGCAGACCTACGGACTGAAGCTGACCGACGAGCAGGAGATCCTGTGCGCGGCGGCGGACATCCTGATCGACATCTACGCCGCCGAGAGCGCCGTGCTGCGCGCGCGCGAAGCGGCTGCGCGTCCGGACGCCGCGCTGCACGAGGCGGCCGCGCGCACGTTCGTCAACGACGCCACGCAGCGCGTCCAGGCTGCCGCGGCCAACGCGCTCGCCGCGATGGCCGAGGGCGACACGCTCCGCACGCTCCTCGCGGCGCTGCGGCGCGTGCTGAAGGCGACGCCGATTAACACGGTTGCGCTGCGCCGCACGCTCGCTGAAGCAACGGTCGCGCGCGATCGGTATATTGTTAATTAGTGTTTGGACAATCTGCCGGATTACCTGCCGGGTCCAAAAGGACCCGGCTTGCACTACCGATCTTCTGTGCGCTGCTCGCGGCGTGCACGTCGGGGCCGTCCGCGCCGGATGACGACGCCGCCAGCTACACGAAGGACATCCAGGAGGCGCGCGCCGAGAAGGACCGGCTCTACGGATCCGATGCGGAGCTGATTCCCGCCGCCAGGCGCGCAGCGCTTCTTCCGCTCAAGTACTACAACGTCGATCCCGCATACAAAGTCCCGGCGTCGCTGAAGCTGTCGGAGAATCGGCCCGTCTTCGACATGCCCACGTCAACCGGCACGAACCGCAAGATGCAGCGCGTCGGCGTGCTCGAGTTCACGCTGCAGGGACAGCAGATGTCGCTCGAGGCGTTCGTCGAGGCCGGCACGCAGCAGATCACGTCGCTGTTCGTCCCGTTTGCGGATCTCACCACCGGCAAGGACACGTACGCGGCCGGCCGGTATCTCGATCTGAAGCCGACACCAACAGGTTTTTACGTGATCGACTTCAACAAGGCCTACAACCCCACCTGCGCCTACAACCCGACGTGGGAATGTCCCTATCCGCCGCCGGCGAACCGTCTGAAGGCCGAGATCCGCGCCGGCGAGAAGGCGCCGCCCGACTTGCACGACATCAAGGCGCCCGCGGCGTGAGCCGCGCGCTCCAGGCCATCGTGTTCGACTTCGATGGCGTGATTGCCGACAGCGAGCCGCTGCATTTGAAGGCGTTTCAGCATGCGCTCGCGGAGCAAGGCATCGTGCTCGAGCGCGACGAGTACTTCGACCGCTATCTCGGCTACGACGATGTCGGCACGTTCGCGGCGCTGGCGCGCGATCGCGGTCTGGCGTGGTCGGACCGGCGCATCACGGAGCTGGTCGCGCGCAAGGGAATGAAGCTGCAGGCGATGCTCGAGGCCGGCGAGGTGCTGTTCCCCGGCGCCGCGGCGTTCGTACGCGCGGCGGCCGCGGAGGTGCCGATCGCAATTGCATCCGGCGCGCTGCGACATGAAATCGTGCAAATCGTCGAGGCGGCGGGGCTCGGCGGACTGTTCGCGGCGATCATCGCCAGCGGCGACACGCCGGAAAGCAAGCCGTCGCCGGCGCCGTATCTATTGGCGTTCGAGCAGCTCCAGCATGCGACGAGCAGAGTGCTCGAGCGCCGACGCTGCGTGGCGATCGAGGACTCGGTGTGGGGACTCGAATCCGCACGCGGAGCCGGGTTACGCTGTGTGGGAGTGACCACGAGCTACCCGGCAGCCGAGCTGACGGGCGCGGAGCTCGTCGTCGCCGGGTTGCGGTCGCTGACGATCCCGATGCTCGAACATCTGGTGCAATGAAGAAAGATCTGGTCGAGGCGCTGACGGCGGCCTCCAACGCGCCCGGCACGCAGTTGGCGCACGCGGCGCTCGTCATCGCGAGCATCGAGTATCCGCGGCTCGTTCCGGAGCCGTATCTCACCCAGCTCGATGCGATGGGCGCCGCGGCCGCGACGTTCGTCCGCCAGCGCGTGCAGGACACCGGCGATGGGTCGACGCTCTGCTGCGTCCGCGCGCTCAACACCTATCTGTTCCAGGAGCAGGGCTTCACGGGCAACGAGCGCTACGAGGATCCGCGCAACAGCTGCCTGAACGAGGTGCTCGAGCACCGCACCGGCATTCCCATTACGCTGTCGCTCGTCTACATGGAAACCGCGCGGCGCGCGGGGCTGCACATCGACGGCATCAACTTCCCCGGACATTTTCTCGTGCGCTGTCCCGACGTCGGCAAGCGTGCGACCAGCGGGCTGCTGATCGATCCGTTTCACGGCGGCGCGCTGCTCTCCGAGCACGACTGCCGTGTGCTCCTGCAGAAACATGTCGGCAGCGAGATCGCGTTCAGCAAGTCGCTGCTCGCGCCCGCCACGCGCAAGGAAATCATCGTCCGCATGCTGCTGAACCTGAAGCGCATCTACGTACACATGCGCTCGTTCCCGCAGGCGCGGACGGTCACCGAGCTGCTCGTCGCGCTCACGCCGTCCGCATTGAGCGAGCTGCGCGACCGGGGCCTGCTCGCCTATCACCTCAACGACGTCACCGGCGCGCTTCGCGATCTGCAGACGTATCTGAAGCTGTCGAGCATGAGCGAGATGGACAAAGAGGCGCGCGAGGAGCACGACCAGATCTGGGAGCACGTCAAGACGCTGAGGCGTCGAGTGGCAGCTCTGAACTAAGTTCGTCGCATCCTTCACTCCATAACCGGACCACGAGCTCCTTCGATCGTTTGGATTCGCGATCGCGGTCTTCTACCTCGTCCTGAGCACCCTGCCCGGTGTTGCCTGGCTGCTTGGCGCGCTCGCGCTCGCCGCCGGACGCGATCGATCGGCGAATCCTCGTGTTCACGACTTGTGGGATGGCGTTCTGGATTCGATTCCTAGGTGGAAGACAATTACGCCTCTCGGCGTACTTGGTATGCTCATCGGCGTAATCGTCGGCAGGCGGCGTAAAATGTCAAGCCGAATCCAGCATGAAAGGTGACGTCATGACCCGAATGGCTCTGTTCGGTAACGTGCTCGCAGCGCTCATTCTCGGCGCGGCCGCTGCGAACGCGCAAACGGCATCCGGCACGATTCGCAGCTTCGAGGAGCACTGCGCCACGTGCCACCGCAATCCGGGCGTGGCGCGAGCCGCCGGCGCGGAGCAGGCGCCCGACACGGATGCGCTGCGCAAGCTGTCGCCGGACACGGTCTACACCGCCATCACGGTGAACCCGACGCCCGCGCACGCGCAGGCCGTCGCCGACGCGAACGACATCCTCAAGCGCGGCTACGCAGAGTTTGTCGGCGGCCGGAAGATCGGCAGCATCCCCGCCGGCGATCCGAAGACGATGCGGAATCAGTGCAACGCATCCAGTAGCGCGAAGCTGAGCGATCCAACGGCGGGACCGTCATGGAACGGTTGGAGCGCTGACGCGACCAACTCGCGATTCCAGACGGCGAAGGCCGCGGCGATCACCGCCGCTGAAGTTCCGGGACTCAAATTGAAGTGGGCGTTCGGTCTGCCGAATGCCGCATCGATGTACAGCCAGCCCACTGTCGCGGGCGGGCGCGTCTTCTTCGGCGCCGACACCGGCTACGTCTATTCGGTGGATGCGAAGACCGGTTGCCTTGCGTGGGGATTCCAGGCGGCCGCTGGCGTTCGCAATGCCGTCAGCGTCGGGCCGGTGAAGGGCCACGCCGGATCTTCGTACGCCGCGTACTTCGGCGATCTCCGCGGCAACGTCTACGCGCTCGACGCCGCGACCGGCAAGGCGCTCTGGATCGTCAGCGTCGATCCGCATCCGCTCGCCGCGGTCACCGGCTCGCCCATTCTGCACAAGGGCCGGCTCTATGTTCCGCTCGCCTCGCGTGAAGAAGCCGCGGGCGGCGGACCTGACTATCCCTGCTGCACGTTCCGCGGCAGCATCGTCGCGCTCGACGCGAATACGGGCAAACAGATCTGGAAGAGTTTCATCATCACCGACGAGCCGAAGCCGACGAAGAAGAACTCGCGCGGCGTGCAGCTGTATGCGCCGTCGGGTGCCGGCATCTGGGACACGCCGACGATAGACGAAGCGCGCGGCGTGATGTACATCGGCACCGGCGATGCGTACAGCCGGCCGGTGTCGGCGACGACGACCGATGCCGTGATGGCGCTGAGGCTGTCGGATGGGAAACCTGGCTGGGTCGTGCAGCACACGCCGGACGATGCATGGCTCGTCGGCTGCGAGACGAATAACCCTTCGGAGAACTGTCCGGCCAATATCGGGCCCGACTGGGATTTCGGCGACTCGCCGATGATGCGCACGCTCAACGACGGCCGCACGATCGTGATCTCGGGTCAGAAGAGCGGCGAGGTGTACGCGCAGGACGTCCGTGACGGCAAGGTGATCTGGAAGGCGACGCTCGTCGACAAGCTCGCGCGCGGCGAGATCACCTTCGGCGGCGCGGCCGACGATCAGAAGGCGTACTTCGGCACGCGGAGCGGCAACGTCTTCGCGCTCGATCTGAAGACCGGCGAGACGAAGTGGAAGACCCCGATCGCGCAGACGCCGCAGCGGCAGTCCGGTCAGACGGCCGCGCTCACCGTCATTCCCGGCGTCGTGTTCTCCGGCGGTCAGGACGGCATACTTCGCGCGCTGTCGACCGCTGACGGCAAGCAGATCTGGACGTTCGACACCGTTCGCGACTTCACGACGGCCAACGGCGTCCCGGCGAAGGGCGGCGCGATGGGCGCGCCGGGCGTCACCGTGGCGGGTGGGATGCTGTTTGTCGGCTCCGGTTACACGGGCCTTGGCAACGGCCGCGGCGGGAACGTGTTGCTCGCCTTCGAAGCCGGGCAGAGCCAGTCGACGAGGTGAACCACGAAGGGATTCGCATCACAAAGCGCACGAAGCTGACGGTGAGGACGGGCCACAGAGACACAGTGGCACAGAGGCACAGAGATGTTTGAGGTTTCAGAACTGGTGGCGGTCTCGACATTCCGCTCATTGGCCGATGCGCAGATTGCGAAGGGGATTCTCGACGAGGTCGGCATCGAGTCGATGGTGCGCTCGGATAACGCGGGCGGAATGTATCCCGCCCTCGCTGGAGCCGACCTCCTCGTGAGGGGAGAGGATCTCGAGAAGGCACACGAAGCACTGGGTCGCCGCCATCAGCGGCCGCCCGACGATTAAATCAGGGACTTCAAAGGCGCTTCATGAGCGCCATCGGCGCTCGACCGATCGATAGAGCTGGCGGACCTAAAGGTCCGCCTCTACGTCCCATGAATGCTCCGTCCCTCCGTGTCTCCGTGGCTCGTGATCTGCGGCAGCTATTCCAGATTCGCGATCTCCTCGTAGAGAAACGCCGACGCGATGATGCCGTTGTGGAAGTTCGAGAGATCGAGCTTCTCGTTCGGCGCGTGCGCGTTCTCGTCGGGCAGCCCCACGCCGAACAGCACGCTCGGTAAGCCGAGCTCCTCCTGGAAGGTCGAGACCACCGGAATCGATCCGCCTTCGCGGTTGAAGACCGGCGCCTTGCCGAACCCCTTTTCGATCGCGCGCCCCGCCGCGCGCACGTACTTGTTGTCGAACTCCGTCATCCACGGCTTGCCGCCGTGCATGCGCGTCACCTTCAGCTCCACCGTCTTCGGGGCGAGCTTGTTCAGATACGCTTCGAACAGGTCGCCGATCTTCTTGGGATCCTGATCGGGAACGAGGCGCATGCTCACCTTCGCCATCGCCACGGCGGGCAGCACGGTCTTCGCGCCTTCGCCCGTGAAGCCTGACAGGAGCCCATTCACCTCGAACGTCGGCCGCGCCCACACGCGCTCGAGCGTCGAGTAGCCCGTCTCGCCAAACAACCTCGGCGCGCCGAGGTCCTTGCGGTAGCGCGTCTCGTTGAACGGCAGTTTCCGCCACTCCGCCCGCTCCGCCTCACTCAGCGGCCGGACATCGTCATAGAAGCCGGGAATCCTGATGCGGCCGCTCTTGTCCTTCATCTGCGTCAGGATCTGCGCGAGCACGAACGCGGGGTTGGCGACCGCGCCGCCAAACGATCCTGAATGGAGGTCCGATTTGCTGCCGCGCAGATCGATCTGAAAGTACGTGAGGCCGCGCAGCCCGTAGCAGATCGACGGGATGCCGCGATCGAACATCGGCGAGTCGGAGATGACGACGACGTCGGCCGCCAGCTCGCTCTTGTGCGTGCGCACGAACTCGTCGAGGTGCACGCTGCCGACCTCCTCCTCCCCCTCGATGAAGAACTTGATGTTGAGCGGCAGGTGGCCGGCCTTCTTCATGTGCGCCTCGACGGCCTTGATGTGCATGAAGACCTGCCCCTTGTCGTCCGCAGAGCCGCGCGCGTAGATCTCGCCGTCGCGCACGTCCGCCTCGAACGGCGGCGTCGTCCAGAGGTTGAGGGGGTCGACGGGCTGCACGTCGTAGTGGCCGTAGAAGAGAATCGTCGGCTTGCCGGGCGCGTTCAGCCAGTCGCCGTAGACGACGGGGTTGCCCGGCGTCTCGATCAACCTCACGTTGTGCATCCCCGCCGCCGTCAATGCGTCAGCGGTCCACTGCGCGGCGCGGCGAATGTCGCTGGCATGTTCGGGAAGCGCGCTGATGCTGGGAATCGCGAGGTACTGCTTCAGTTCGTCAACGTAGCGATCGCGGTTGATGTTGATGAAGTCGACGACGTCGTTCATAGAAGAGATTTAATCACAACGACCCGAAGACGTACTCAACCACGAAGGGCACGAAGGACCCAGCGCGGCATGGCCGCAACCAAACATTCCGCGCTGGGTCCCAAAGGACGCTGTCACTTTAGTGCACGAAGTAACGTTCATCGCCGTCCAATTGTTACAATTCGCTGCAGGAGCGCAATCGAATGCAGTTCATGCGGTTGCTGACCATCAGCGTTCTGCTTGCAACATTTTCAGCCGCAGCCACTGCTCCCTCTCCGCCGCCCGATCAATTCGTCACCATCGACGGCGTTCGCCTCCAGTACGTGGACTGGGGTGGCCATGGTGACGTGCTGTTGTTCCTCTCCTCCTTCGGCGCGACGTCGCACGAATTCGACTCGCTTGCACCGCGCTTTGTCGATCGTTTCCACGTGCTTGGGTTCACCCGCCGCGGACAAGGACTCTCCGACAAGCCACGCTCCGGCTACGACACTCGCACGCTCGTCGAGGACATTCGCGCCTTCCTCGATGCCAAGGCAATCAGCCGCGCCACGCTGGTTGGCTATTCAGTCGCCGGTCGTGAGGAGACGCTGTTTGCTGCGACGTACCCGAAGCGCATCCACAAGCTGGTGTACTTGGACGCAACTGGTGACCCGAAGAGCGCGTACGAACTGGCCACGAACCCGGCGACCGCATATCCGCTCGGGATCGGAGAGCCCGATGGTCCGCTTGGTCAAATCAGCAGAGGCGCGCGTGAGGCCGATCCCGACTAGACCAAGGTCTCCGTCCCTGCGCTCGCGTTCTGCGTCATCTACGAATCGACGTTCGTCCCGCCGGATGCTGACGCGGCACTACGCGAGCGATTGCTGACGCGTTACGAAAAGTACGGTAGGCCATTTGAGGCGCAGCAGCGCGAACATTTCCGCCATGACATGCGGAACGGACGACTCGTTGAACTGCATCACACGTCGCATACGGCGTTCATCGACGACCCGGAACAACAGGCCATCGTCGTCCGTGAGATGCGGCGCTTCTTGAACGTTCGATAGCCGCTGAAGCAAATCCTTCACCCCACCTTCCTCAGCGCTTCGTCTTCGGAGGCGTAGTCGAACTGGTGCGGCGTGAAACCGTTGGGCGGGTTGGCTGCCTCCCACTCGACCGTTCGACGAATCGCTTCGTCGCGGGTAACCATTTCGCGAAAGCCGAGCTCGTTACGAATCCGGGTCGTATCGCCGATCCAGTGTTGCGCGGTGTTGGCGGGCGCCCGCAGGTGTAGCGGTAGGCGGTCGTCCGGCATCAGCTTGAATTCGCCGTCCCAGTTGAGGGCTCGCGCGATGTGCTGGGCCCACTCGAGTTCCGTCAGTGTGTCTGCTTCGCCGGCGTTGTAGATCCGCCCGCTGGCGCGATCGGCCAGGGCGACGGCAACGAGGGCCGCCCCGACGTTCTCCACGTAACCCTTGGTGGCGCGCCACTGCGCCATCTCTGCGGAGAACGGGATAACCGGGCGCCCGTCGAGAATGCGTTTCACGATCGGATGGAACCGGTGCAGCGGATCGCGCGGTCCGTACACCATTGGCAGCCGCACGACGGTTCCCGGCAACTCGTGATCGCCGAGGACCTCGCGTTCGATCGGAATCTTGTCGTACTCCTCGTCGAGCCAGCCAAAGATCTGCTGCAGCATCTGCAGTTGCGCCGGCGGATACGTCTGCAGCTTCGTGCGCAGCGCCGAGCTCTCTTCTGTGAGCGGCAACGGCTCGAGCGGCCCCTCTTCGAGGCCGTGTGTGACGCCGCATGCGCGATAGACGTCCATGCTGCTCACCGCGACGACGCGTCGCGCATGCCCGCGAAAGACGTTCATCAGCTCGCGTGCCTGCCTTCCGGAACTCAACACCACGTCGACGATGACGTCGGGTGCAAGCGCGCGAAGGCGAGCCGCGGATTCGGTCAGCCGCCGGCGATCCCCGACAATCTCGCGCGCGCCGGGCGGCACTGCTGTCCGCCCGCGGTGAAACACCGTGACGTCGTGGGAGCGGCGAATCAGCTCGTGAGCGACATGCGGGCCGATGAAGCCCGTTCCGCCGATGACCAGAACGCGCACGTCAGACGAGCCCCCACACGTCGCCATCTCGCCGTGCGACACCGTCCTTCTCGAGCTTCAGCAGATGCGCGACGATGCTTTCGCGCGCGACGGGAACAAGCGGCGCCGCAAGTGACGGATAAATGCGCGCGACGATCTGCGCCGGATCCGAGATGCCGCTGCGCAATGCGTCGATCACCTGGCGCTCGCGGAGTCTTCGATGGTCGACGTATTGGCGCAGCAGCTCAATCGGCCTGTCGATGACGTCGCCGTGCGCCGGCAGCATCACCGCCGGCGCAAGCTGAATCACGCGTTCGAGGGACGCGAGGTACTCGGCAACGTTCCCTCCGTGGCTCGGAGGAATGACCACGGTCGAACCCTTCCACGCGAGATCGCCGCAGAACAGCTGCCGTCCATCTGCATCCCAGAAGCACAGGTGATCCGGCGAGTGCCCCGGCGTATGCACGGCCGTCAACACGGAGTCGCCGGCGGCGATCGATTCGCCGTCCTTGAGCGGCTCCCATCGCACGTGCCACGACGCGTCGTGTTCGGGCCATGGCATCTTCAGGAAGCGGACGTGCGGCATCCGCTCGGCGATTGCCGGCGCGCCGGAGGCGTGATCGATATGGCTGTGCGTGACGAGCACCTGCGCGAGCCGTGCACCGTCGAGCGCGCGCTCCAGCGCCTCGAGATGCTGCGGCTCGCCGGTGCCTGCATCGATCAGTGTCGGCACGTGGCCGGGGAGCAGCCACGTCGTGTTGCCGCCGCCGGTCAGCGGGCTCGGATTGAACGCGTGAACCGGGATGGCTTTCATCGGCGCCATCCAACGGCGAGCGACAGCGCCACGTAATAGATCGGAAACACGAATGAACCCCAAAGCAGCGCCGGTGACACTGCCGGCAACTGCCACAACATCACGAGCAGCACAATGCCCCACCCGATCCCGAGCGCAAGCGTCACCAAGCGCCAGCGTGGAGTGCGGCTTGGATAGACGTATCGCATGGGCACGAACACCATCACGGCCAGCGCCAGCAGCACGATTGCATTGACCATCTGCGAGCCGTGGAACACATAGAGATAGAACACGACGATGTTCCAGTACGAAGGAAAGCCGGTGAAGAAATGATCCGCCGTCTTCGCGGCATCCTGGTTGAAACCGTAGGCGCTCGACAGCAGCACGGCGCTTGCGACCGGAATGGCCCACGCATCGGGCACCAGCAGCGCACGCCATATGATCAACGCTGGAACGAAAACATACGTCAGGTAGTCGACGATGTCATCGAGCTTGGAGCCGTTGAACCAAGGAAGGCGGCCTTTGACGTCGGCGGCGCGCGCGAGGACGCCATCGGAGGAGTCGATGATGATCGCGACGGCAAGCCAGAGGAACGCGTCGCGGAAGCGGTACTCGAAGATGGCGCGGGTCGCGAGCAGGGCGATGACGGCGCTGCTCGCGGTATAGAGATGCACGAGCCACGCCGTGTAGGGCGGGGCTTTACGCCCCGCCATCAACGGCTTTACCCGCCATCACAGTCGCCTGACCACTGCCGGGAAATCGCGCCACACGGGAACGCCGCAGAAGTGCGACCCCTCGGTGCAGCGCGGCGAGACGAGCCCGTTGCGGATCACGCAGGGCGGCCCGATGTAGCGGCCGATGCGCGGATGCGCCGAGCGAACCTGTTCGATTTCGTCCATCGACGCGAGGAAGATTTCTTCCTGCGCGTTGAAGCAGGTGCGCAGCGTCCACTTGTGGAGCAGCGCCAGCAGCGATCCGGACTCGACGAAGCGCAGCGTCTTGGCGTTCGGCAGGACATAGAGCGCGAACTCGAGCGGCACGCCGAGCTCCAGCAAGCGGTTCTTCGCCGCCCACGCTTCGCGCATGGCGCAGTCGTAGACCGCGCGCGCCCTGGGATTCCCGGCAATCAGCCGCGGCGTGATGTAGTCCGGGGCCGCGGTGACCGCGAAGGTCATCAGCGGACGCGACGCGGGCACCATGCGATGGCGCTGATCCTGCGAATCCGCCGTGTGGCTCAGACGTTTCTCGAAGACATACGCGGCGTGATGCAGCGCGCGCATCAGCGGCGAGTGATACGAGACGTTGAGCACGTCGAGGCGATAGCGGTTCCGCGCGGGGTTCATCACCCGGTCGAGCGCCTCGTCATCGCTCATCTCATCCGGCGTCAGGCTGAAAACCGAGCGGACAGCCTCGGCGACGATCTCTTCGGCTTCGGGAGAGGTGTCGCGCAGACGCGACCAGCGGCCGTTCAGCCTTTTGTCGAACGCCGCGGCGTACGCGTCGCCGTCGCCGCGCGGACTCGGGAAATGCGCCTCCGGAAGATCGCCGCTTTCGATCGGCGCGAGGCCGACTTTCTCGAAAAACAACGGATCCCATTCGCGGACCTGCCGCACCATCTCGCCGATCACTGCTCGCGTCTCGTACGGCGCGTCGCCGCTGTTGACCATGCGATGCAGCCGGTGCAGCACGATTCCGGAGATCGTGTGCACCATCGACGTGAACGCCGCGATGGGAATCACGTAGCGCGCGGTTTCGATCGCGCGCTTCTCCGCATCGCGCTCGATCTGCTTCAGCCGGTCCGGCGCGGTCGTCGGCCGCACATACCGCAGCTCCTTGAGAATCGCCAGCGCATCGTCTTTGAGGAGCGCGGAGAGCTCCGCATAGCGATCCCAGGCGCGGACGATAGCGTTCTCGTAAGACGCGAGCGCTTCACCCGCGATCGGCGGCACGAACGCGCGTGGTTCCTTCAGCTTCACGTAGCGCTGACTGGACTGCTCGGAGTTGTAGAAGGGATACGAGTGCAGGAACGTCCAGACGAACTGGCGCGAGATGTTCTCGAGCCCGAACTCGAAGTTCGCGTGCTGATAAACGGTGTGATGGCCGGCGTCGAACGTCAGCGCGCCGATCGTGTCGCGCTGTTTGTCGGTGATCTCGTGCGTGCCGATCACGCGTGGCGAGTAGCAGGTGCGCGCGGCCGCAATCGCGCCGTCGAAGGGTACGCCCGGGGCATTCCGCAACGTGACCTTGGGTTGTTCCGTGGCGAGCACGCGCGAAAATTATATTTGTGATTCGTGATTAGCGATTAGTGATTTGGGTTCTGGGTTCTAGGTTCGAGGTTCTCGGTTTGCGTTTGGTCGTTTGGCCGCGCGCCTGAGTCGGCGATTGCGCCGCGCCGTCTCACGCGAGCTCACGAATATCCGTACGAGTTCATCCACTTCCTTGTCGAGACTCTTCGTCGCAGCTGCTCGCACAATTTCTGCCTCGACCAGCACCTCCAATCGGAATGCTGTCTCGTCAGCCTCTTCGATAACAACCCCGAGCTTCGCGATGAAATCCTTGTCGGATCGGCTTCGACAGGTCGCCCGATAGTTCGCGCCGATCGCCGGACCGCACCGGAGCAACTGCCACGAGATCGTGCGGGCTTCATCGGTTTTGGGAAGCGATCGACAGAACCTGATGATCGCGATCGCGAACGCCTTGGTACGTTGTCTGAGTTGTTGGGGAGTCATGCGTCACAGTTGTTGACGCATCAATGATGCCCTGTTGACGGCGGAAGGTTTTCCCAATACGCCTAATCCATGGATTGACCTCCACATATGTTGTAGGTTTGGCCGGTGATTGCCGCGGCGGCTGGCGATGCGAGGAACGCGACCAGATCCGCGACCTCTTCGGGCTGGATGATCCGCTTGATCGGCACGCGGCCGAGCGCGCCTTCGCGGAACTCCTCGAACGTCATATCGCTGGCGGCGGCGCCGGCGCGCATCCCCTGCTCGGCCATCTCGGTGTCGACCCATCCCGGACAGATCGCGTTCACGGTGATCTGCTGCGGCGCCAGTTCCAACGCGAGCGCGCGCGTGAAGCCGATCACCGCGTGCTTCGATGCGCAATACGCCGTGTAGCCGGGCACGCCGAAGCGGCCGAGCACCGACGACAGATTGATGATGCGCCCACCGTTTCCCATCGCCGGCAGCACCGCACGCGCGACCAGATACGTTCCGACCAGGTTCGTGTCAATCGTCAGACGCCAGCGCGCGACGTCGGAGCCGGCGACCGGCTCGCCGCCACCGACTCCCGCGTTGTTCACGAGCACGTCGACGTGTGATGCCGCGCCGCGCAGTTGATCCGCGGCGCCCGCGACCGAGCTCTCGCTCGTCACGTCCATGTCCAGCGCCAGGCCACGGCCCCCCTTTGCCTCGAGCTCGCGCGCGACGGCATCGAGCTGCGATCGCGTGCGGCCGGCAACGGCCACCAGCGTATCGGGCCCGCCCAGCGCGAGCGCGATCGCGCGGCCAATGCCCCGGCCCCCGCCTGTTACGACGGCGACTCTCAACCTCCAACCTCCAACTTCCAACTCCCAAGAAGATTTGTTGCGACCACAAGCTCCTTGGAAGTTGGCTGTTGGGAGTTGGGAGTTTTAGTCATCGTCTTTAGCGTGAAAACGTGAGTATTCGTCGAGAAACGTCAGCGACTGGAACGAGCGCATGCGGTCGAAGAAGAGAACACCTTCGAGATGATCGGTCTCATGCTGCGCGACGCGCGCGGGAAAATTCTTCAACGTCAGCTCGATGGTGCGTCCCGTGCGATCGAGCGCCTTCACCCGGATGTCGGTATAGCGCGGCACCATTCCGCGGATGTCGGGGATGCTCAGGCAGCCTTCCCATCCCTCTTCGACGTCCGTCGTGTTTGCGGTGATCTCGGGATTGATGATGACGGCCGCCTCACTCTTCGCATCGGGGTCGTCATCGAGCAGCGCGACGAACAGGCGCAGTCCTTCGTGCACCTGCGGCGCGGCGAGGCCGATGCCGTGATACTCGTGCATCGTATCGATCATGTCGTCGATCAGTTTCTGCACCGACGCACTCTTGATGTCCGACTTGTCGAGCGGCCGCGCGCGCTCCCGGAGGACCGGATGGCCCATGCGCGCGACTTTCAGAATCGACATGAAGGAAGATTATACGGTGTTCAACGACGCCATCCGGTTCTGCGCCCGCTGCGGCGGCCCGATGGAGCCGCGCCTGCTGAAGGCGACCGAACCCGAGCGGCTGGTCTGCGCACGCTGCAGCTTCGTCCACTACATCGATCCGAAGGTCGCCGTCGGCACGATCATCGCCGACGATACGGGGCGCATCGTCCTCGTCAAGCGCGCGATCGAACCCGGCTACGGCAAGTGGGTGTTTCCCGGCGGCTTCATCGATCGCGGCGAGACCGTCGAAGCGGCCGCGCTGCGCGAAGCGCGCGAGGAATGCGGACTCGAAATCAGGCTCGATCGGCTGATCAACATTTACTCGTATCCGGGCGTCGCCGTGATCATCATCGCGTATGCGGCGACGATGATCGGCGGATGTTTAGGGTGTGACGATGAGGGGCTCGAAGCGCAGATGTTCGAGCCCGATCGGATTCCGTGGGACGAGCTCGCATTCAGAAGCACGAAGCAAGCGCTCGAAGAATATCTCGGCGCGCGGACCTATGAAGGTCCGCGGCGCTAGGCGATGGTGATCTCTTTGGTCAGGTAGACGTCCTGAATCGCGTTCAGCAGGCCGACGCCATCCTTCATCGGCCGCTGAAACGCCTTGCGGCCGGAAATGAGGCCCGTGCCGCCCGCGCGCTTGTTGATCACCGCCGTGCGCACCGCTTCCTTCAGATCGGTCTCGCCCGATGACGCACCGCCCGAATTGATCAGCGGCGAACGCCCCATGTAGCAGTTGGCGAGCTGATAGCGCGTCATGTCGATCGGATTGTCGGTCGTCAGTGACGAATAGACAGCCTTGTGCGTCTTGCCGAAGTTCAGCACGTTGTAGCCGCCGTTGCTCTCGGGCAGCTTCTGCTTGATGATGTCGGCCTCGAGCGTCACGCCGAGGTGATTGGCCTGGCCGGTGAGATCGGCGGCGAGGTGAAAGTCGACTTCCTTCGTCTTGAACGCCGCATTGCGCAGGTAGCACCAGAGCACCGTGAACATCCCGAGCTCGTGCGCGTGCTGGAACATCTCGGTGACTTCCTGAATCTGACGCTTCGACTCTTCGGATCCGAAGTAGATCGTCGCGCCGACGGCCGCGGCGCCCATGTCCCACGCCTGCTTGACGCTGCCGAATTTGATCTGATCGTAGCTGTTCGGGTACGAAATGAACTCGTTGTGATTCAGCTTCACGATGAAGGGAATCCTGTGCGAATAGCGCCGCGCGACCGACCCGAGCACGCCGAGTGTCGAGGCCACCGCATTGCAGCCACCCTCGATGGCGAGCTTGACGATGTTTTCCGGATCGAAGTACGCGGGGTTCGGCGCGAACGACGCGCCACCGGAATGCTCGATGCCCTGGTCGACGGGCAGTATCGACACGTAGCCGGTGCGCGAGAGGCGGCCCGTTTCGAAGAGCCACTGGAGACCACCAAGCACGCGCGGCGGACGATCCGTTGGCGTCAGGACGCGGTCGACGAAGTCGGGGCCCGGCAGGTGAAGGTTGTCCTTCGGGATGGTACGGCACTGATGCGTCAGCAGCGATGCGTCGCTGCCCAACAGCTCCTCGATTCGGCTCATCGTTCCCGTTGCGGCAACACCACTCACTGCGGCCACGTCCCACCTCCAACCGGCAATCCTACCACCGGAAATTCGAAGTGTTCCACGGACGCGCCTGCCGCGGCCTTTTCGACGATCTCGTCGATCGGCAGCGCGCGCTCGGCGGCTTCGACCTGCTCGAGCCGGCCGCGCGTGAGCGGGTTGCGGGGTGTGAACAGCGTGGAGCAATCCTGGCCGGGAATGATCGAGATGGCGTAGCTGCCGAGGCGGCGCGCCTCGTCCATGATTTCTTCCTTGTCCATCCCGATCAACGGACGGAAGACCGGCAGCGTCGCGACGCTGCCGATCACCTGCAGGTTCTCGAGCGTCTGACTCGCGACCTGCCCCACGACCTCGCCGGTGATAAGCGCCTTTGCGCCGCGCGCCCTGGCGATCCTCTCCGCGATCCTCAGCATCAGCCGTCGATAGACGATCACGCGCATCGGGCCAGGGACGGCAAGCACGACCTGCTGCTGAATGTCGCCGAACGCAACCATGTACAACCGCGATCGCTGCTGCCACGTCGTCAGCAGACGCACCAGCTCACGCGCTTTCTCCATCGACGCCCGCGACAGGATCGGGTAGCTGTGGAAGTGAACGAAGCTGGCCGCGCAGCCGCGCTTCATCATCCGGTGAGCGGCCACAGGCGAATCGATCCCGCCTGAGAGCAGGCAGGTGACGCGTCCGGCAGTTCCGGTCGGGAGCCCGCCGGCGCCGCGCTCCTTGCCGAAGAAGTAGAAGGCTTCGTGCGTCAGCAGCTCGACGTGGATGGTGAGCGCTGCCTCGTCGAGATCGACCGTCCATCCGCGCGCCTGCTTGATGCGCCCGCCGATTTCGCGCTCCACCTGCGGCGACGTCATCGGAAATCGCTTGTCCGCGCGCCGCACGCTGACGCGAAAGCTGCTGCACGTTCGCTCGCCGAGGTCGTCGAGGATCGACCGTGCGATGGCGTCGATGTCGAGCGCGGTTCTTCGCGCGTAGGAAAAGTTCGCGATGCCGAACGTCCGCCGCACGCGCTCGCCCGCCGCCTCGCGGCTGGCGCCTGGACCGAGCTGAATCTCGATGCGCCCCATCAACGAGCGCACGGCGACGACATCGAGGTCCGAAAGCGCCCGCCTCAGATTGCGGACAAGCCGGCCGAGGAACCACGGACGGTTCTTCCCCTTGAGCGCGATCTCCTGGTAGTGGACGACGATCGAATCCATCAAGTGGCGGCGGCGGCAGCCATGTGACCGCTGCGGACGGCTGCTTCGATCGTAGCTGGCAGGCCGGTATCGATCCAATCGCCCGCGAGAAACAGGCCGGGAATGGACGTCTGGACTGCCGGCCTTGGCGGTTGGCCGGGTGCCACCGAGAACGTCGCGCGTTTTTCGCGTACGACCACGGCGCGGCGAACGGTTGCCTCCCGCGCCGCGGGAATCGCGGCCTTGACCTCGCGCACCGCCAGGTCAATCAGCTCTTCGTTGGTCAGCGAGACAACGTTCTCCGCGCCGCTCGACACGAGCGACAGGTGCGACGTCCGCTCGCCGAAGACGCGCCGCTTGTCGAACACCCACTGCATGGTGCGGCCGGGCAATCCGACGAGCACATGTTCGGTGACGACACGATCGAACCAGAGGTTCACGGTGAGGATCGGCGACGCGGCGGTTCGATCGGCAGCGTCGAGCGTTGCGCGGAGCGATGCGGGAGGATCGACGAAGACGTCTGACAGCGCGAACCAGGGAACAGCGCAGATGATGACGGGCGCCACGAATCTCTCCTGCCGGACACTCACCTGTGAAGATTCGATCCGCGCGGGGGCGTTGGTCTTGACTACTCCGCCACACCGCTCGATGTAGTCGCGCGCCGGCAGCGCATACAGCTCGTCGAGTGGTTTCAGCGGCAGAGCGATCGACGCGGCGCGCGAGTCGCCGGCAAGCATCTCCTCGAGCACGCGCGCGAACGGCGCCGCCGACGCGACATCGATCGATTGATTGAGCGCGGCGACCGCCAGCGGTTCCCACAGCATCTCGATGAGGCGAGGCGTCTGATGATGTGCGGTGAGCCATTCCCGGACGGTCTGGCGCCCCGTAAAGGGGCGCCCTACACCGCCGAGCGCACGGCGAATATGCAGCGCGGCAATCCGGTCGCGCCAGCCGAGCGCGCTCCACGTCATCAGGCCGCCAACGAGGTTGAACGGCGGCCGGAGCGACGGACACGCCAGGCGCGACGCGACGCCGTCGCGGTCGATCGTGTCGACCGCGAGTCGATCCTGCAGATGAACGTGAGCGCGCGCGCCGATGCGGTCCAGGAACTGGAAGGTGTCGCGATAGCAGCCGAGGAGCACGTGCTGGCCGTTGTCGACGCGCTCGCCGGTGGCGGGATCGGTGAATGCCGTCGCCCTTCCGCCGAGCGTCGGCCGCGCCTCGAGCACGAGAACGCGCTTCCCTTTCTCGGCGAGCCTCGTTGCAGCGGCGAGCCCCGCGCAGCCGCCGCCAATCACAATCGCATCAATCACGCGAGAACATCGCGCGCGCCCACAGCTTGATCGCGATCAGCGCGCGGTAGGGACGCGGCACACGGATCCTGCGGCTGAAGACGTCATAGCCCGAGCGCTCGATCCGCCGAAGAATCTCGAAATAGATGGCGCCCATGATCTCGGCCGCCAGCAGGCTTCGGCGGTCGATCGGCGGCAGCGCCGCCGCGGCCTTCGTATAGTAGAAGCGCGCCCGCTCGCATTCGAACCGCATCAGCCCGCTCACAGCGGGCGTCAGCCGCCCGGCGCGCAGGTCGTCCTCGGTGACGCGGAAGCGCGCCATGTCCTCGGCGGGGATGTAGACGCGCTCCTTGCGAAGGTCGGCCGTCACGTCGCGGATGATGTTGGTCAGCTGCAGCGCCATCCCGAGGTCCACGGCGTACGCTCGCGCCCCGGGATCGCGGTAGCCGAAGATCTCGACGCACACCAGGCCGACCGCCGACGCGACGCGGCGGCAATAGTCCGCCAGCTCCGAGAACGTCTGGTAGCGGACGTGCGCGAGGTCCATCTCGACGCCGTCGATCAGATCGTCGAACGGGCGGCGCGGCAGGTCGAACTCCGCTATGTACGGCTGCAGCGCGCGCGCCTGCGGCGTGTGCGGCGTCGCGCCCGCCGTGTAGAGCGAGGCCAGCTCGTCGCGCCACAGCGACAGCCGCATGTGCGCGTCTGTCCCGTCCGGCGCCTCATCCACCGCATCGTCCACGGCGCGGCAGAAATCCCAGACGGCAACGATCGCGCTGCGCCTGCGCGGCGGCAGCACGAGAAACGAGTAGTAGAAGCTGGTGTCGCGGCTCATGATGCCGCGGCGGTCGGCCGCCACGCGAGCACGAGCGGCGCGATGCAAAGCGCATCGCCCGCGCCAAGCGTCGGACGGCGGCGGACGACGTCGAAGCGGACGCGCTCGAGGCGATCGAGAATACGCACGCCGCCGAGCCACGTGGCGCGCAGCTCGTAGCGCAGCCGTCCGCGGACGCCGTCGCACACGCAGCGTCCTTCGTCGAAGAGCAGCCGCGTGCGCGCGACCGCCGTCGAGAGCGCACGCTGCCATTCGACCGTGATGTTCCCCTCGGCCAGGTCGCGCTCCAGCGCGCCGTGCCGCTCGCGTTCGTCCTGCGGCAGGTAGAGGCGGCCGCGATCGAAATCGATCTTCAGGTCCTGCCAGAAGTTGGCGAGCTGCAGCGCGGCGCACATCGCGTCCGACGCCGCATCCAGATTCGGATTGTCGTACCCGGCGATGCGCAGCACCAGCCGTCCGACAGGATTCGCCGAGCGCTGGCAATACTGCATCATCTGGTCCCAGGTCCGATAGCGCGTGACGGTGACGTCCTGCCGGAACGCGCTGAGCAGCGCCTCGAAGTGACTCACCGGCAGCGACAGCGCGCGGATCGACTCACGCAGCGCGATGAAGATCTCCGGCGTCTCGCGCGGCTCACCCGGACTCGCGGGCCACGGCGCATCGAGCGAGCGCGCCGCGTGGAACAGCCGCCGCTCCCATCCGTCGATCAACTGCACTCGTGCGCCCGCCGGCAGATCTCCCTCATCCGCAAAATCATCCGCCGCGCGCGCGAAGGCATAGAGCGCGGCGACATGCGGACGCATATGGCGCGGCAGGAGCCACGACGCCACGGGGAAATTCTCGTAGTGCGCCCGCGCCACGCGCGTGCATGAAGCGTAGGCGTCGGCAATGCCCGCTACCACTCGGTTTCCGGAATTCCCGAGCGATGATTCACCGCGCGCGCCATCACGAACAAGAGGTCGGAGAGCCGGTTCAAGTAGATGATGAGAACGGGATCGACGGCGTCTGCGCCAAGACCGATGACGCGCCGCTCGGCGCGGCGGCACACGGTCCGCGCCAGGTGCAGCAGCGCGCCCGCATTCGACCCGCCGGGAAGGATGAACCGGCGCAGCGGCGGCAGCGTGGCCTCGAGACGGTCGATCGCCTGCTCGAGACGCTGAACGGCCGCATCGCCGATGGAGGCCTTCTCGACCCGCGGCGCAATCCGCGCCGACGGATCCGCCAGCCTCGCGCCGAGCGCAAACAGATCCTTCTGCAGCGATTCGATGAGCGACGCGATCTCCTCGTCGACGCCCGCCGCGCGCGCGGCGCCAAGACATGCGTTGAGCTCGTCGACCTCGCCGTAGGCATCCACACGGGCATCCGCCTTCGACACGCGCGTGTTGTCGAAGAGCGACGTCTCGCCCGAGTCGCCGGTCTTTGTGTAGATCTTCAATGGTGAAATTATAGGGGCGGATGTCAGCCACAAAGCTTCCTGCTCCCACCACGCGTCAACGCTTCCGCCGCACGCTTCTTGGCTGGTACCACCGCAACGGCCGCGACCTTCCCTGGCGCCGGACGAGCGACCCGTATCACATCCTCGTCTCCGAAGTGATGCTGCAGCAGACGCAGGTCGATCGCGTCCTGCCGAAATATCACGAATGGCTTGGCAAGTACCCGTCGCTCGAGGCGCTGGCCGCCGCCCCCGAAGACGACGTCGCGGAGACGTGGCGGCCGCTTGGCTACAACATCCGCCCACGCCGGCTGCACGCCATCGCGCGCGAATCCGTGGAACGCTATGGCGGCCGGTTGCCCTCCGATCGCGACACGCTCCTGTCCTTCAAAGGCATCGGCGAGTACACCGCCGGCGCGATCCGCAGCTTCGCGTTCCGCGAACGCGCCGCGATCCTCGACACCAACGTCGCGCGCGTCCTCTTTCGCGTCTTCGTCAGGCGCGGCGATCCGAAGGCGCACGCGATGAAGAAGCACCTGTGGTCGATCGCCGAGGTGCTCGTGCCGCACAAGCACGTGTTCGATTTCAATCAGGCGCTGATGGATTTCGGCGCGACC
>QHWQ01000253.1 GCA_003222635.1 Acidobacteriota bacterium | reverse complement strand
TCATGAACGGCGTTCCGTCCGCGGCGTGCACGTTGGACGACACCCATCTGAAAGACGACTCCTTCAGCCGCTGCTCGAATTCCGTCGGGCTCAAATCGAACTCGTGGTTGCCGAAGGTCGCGTAGTTCAAACCGGCGAGGTTCATCACATCGACCATCTGCCGCCCGTTCAGCGCGGTTCCGCCGGGACCAGCCTTTGCCGTTCCGAGCGCTGACGGACTGAACACATCCCCGGCGAGCACCATGTAGGTGTTCGGGTTCTCGGCGGCGAGCTGTTTGCGCAGCGTCGCGACGCGCGCGAGCCCGCCGAGATCGCCGCCGACGGGCATGATCTCGTAGACGTCGTTCACCTGCAGGATGGTCGCGCGGACCACGGAGGACGGATCGCGTGCGGGGCGACGCGCGACCTGCCACGTGACGATCACGGCCGCGGCGACGAGCGCCGCTACGACGAGAGCCTTGCGCATCGTGTTTGGGAAGCGCGCATCGTAGCATAGGCATCATGGTGGATTCCGTCCGGGCATCGTCACGGTATGCGTCGTCGGATCAACGGCAGGTATGACGACGATCGAATTCGAGCCAGGCGCCGTTCACGACTTGAACCGTGTGTTCGAGGCACTGGCGCCTCGTGACGGCGAGTACCAGCATCACCTCCGGTGGGGCGATGACAACGGCTCGAGCCACGTTCGCGCGGCGCTGCTCAGTCACCGTGCCGTTCAAGGACGCCGAGCTGCTCGGTCAATGACAGCAGATCGCGCTCTTCGAGTTCGGCGCGAGCGCGGCCCGATCGCAGCGCGAATATGATCCGGTGCGTGAAGACTCTGGTGATCCTGTTGATCGGCGCCGCGGCCGCGGACTGCTCCACGCGTCAGGCGAGGGACGATCCTCGAGATGCGACAGCGCAGCACGAGCTCGCCGTCAGTTATTTCACGGGAGCCGGGGTCGAGCGCAGCTATGCGCCTGCGGCGTTCTGGATGCGGAAGGCTGCCGACCAGGGTCTCGCCGATGCGCAAAGCGACCTCGGCGAGATGTACAAGGTCGGCCTCGGTGTGCCTGTCGATCTGACGCAGTCGTTCGCGTGGTTTCTGCAGGCGGCGGAACAAGGCAACGCCGTTGCCGAGTACAACGTCGGCACCGCCTATCGCGACGGACGAGGCGTCACGTTCGATCCCGCTAAAGCCGTCGAATGGTTCAGCAAGGCCGCCGAGCACGACGATGTCGACGCCGAAGTCGCGCTGGCGACGGCGTATTTGAACGGGCAGGGCGTTGCCGCAGATCATGCCGAGGCCGCCGCCTGGTTCCGCCGCGCGGCCGAGCGCGGATCGGCGCTCGCCGACTACAATCTCGGCATGCAATACGCGAACGGGGATGGCGTGCCACGCGATACGGCGGCGGCGCTGATATGGCTCGACGCGGCCGTTGCGCGCGCCAACCGTCAGACTCGGCAGAAGTTTGCGATGGCCCGCGACGCCGTTGCAAAGAGCGCGAACGAGCTGCGATGACGCCGCACGATGCGACGGAATTCGATCGGGTCGCAGCGCAGACGCGCCACGTGGGACTGCTCCGAGAGCTCTGGGGATTTCTGCGCGACAACAAGAAATGGTGGCTGCTGCCGATCCTCGCCGTGTTCGCGTTGTTTTCCCTGCTGATCGTCCTCTCGGGCACCGGCGTGGCGCCAATCATCTACACGTTGTTCTAACGGACGCTACGGAAACAGCGTGTCCTGATGCGCGTCGATGTACGCGGCAACGCATCGATCTCCGACCGCGTTGAAATGCGAGTCGCTGGGATAGTAGTGATCCCTCCCGCCACAGCCACGCAGCGCTTCGGAGAAATCGACGAAGGCAATGCCGCGGCTGGCGGCGAACGCCGCGAGGCGCGTGTGCGGTAAGGCGAGATCCAGGGGCAGCGCTTTACCGCCTGGATAATTCGCGCGAATGGCTCGCGCCATCGCAAACGAGCCGTACGGCACCGGGAACGGCTCGATCATCCCCACAAGCAGCGTGCCGCCGCGTCGAGTGACCGTCCGATTCAATCGGTCCAGCCCTTCGAACATCGATCGCCAGCCTTCTTCCACGGCCGGGATGCGCGTCTTCACGTAGGGCCAGAACGAGTTATTGAGACAGCGCACGTCCGCACCGCCGGGAGTCAGATACATGTCCGCGACCTGCCGCACGCGGAACCAGAGGAATGACTGCCCCGGTTCGAGGCGTGGTGCGCACGGCGCGCCGTGCCCTTCGGCGTCTTCGAACCACGATCCGGCCTCGTCGCGGAGGTCGTTGCCCATATAGACGACATACATCACGTACGTCGGACGCAGCGACGCCAGTCGCCGGAACGCCGGCACCTCCGTCGCCTTCGGGTCGTTGTCGAAATACCGAGCGGCGCGCGACGCGTGGAACCCGGCCGCGCCGCACGCCCACACGTCGAAACGCTCGCCAAAACGATCGTGCCGCAGGCGATCGTAGAAGGTGTCGCGCACGTCGAGCTGCATCGTCTCGATGAAGGAATCGCCGGCGAAGAGCACCGCAGGCCGGCTGGAGTACGGGTAATCGCGGTCGTCGTGACAGCCGATGTTGTTCCAGCGTCCCTTCACGAGGAACTCGATCGATCCTTGCCGCTGGCCGGCCCAGAGCCACGGCGTGCCAGCCTCGTGAAAGGCAAGATCGGTGATCTCGTCGACGTACGCGCCCGTGATCGTACCGGACGTCACCACCGGGAGCTTTGCGAGCTCGGCTGGCGTGAGGTTCGTGTAGAACGGCGCCTGCCGACGATGTTCAACGGTATCCATCAGCAAGTCGGCCGCCGCCACCGACAATGTCACGGACACGATGACCAGCATGGCGAGAGCAACGCTGCGCGGAAATCTACGGCGCGACATCGTCGTCCAGATTATTGGCGAGTAGTGCGGCGCCAGCGCCAGCCGTCAGAAGGCCGGCTGATTTCGCGCAGCAAGGTAATCATGTGCGACGACGGGTCACGCGGCGGCGAGCCGATGACGACGATGCGATCGCCGGCCTTCAACGTCGTCGGGCCGACGTTGCCGTGGCGGAGCTGGACGAGGTTCTGCCACTCGAGCGTGTAGAGCTGCTGCGCGTCGGTGCGCAGCGTCATGATCACGTGCGGGTTCGCGAACCTGATGGTCTCGAGGGTTCCCTCGATCGTGATGGTCTGGTTCTCGTAGTACGCGCCATATGAATGATGCGCGTACGCGGCACCGGCGGTGAGCACAGCCACGAGCGCCGCGGTCAGCGTGCGCGTCATGGCGCCAGCTCCTCCAACCGTCGATTTCGCGTTTCCAGCATGCCGAGCCCTGCGACGGCTCCGATCGCGCCTGCAGCCGCGAACATCAGGAAGACTGCGCCGGTTCCGCTCGCCGTGACGAGGTAGCCAACCAGCACCGGTCCGGCAGCCGACGCGAGCCGCAGCCAGCAGGTCGCGGCGCCGGTGCCGATGGCGCGCATACGGGTCGGGTAAATCTCCGGCGTGTAGAGATACAACACGGCGTTCACCGACCCGACGATGCCGTAGCTAATCGTCACCAGCACGATCACAGAGACGACGGAGTGGGCAGCAAAAGTTCCCAGCATCGCGAGCAGCGCCGCGCCCGCCGCAAATCCGGCGACCGTCCATCGGCGTCGTCCCGCGCGGTCGATGGCGAACGCGCAGACGACGAGAATGGCGACCTGCGCGATGTTGTTGAACGTGCCCGCGCGGAGTGCCTGCGCCAGGCTGAGGTGGTAGACGCTGCTGTAGAGCGTGGGCATCCAGTTGTTGAGGCCGTTGGTGATGAAGTACGCGCACGCCCAGAGCGCCCAGACGATCAATGTGCGCCGGCGAAACGTCGGCGCCAGCAATTCGGTGGCGCGTGTCCGGGATTCGGGATTCGGGCTTCGGGATTCGTTGGGTTCGGATCCCGGATCCCGGATCCCGGATCCCGGACGGCTTGCCTCAATCTCGCGGATTACTGCATCCGCATCCGCGAGGCGCCCTCTCGCGATCAGCCAACGCGGTGATTCTGGCAGCCGGATCAGCAGCGCCGCGACGATCAAACCCGGCACGCCGCCGATCACGAACATCACCTGCCAGCCGAGCGTCGGCACCAGCACGGCTCCGATCTGGCCGGTCATCATCAGGCCGATCGGAAAGATCAGTTCGTAGAGCAGGAAGAACCGGCCGCGCCCCTTCGCTTTCGATAATTCATTGATGTAGACGGCGGCGACCGGCATCTCCCCACCGATGCCGATCCCCTGCACGAGGCGCAGCGTCAGCAATGTTCCGAAGTTGCCGGCGACCGCGCACGCGAGGCTCATGGCCGACATCAGCACCGTCGCTGCGGTGACGCTCGGGATGCGGCCATAGCGCTCGGCGAGCGCGCCAAACACGAGCGCGCCGATGAACTGACCGAGATAGCCCGTGGCGATCAACGACCCGATCCCGGCCGGCGTGATGCCCCACAGGCGCACGAGCACCGGCAGCACGAACGCGAGCGAGAGCGCGCCGAACGCGTCGAAGAACGTCGCACTGCCCACGATGATGCGGGCACGGACGTGCCACCGCGAAAACGGGAGCGCCTCGAGCCGCGCGATCAGGTCAGGCGCGAGCGAAGAGGCCACGCAACTCCGCAGCGATGCGGTCCGGGAATTCGATGGGCGTCAGGTGCCGCGCGCCCGGGATGATCGTGAGCGTGGATTGTGGAATCGCTGCGTGCAGGTGCTTCGCCATCGCGACGGGCGTCGCGTAGTCCTCCTCGCCGACGACGACGGCGACCGGCATCGTGAAGGAGGCGAGCGCGCGGCGCGTGTCGGCGGCGCCGAGCAGCTCGCACGACGCGGCGTAGCAGTCGAGATCGTTGGCGACGAAGATGTCGAAGGTCCGCTTCAGCACGTCGGGATGTTTCGCGCGGAAATCATCCGAGAACCAGCGCGTCAGCTGGAAATCGATCATGCCGCGCATCCCTGTCGCCCGCGCGGTCTCGGCGCGCTCCTTGAACTTCCCGGGCGCATCCGCGCCGTACCACGCGGTCGTGTCGATCAGTCCGAGCGCGGTCACGCGCTGCGGATACTCCGCCGCAAACGCCTGCGCAACGTTGCCGCCCATCGAGCATCCGGCCACGGCGGCGTTGTCCCATCCGATCTGATCGAACAGCTCCGAGAGATCGCGCGCGAAGAGCGACGCCGTGTACGGGCCCTTCGGCTTCGGCGACTGTCCATGCCCGCGGCAGTCGAACGTCAGAATCTCGACCTCGCCTTCGAGCCGCTGCACCACGCCGTCCCAGACGCTGCGATCGAGGGCGAGCGAGTGAATCAACGCGAGACGCGGAGCGCCGGCTTTCGGTGCGGGCCTATGCGTATGCGAGAGTATCGTTCCAGGCATCGTACCCGTAGAGCCACGACGTATCGTCGTTGCCGCCTTTCATCCAGGTGTTCGCGCTCGAGATCGCCTGGATGCGTGACGTCCGCGGCTTGCGGTTCTCCTCGTAGCGCGTGAACGCCGTTCGCACGTCGCCCTCGGCCTCCGAGAGACAGCGTGCGAGCACGGCCGCATCCTCCATCGCCGTGGCGGCGCCCTGCGCCATGTACGGCGTCATCGGATGGCACGCGTCGCCGAGGAGCACGATACGCCCGTCGCTCCACTTCGGCAGCGGCTCGCGCTCGAGAATCGCCCACTTGTGACAGTCGGGGCACGCTTCGAGGACAGTGCGCACGTCCGGATGAAAGCCTTCGTACGCGTTTCGCAGCTCGCGCACGTCGCCCTTGGCCGACCACGATTCCTTCGTCAGCCACTCCGCCGGCTCCGGCACGCTGGTGACGAAGTAGATCTCGCTCTTGTCGCGCCGCGTGTAGTAAATGACGATGTGACGGTCGATGCCCCACCACTTGGTGCGTGAGTTGCCGACGTCCTTGCCGCCCATCAGCGCGGAGGGAAACACGGCGCGGTAGGCGATGCGCCCCTTGTGAATCGGCGCGTCGGGGCCGATGATCATGTCGCGGACGATGGAGTGGACGCCGTCCGCGCCGATGACGACGTCGGCTTCCGCACGGCTGCCGTCCTCGAACGTCAGCGTGACGCGGCTGCCGCCGCCGTCGAGCCCGACCAGCTTCCTGCCGGGATGAATGATGTCCTGCGGCAGCACCGACGCGAGCGCCTCGTGCAGGTCGCCGCGATGCATGCAGAGATACGGCGCGCCGAAGAGCGACTCGGGCATCGGCAGCTCGCGCATCACCTCGCCGGTGTCCCACTGGCGGTTCAGGTGGGAGTACGGCTGGAACGAGGTCGCGCGCACGCGCGCCTCGACGCCGATCTTCCGCAGCACCTTCATCGAGTTCGGCATCATCTGGATGCCGGCGGGAGTATGTGTTCTGGTGTTCAACGGAATCATCTTAGATTAGGATTTCGCGCGAGGGAGAGCCCATGAACATTCAGAAGAAATTGCGAGCTGGAGCGGTCGTCGTGTCGATGGCGCTCGGCATTTTCGTCGTCTACGCTACGCTGGGAGTGCAGGCGCAGTCATCGGGTCCGCGCTACGTGTACGACCCGGGCTGGCCCAAGCCGCTGCCCAACAACTGGAAGATGGGCGGCGTGACCGGTCTCGCGGTCGATCCGAAGGACGACACGGTGTGGGCGTATGACCGGCCGAACGACCTCACCAACATCGAGCTCGAGAAGGAGATCGGCATCGCGGACTGCTGCACGCTGCCGCCGTCGATGATCCACTTCGACAAGGAGGGGACTGTCATCGGCTCGTTCCAGGCGCCGCAGGGGCACGGCATGGACGTCGACAGCAAGGGCTTCGCGTACCTCGGACAGAACACCGTGCGGAAGTACGACGTGAAGACCGGCAAGCTCGTGGGCGCGATCGAGCACACGCCTGATTTGGAAAATGGAGGCAAGTTCCAGGAGGAGACCAGCGTGCCGCCGCACACGCCGGGTCGCGGCGGCACGGGCCCCGTCGCCGGATTCCTTCCGCCGCCGGCGGCAGGTGAGGGGCGCGGTGGCCGCGGCGGACGCGGCAATGTGGATCCCGCGGCGCAGGCAGCGGCACGCGCCGCGTTCCGCGCGAAGTATCCGCCGACCACGCCGATGATCGTCGGCGGCATCGAGGAGATCCGCATCAACGAGACGGATAACGAAATCTACGTCGCGGACAACTACCTTGGCGGCCGCGTGATGGTGTTCGACCTTGCGTCGTTCAAGTTCAAGCGCGGATGGGGTGCCTACGGCCACAAGCTGACCGAGATCAGCACGAACGAGGGCGACCACGCCTACAAGCCGAACGGGCCGATGGCGAAGGAGTTCGTCGGCCACCTGACGTTCAACTTCTCGAACGACGGCCTCGTCTACGCCGCGGATCGCAACGGCAACCGCATCCACGTCACCGACAAGCAGGGGAACTTCAAGAAGGAGTTCAAGCTCGCCGAGTACACCGGCGTCGGGGGATCGACGGGCGGCGTCGCCTTCTCGTCGGACAAGGCGCAGAAGTATCTCTACATCTCCGACCTGACGAACAACCACATCTGGTTCATCGAGCGCGAGACGGGCAAGGTCGTCGGTCAGCTGGGAAGCATGGGCGAGAACGGCGGCCAGTTCTTCGGCATCCACATGATCGCGACCGACTCGAAGGGCAACATCTACACGGGCGAGGTGTTCGCGGGCGAGCGCGTGCAACGGTTCGTGCCGGCCGACAGCCCGCGCGGGAAGCTGATGGAGCAGCTGCTCCGCGCTCCGCTCAATTAAAATCCCGAGCTCCAAATCCCAAATCCCAACTCCCAAGGTTCATCATTTGGCCTTGGGAGTTGACAACGGCAGCAGTCGCTTGCATGCCGCTTCATCGCTCACCAAAGCCGTCGACCAGCTGCTCGGACCCGTCGCAACATATGAGATTCGCGGTCAGCATGCTGAGCAAGCACCGGAGACTCTTCGCAGCTGTGCTGTGCAACGCCGTCGGCGCAAGTCTGTTGTGGACCTGCATGTCTCGCTTCGATACCGGCGACGAATATTGGTCTGTGCGGGGCCGCGAAATCGCCGGCTCTGTCATCGGTGCGATCGGCATTCTCTTTACGATGCCAGCGCACACCTGCGATCGGGCGGATGCGTGACGCGGAGCGTCGGAGCGCTGCCGATCAGCATCCGTAAAGCGCGAGCACGTTGAGGGACGCGAGCGGCGGCGACCCTAGCGTCCGCGGCCATCGACAACGCGCGCGGCGCTTTCGGCACGCGGAGAAGCGACGCGGAACGTATGCGCCGATCGCCGAGCGTTTAGGCCGACCTGAAGGTCGGCCTCTACGTCGTGCTTCGAACCCCAACTTCCAAGATGTCCTTGGGAGTTGGGGTTTGGGATTTGGGATTTGGGATTTATTTCTTCGCGCCCGGCGCGCCTTCAGCGCCGCCCTCGGCGTTGCCCAGGAACAGCGTGCGCCCGTCTGGCAGCGTCAGGTCGCGGCCGTTGGCGCGCAGCGACCCGTCCTTCGACTGATACCCGTCCACCTTGACGGTCGTGCCCGGCAGGAGCGAGGCCTTGGTGAAGCCGCGCCGCAGGAGCGTATTCGGCGTCCCCGCCTCGACCATCCATTCCTCGGTGGTCCCGTCCGCCTTCTTCACGTCCATGTAGATCCACGCGTGCGGGTTCACCCACATCATCTTGGTGACCGTCCCCGTGAAGACGACGTGTCTGTTGGCGTCGAACTCCGACGAGAACGCGTGATGCGCCGACACGGTGCCGTTGCCGAGCACGAGCCCGAGGGTCACGAGAGCCGCGCAGAAAATCGTTGTACGCATCGCATCTACCTCTGTGTCTGTGGCTTCGTCAGGTTCAACGACGGATTCTTCTCGCGCGCACGCGCGCCGGTCAGCAGGTGCACGATGTCGAAGTTGTCCTCGTGGCACATATATTCGTACATCTGCTCCTTCGGGTCGATCTTCGTCCACGGAATCACCGCCGTCCACGGCTTGGTCCACGTCGTCGGATCGTCGATCGTGAACTCGTAGTTGACCGTGTCGTCGGCGACGCGGGTGAACCGCTCGGTGATCTTGTAGGTCTCCGGGTTCGCGCCCTGGTAGACCGTATCATCGTTGCGGAAGTTCGTCGTTTCGAGGACGAGCGTGTTCCCCTCGAAGTGGCCGCGCGTGTCGCCGAGCCACTGCTTCAGTGTCGGACCGATGTGCGGACGGCCGTCGAGCGGGATGATGCGCGCGCTGTGGATCATCTCCGGTGCAATCACCACGTAGCCCGGGCTCTGGTAGATCTGGAAGTCGTTGTTGTAGATCGTCGGCAGGTACGGCGGCGAGTCGGTCCTGATGATGCAGCGGATCGGCAGCGACATCTCCGTCGCGATGTTCGGCATCCCCGCCTGGAACCGCGCACCGGCCGCCGCGCGCTCCGCCCGGATCTTCTGACGCTCGGGGCTGATCGGCACCGTCGGCGGCAGCCGGCCGTCGGGCGGATCGACGATGAGCGACGTGCGGTGATCGTTGGTGATCTTCAGCCGTCGCGCATCCATCCAATGCTCGTTGTACGCGCGGTTGACGTCCACTTCTGGTCCGCCATCGCGCCGGTCGCGGCTCAGGTCGTTGGCGAGCTGCTCTTCAAAGAGATTGGCTTCGTTCCCGGCGACCGTTTCGCCTTTGCCGGCGGGACGCTGCAGCGGGGTGCTCGTCGCGTCGTTCCACACACCCTGCAGATCCGGATCGCCCCACGGCGTCTTCTTCGCATATGCCTTTTCAGCCGTGTTCGTCGCCTTCGGCGCGACAGTCTTCGCGGTCTGAGCGACGAGCGCGGATGACATCACGATCGCCGCGGCCGCGGCGAGTACCATTGATGAAAGCCATCGCCAGTTCATGACGCACCTTTCTTGAACTTTCCGTACAACAGTTCTTCCGTGAACGGGACGCACTTGTATTCGAGCAGCTGAGCATTCTTCTCCATGCGGCGGTACAGCGGGAAACTGATCTTCCACGGCCGCGTGAACACCTTCGGATCCTCGATCGTCGCCTCGTACAGCATGTGATACGGGCTGGCGGGGGTGTAACGCTCGACGACGTGCAGTTGATCGCTGTGATAGTCGCCCGCGCGATCGAACCATGTCTCTTCGCGCAGCCCCGTGACGTCGACGACGAGCGTCTCACCTTCCCAGTGACCACGCGACCACCCCATCCACGTGTCGGTCGGCGCCTCGTCCTTCCAATCCATGCGGATCGTTCTCGTGGTGCTCGCATATTCATACGCGATCAGGATGTACTGGCCGCTCCCCTGCACGATCTGAAACGGGAACGGCATGTAGGTCGCGCGCGGGACACCCGGCATGTAACACTTCATCTCGGGATCGCCGAGGTTGTGCCAGTTCTTGTCGCTGCTGACGTCGGCCTTGATGCGGTTGGCCGCGTTCTGCCGCTTTTTCGCCAGCGCTTCGGGTTTGTACGGGATGACACCGCCTTCGACGACGCTCTGGCCCGCGGGCCAGCCGCTGTATTCGCCGATCAATTCGGTGTACGGGCCCGCCTGCGCCTCGTGATCCTGGAGGTCGATGTTGGCCGTGACAAACGACTGCCAGACCCCATTCAAATCGGGATGACCGTTCAGACGCGGCGCGCGGTACGCAGGAAATGAGCTCGTGGGCGCGGGTGCCGCCGCAGCGGGACGCGGTGCGGGGGCCTGCTGCCCACTTTGTTGCCCGACGGCGGGTGAAAACCAGACGATAGCGATCACGACCGCGAGCCCCAGCGGTGTGATCACGTGCCAGATCCGGGTACGCATGTGAACCTGCCTCTTTAGCGGCGGATTGTAGCATCATTGCGCATGCTCAAAACCGTCCTCGCGCTGCTCGGCGCGGTCGCGGTTCTCGCCGCCGCATCGCCGCAGAAGACCGCGTGGGGTGACCCCGATTTGCAAGGAATTTGGGCGCAGAAGTACCAGATTCCGCTGCAGCGGCCGGGGCGCGACGCCGGCAAACCGACGCTGACGGCTGAGGAAGTCAAGCAGCGCGAGGCCGAGCGCGCTCAGCAGGCCGCGTCGGCGCCCAAACGTGGCGACCGGATCGCGCCGCGCGGCACGCTCGAGGATCTGACGGGCGCGTACGACATCGTGTTCGAGGCCGATCCCATCGATACGTCCCGGCCGATCGGCCCGCGCACGTCACTCATCGTCGATCCGCCGGACGGCCGCATCCCGGCGCTCACGCCGGCCGTGCAGGCGCGGATGCGCGAGATGCGCGCGTTCATGCTCGCGCTGATGCAGTCGGTGGACGCGTGCAAGCGATCGCAGGACATCGCCTGCTTCGGCGTGAAGCCCGGCCCGGTGTCGCCACGCCGCAACGAGCCGCCTCCCTACTATCTCGCCGCGCAAATCATGGGCGACCGCGTCATCAACCGCGCCGACGGCCCGGAAGACTTCGGCCTCGGTGAGCGATGCCTCGCCGGCGGGCTGCCGAACTTCGGCGTGCAGCAGATCGTGCAGTCGCCGGGCGCCGTCTCGATCCTCTACGAAGGATGGCAGCGCGTGATTCCGATCACGAACGCGCCGCATCTCCCCTCCGCCGTCCGCCAGTGGCATGGCGACTCGCGCGCCCACTGGGAAGGCAGCACGCTCGTCGTCGACGTCACCAATTTCACGCCGAAGACCGACTACCAGGGCTCGCGCGAGAACCTGCATCTCGTCGAGCGGTTTACTCGAGTCGATGCGAACAACGTCGAATACGCCGTGACGATGGACGACAAGACAACCTGGGAGAAGTCGTGGACGGTGAAGGTGGAGATGGCGCGGCAGGGTGCCAAAGCGAACGCCATCTACGACGAGCCGCGCTGCCACGACGGCAACATCGCGCTGAAGGACATGCTGATCGGCGCGCGCATGGACGACAAGGCGTTCGCTGAAAGGCGCGGCCCGGATCCGGCGACGATGTGTTACCTGCTGTGCGGCACCGGCAATCCGGAGTACGCGCGGCAGCGTCAGGAAGGACGCGGCGGCGGCGCGGGGCCAACTCCTGCTGGGCCTGCGGGACCGACGCGATGAAGGCGAGCCTGTCGCGTTCGCTGCTCGCGGCGATCGCCATCGTCGCAGCCGCCGTCGCGATCACAACCTTGGCGACTCGCACGAGCGGAGAGCCGGCCGCGTCGGCACGCATCGACGGCAAGCCGAACTTCAACGGCGTCTGGCAGGCGCTCAACGAGGCGAACTGGGATCTGCAGGCGCACGAAGCGCGCGCCGGTGCGGTGACGCAGCCCGGCGTCTACCCGTATCCGTACGCGCGCGTGCCGGCCGCGCCCGTGCTCGCGCTCGGCGCAGCGGGCGGCGTCCCCGCATCAGTTGGCGTCGTCTCCGGCGACGGCGAGATTCCCTATACGGCTGATGCCGCCGCGAAGAAGAAGGACAACGCGGAGCACTGGATCGATCGCGACCCCGAGTTGAAGTGTTACGTGCCCGGGACGCCTCGGGCGATGTATCTCAACTACCCGTTGCAGATCGTGCAGAGCACGAACAAGATTCACGTCGACTTCGCCTTCGCCAACGCCGCGCGGACGATTCACCTCGACGAGGTGGACGAGCCGCCGGCGGACACGGCGATGGGCTTCTCGCGCGGCAGGTGGGACGGCGGCACGCTCGTCGTCGATACGAAGCAGCTGCAGGGCAACTGGCTGGATCGCGCGGGGAACTTCTACAGCGAGACCGCGCACATGGTCGAACGTTTCACGCCGATCAGCAATGACGCGATTCGCTACGAGGTGACGATCGAGGACCCGCACGTGTTCACCAGGCCGTGGACGATCTCGATGCCGCTCTACCGCCGCCTCGAATCGAACGCGCAGCTGCTCGAATATCCGTGCGTCGAGTTCGTGGAAGAATTCATGTACGGCGACGCACGCAGCAAACAGCTGGTGAAGCACTGGGAAGGCGATTCCATCGTGATCGACATCACGCGAAAGATGCGGGCGGAGGGTGTTCGATGAGATGCAGGCTTGCGGTGATCCTTGGAGCGTTCGGCCTCTTCGTCGCGGCGACCGCGCCGCTGGCGGCGCATCACTCCTTTACCGCCGAATTCGACGCCAGCAAACCGGTGCTCTTCAAGGGCACGGTCACCAAGATGGAGTGGATCAACCCGCACGTCTGGATCCACATGAACGTGACGCGGAACGGCAAGACCGAGGAGTGGATGGTCGAAGGCGGCGCGCCGACGGTGCTCTTCCGGCGCGGCTTCAGCAAGAATTCGCTCGCCGCCGGCACGCAGATCGTCGTCGACGGCTATCGCGCGAAGGATGGGACGAACAAGATGAACGCCCGCGAGATTACCTTCGCGGACGGCAAGAAGCTGTTCGCCGGCTCGGAAGGCACCGGCGCCCCCAGATGAACGTCACCGAAGCTGCACGGCGCCGCCGCGAATCTCGAGGTATTCCTGCGACGCGGCGGCAACTGCCGCCATGTCGGTCTCCGACGTCAGCGAATCGTTGAACTCCGCGTAGAGCCGCACGACGCTGTTCACCGTGCGGACTGCCGCCGGATCCGCCCACGTGCTGTACTTGCCCAGCTTGTCCTCGATCTCCGCTGCCGCTTTCCCTGGACTCATCTTCATGTCGTAGCGGCGCTTCGCCTCGGCCTTCAGGATCGTCAGGTACTCGCGTGTCTCGGCCAGTTCCTTCTTGCTCCCGATCGGACCGTGGCCTGGCACGATGACGTCAACGTCCATCTTGTTGATGCGGTCGATCGACTCGATCCACTTGCTGATGTGGCCGCTCTGCGCCGCGGGCGCGACGTAGAAGAAGGCGACGTCGCCGGCCCACAGGATCTTGTATTGCGGCAGATAGATCAGCGCGTCGCCCCACGTGTGCGCGGGGCTGCCGTTGTACATCAGGCGCACTTCGGTGTTGCCATACCAGTACGTGATGCGCGAGCGATCATCGAACGTCGTGGTGGGCGGGGCGAGCTTCAGCTCCGCCATGCCCACCTTCCACGACTCGGGACGCCCGGCGAGATTCGAGATGCCGTTGCTGATGACGGCCTTGCGGCAATACTCGTGGCCGACGATCTCCGCCGGCAGGAAGAAGCAGTTGCCGGTCGTGTGATCGGCGTGGTGATGCGTGTTGATCAACCGGTCGCACGTCCGGCTGCCCGCGAGGGTCTTCGCCGCCGCGAGAAACGCCTTGGTATGCGGCGGCGCCGCGAACGCATCGATCGCCATCCAGTGATCCGGGCCGAGGATGCAGGCGCCGTTGCTGATGGCGGAGCTCGGCACGCCCGGGCCGCCCGCCTGCGTATAGGCGTAGACGTTCGGGGCGAGTTGCCTGAAACCGGTCTTCCAGCTCGGATAGGGCGGGTTGCCGGCGCGCGTCTGGCCGAAGGCACCGAGGGCGCCCAGGCCGGCACCCGCCGCCGTGAACATCGCCTCGCGGCGCGTGAACCGTCTCGTCATGGCGAAGCAGATGTTAACAGAGCACGCGAATGATGTCCGACCGCGTGATGATGAAGGTCTTCTCCGTCTTGAAATCGCGCACGAGGACCGCCGGATTTTCGGGCGTAATCATCGTGGAGAGCAGCTGCACGGGCGTGGAGATGTCGACGAAGGGAAACGCCGGCTGCATGATGGCTTCGACCGGCTTGTGCTTCACGTCGGCGTCCCGCATGAACTCGCTATAGAGGTGCGACTCGTTCAGCGATCCGATGACGCGCCCGCCGCGCGTCACGGAAATCTGTGAGAAGTCGTGCTCGCTCATGATGCGGATGGCGTCCTCGACCGGCCTGGCGGCCTCGATCGCGTGCAGCTCGCCGGAGACGCCGAGCGCGACGAGATCGCGGGCCGTCATGCCCGTCACCTCGAGGAAGCCTTTCGCGCGCATCCACTCGTCGTTGAACATCTTCGCGAGATAGCGCGAGCCGTGGTCGTGGAAGATCACCACGACGAGGTCGTCTTTCGTGAAGTTGTCCTTGAGCTGCAGCAGACCAGCCATCGCGGAGCCGGCGGAGTTGCCCGCGAAGATCCCTTCCTCGCGCGTGATACGCCGCGTCATGATGGCCGCGTCCTTGTCGGTCACCTTCTCGAAGTGGTCGATGACGCTGAAGTCCACGTTGCGCGGCAGGAAATCCTCGCCGATGCCTTCCGTGATGTACGGATAGATCTCGTTCTGGTCGAAGATGCCGGTCTCTTTGTACTTCTTGAACACCGAGCCGTAGGTGTCGATCCCCCACACCTTGATGCGCGGGTTCTTCTCCTTCAGAAACCGGCCGACGCCGCTGATGGTGCCGCCCGTGCCGACGCCGCAGACCAGATGCGTGACGCGGCCGTCAGTCTGCTCCCAGATTTCAGGTCCAGTCTGCTCGTAGTGCGCGGCGGTGTTCGACAGGTTGTCGTACTGATTCGCCTTCCACGAGTTGGGGAGTTCGCGCTCGAGCCGGGATGACACCGAGTAGTACGACCGCGGATCCTCGGGGTCGACGTCTGTCGGACACACGATCACCTCCGCGCCGAACGCCTTCAGCGCGTCCACCTTCTCCTTCGACTGCTTGTCGGTCGTCGTGAAGATGCACTTGTAGCCCTTGATGACCGCGGCGATGGCGAGCCCCATGCCGGTGTTGCCCGACGTCCCCTCGATGATCGTGCCGCCCGGTTTCAGCTTCCCCGCCTTTTCGGCGTCCTCGATCATCCGGACCGCCATCCGGTCCTTGATCGAATTGCCTGGATTGAACGTTTCAAGCTTCATCAGGACGTCGGCGTCGATGCAGCCGCGCGTGATCCTGTGCACACGCACGAGGGGCGTGTTGCCGATCGCATCTAGAATCGTGTCGCAAATCTTCAGCTCAGCGCGCGTGGCCACGCGTCGATTCTCCCATCCAAGGGGGTGCGCATGAAAGTCACGGTTGTCGGCGATTCGGTCGCGTGGGGACAGGGCCTGCTCGACGCGCACAAATACGGCTCGATCGTGAACCAGACGCTCGGCCTCGTCACGCCGCCGCTGATGCTCGCGCACTCGGGCGCCACGGTGGGCCTCCGCGGCGCGACGCCGTTCACCGCCAGGTCGGGCGAAGTGCCCACGTCGTCGCCGACCGTGCTCGAGCAGGTGAACGCCGCGCCGGATCCTGCCGACGCGCAGATCGTGCTGCTGAATGGCGGCATCAACGACGTGAACATCCGCGTGATTCTCAACCCGCTGACGACCTCCGCGGATCTGAGCCACAAGACGCGGCGCTACTGCCACGACGACATGCTGGCGCTGCTGCAGGCGGCGACGCAGCGGTTCACCTCGCCCGAGTCGCGATTGGTCGTCACCGGCTATTACCCGATTCTCAGCCACGAGTCGGCGCCGGTTCGCGCGCCGCTGCTGCTGGCGACGCACGGCGTGTCGTTCACGCCGTTCATGCACCCGGACATGGTGTTCGAGAAGGTCGTCGCGCTCTGTCTGCAGTTCTGGAAGGAATCGACCGGCTGCCTGCGGCGCGCGGTCAGCGACTGCGGCGATGCGCGCGTGTCGTTCGCCGACGCTGGCTTCACGGAGAAGAATGCGGTGTTTGCCACCGCGCCCTTGCTGTGGGGCGTGAAGATGGACTTCTCCCCGCAGGACGAGGTGATTGGCGATCGACAGACCGCGTGCAATGTGGCGTATCCGCCGCTCGCGGTCGTCGAGCGCGAAGCGTGCTACCGCGCGTCGGCAGGTCACCCGAACGTCGCGGGCGCGCAGCAGTTTGCGCAGGCTATTCTGGCGTCGCTGGCGGTCGTGTAAGGCAAGGAGTTCACCATGGCTGGTATTGCAGAACAGACGTCTCCAACTTTGCGATGACCGTCAGGACGGCGGAAGGCAAGAGCGACGCCGCGCTGCGCGGCCGCGTCGCCTTCGTCACCAACACCGGCACGACGGTCTCGATGTTCGGGCCCGTGTCATTCGCCGCTCGTCAGAGCTTCCGCGTTCCGGCGTTTCCGGCGGTGCAGGCGCTGCGCTGCGACATCACGCTCGACGGCTATCGGCCGCAGCCGTCGCAGGTCTTCATCCCGCACGCCAACCAGACGCTCGAAGCGCCGGTGACCGCGATGCGCAGTCCGGGCGACTGGACGCCCGCATTCCGGCCGTTCGGCGAGCTCGATCCCGATCGCTTCGCGCGCTTCATCCGCGTCGCGAAGGCGAGCGATGCGGTCAGCTTCATCACGCAGGCGCCGCCGCTCGGGTCACTGGTCACCGCCTACGACAACCTCGCGGGCGACCAGGGACAGTTCGCCAAAATGGCGCTGCTGAATCTGTATGCCGTGTTGAGCGATGAGGACGACCCGGTCTCGGGCACGCGCTGGTTCGAGCTCGTGCGGAAGATCGTACGCATCGATCGCGAGCGGTTCGTCGCCGAAGTCGATCCGCAGGTGTTCTCCTCCGTCCGCACGATCCTGGGGAATCTCAACCAATTCGGCTACAAACCCGAGCCGAGCCCCGAGCTCCATCGCCACAACTTCCCCGACGTTGCCTCGATCACCGATCTGATTACCGTGAAGAAGTCATTCGAGCAGGGAACGATTCAGTGGACCGTCGCGAAAACGCAGACCGCAGCGGGTGCGACGTTCTACCTGGACGTGGACGCGGACGAGCACGAACAGATCGCGCTGCACACCATCGACTTGTTCAAGCACAAGTTCAACGGCGGCACGCACCCCATCGACATCCACGAGTACCTCGTCGCGCACGCCGCCAAGCAGGACGCTGGCGAGATCAATCTGGGGTACGAGCTGGTGCGGCGCGTCTAGCTGACCCCGGGCGCGCCGGCGTGCGGCCGATGCTTGGCGAGCGCGGCGACCGCGATGATTAATTCCGCGGGGTCCACGGGCTTGGCCAGGTGCAGCTGGAACCCCGCCTGCAGCGCTTTCATGCGATCTTCGGCGCGCGCGTAGGCCGTCAACGCCGCCGCCGGCACGTCGCGAACGCGCGCGTCGTCCGAGCTGCGCACGCGGCGGATCAGCTCGAAGCCGTCGCTGCCGACCATGCCGATGTCGGCGAGCAGCACGTCGGGCCGGTTCGCGGCCAGTACTTCGAGCGCGTGCGCCATCGAATCCGCCGTCGCGACCGTGGCGCCCACCGCTTCCAGCGTTTCCGTCACCAGCATCCGCGCATCGGCGTCGTCGTCGACCGCGACAACGCGGACGCCGTCGAGCCGCGTGAGCGGCGCGGCGGCTGCCGGCGCGCTTCCAGCCGCATGCGCGCGCCGTTCGGGTGCCTGTTCGGTATGGACGACCATCAGCGGCAGCCGCACTCGGAACGTGGACCCCTTGTCCTTCCCTCCGCTCGCCACGTGGATCGTTCCGCCATGCAGCTCCACGAGATGACGAACGATCGCCAGTCCCAGGCCGATGCCGCCATGCTCGCGCGTCGTGCCGCTGTCCGCCTGGCGAAACCGTTCGAAGATGTGCGGCAGGAAATCCGGCGCGATGCCGATGCCGGTATCGCTCACCACGATTTCGACGTGCGAGTTGATGCGCTCGACGCGGACCTGCACGACGCCGTGCTTGGGTGTGAATTTCACGGCGTTGGAGACGAGATTCCAGACGACCTGCTGCAGGCGATCGGGATCGCCGGAGATCGGACCAGCGCGTGGATCGACGATGGGCTGCACGCGGATCTGCTTGGCGTCGGCCGCCGGCGTAACGGTCTCGACGGCGTTCTTCACGACCTCCCCGACGTCCACCGGCTGGATGGTGAGACGGATCTTCCCGGAGATGATCCGCGACACATCGAGGATGTCCTCCACGATCCGCGTCAGCGACGAGGCGTTGCGGGCGACGGTCGCGAGCGCCTGCGATTGGCGCTCGGACGGCATCATCCCCGACTGGAGCAGCCGCGTATATCCGAGGATGGCGTTGAGCGGCGTGCGCAGTTCGTGGGACAGCGTCGCCAGGAATTCGTCCTTCAACCGGTTCGCCGTCTGCGCGTCGCGGTAGGCGCGGGCGTTGTCGACGGCGAGCGCGGCGCGAAACGCGATGTCCTGCGCGAAGCGGAAATCATCGTCGTTGTAGACGCGGCCCGACTCGGCGGTGGCGAAGGTCAGCGCACCGAACGTGCGGCCGTGCGCGGTGAGCGGCACGATCATGTACGAGCGCAGGCCGAGCGACCGGATCATGGCGACGCGCTCCTGGTCTCCCCGTCCGGCGGCGACGATCATGTCGTCGGAAATCTCCTTCACGATCGCGGGCGTGCCCGTGCGCACGACATTGATCGGGGTGAAGGGAGACGTTGGATCTTCGTAGCGCGAGCGGATTGCCCGCGCGAGATCGATCTTCGTGGGATCGACGTGCGCCACCGCGACGCGTTCCAGTGTATGGTCGTCCGCCAGCACATCGACCGCGCACCAGTCGCCGATGTTGGGGACGGCGAGATTGGCCACCGCCTTGAGCGTGGTCTCGTATTCGAGCGAGCTCGCCAGCACCGCGCCCGCCTCGGTGAGAAACGCGGACCGCTCGGCCGCGCGCTTCCGTTCGGTGATATCGCGCGCGATCTTCGACGCGCCGACGACGGCGCCCTGTTCGTCGTAGATGGGCGAGATGGTCAACGACACCGGCAGGCACTGGCCGCCCTTCCGGCAGCGAATCGTCTCGAAGCCGACAATGCGCTCGCCGCGCCCGATCCGCTCGAGAAAGCCGGGTTCTTCCGGCGCGCGCTCATGAGGCAGCGTAATCGCGATCGAGCGGCCGATGGCCTCGTCAGCGGTGTAGCCGTACATCTGTGCGGCAGCGAGGTTCCAGGCGGTGATGTTCCCCTCGAGATCGAGCCCGATAATGGCATCGTCGCTCGACTCCACGATCGCGGCGAGCCGGCGGGCCGTCGCGGCGGATTCGTCCCTCACCCGGCCAATCTGCTTCTCGTCGGAGATGTCGCAGCTGATCTTCGAGACGCCGACGATCTTCCCACCCCGGTCGCGCAGCGGCGAGGCGGCGATCGAGACGTCGATGCGCACGCCGTCCTTGCGCACGCGCGCGGTGTCGTAGCGGGAAACCGATTGGCCCACGAGGACCGACTGGCGGATCCTCTCCTCCTCGCCGCGTCGATCGGGTGGAATGATGAGCTCGTTCCGCTGGCCGATCGCTTCCATCGCGGAATAGCCGTAGATGCGTTCCGCGGACGGATTCCACGATGTGAGCTTGCCCTCGAGGTCGGTGCTGATGATGGCTTCGTCGGAGGACTCGACGATAGCCGCCAGCCACGCGGCTTCGTCGAGCGGCTGATTCCCATTGCCAGGCGGCGCCATGCGTTCCGCATGGGCTCATTGCATAGGTAGTACCCGACGTAAGCGGTCCGAGCTCGACCGTATCGTGAGACGGGCGGCAGCGCGCCGGCGTTCGAGCTGATCGCCAGTGCGCGTGGATCCCCGCTTCGATCGCATGCGCCAGGACCCGCGCTTCGACGGGATCGTTGAGCAGATCGGTTTCAGTTAGAGGCTGTCACCGGTGCGATGGTGCGAGCAGTGCGATGGTGCGAGAGTGCGTCCGAAAGTGCGAGGGTGCGATGGTTCAACGACGAACCGTCGCACACCGCACCTTCGGACGCACCCTTCGCACCTTTCGCACCCTTCGCACCCTTCGCACCTTCCCTACCTTTTCCTACCGAAACATGAAGTAAACAGCGCCCATCAGGCAGAGCGCGGCCCACAGGAAGTTGAGCGTGACGGGCTGGCGCATGTAGCCGACCGCGAACGGCACGAACACGCCGAGCG
>QHWQ01000404.1 GCA_003222635.1 Acidobacteriota bacterium | reverse complement strand
ACCGTTCCCCATCCTGCCGCGAAGAGCGTCCAGAGCACCGCGCGCACCGCCGGATCGGTGACCGTCCAGATGGGCATGCCGATCGGCTGCCATTTCCAGAACAGCGCAATGAGCGCGAGGCTGGCGAAGAGCACGAACGTGGAGCGCTCGATCGTCCACGGGGCAATCTGCGTCCACCACTCCTTGAACCAGCGGCGCGCCATCACGCTGTGCTGGACCGCGAACAGCGTCAGCAGCGCGGCATCGATCGCCAGCGCCGTCAGCAGCGGCGACTGCGGGTCGCCGTCGAGACGCGTCGGCACGCCGATGCCGCCGACGAAGGCGATGGCATAGAGAAAGGTCCCCAGGAAGATCAGGTACGCCACGGCGCCGTACGCGAAGAACACCAGTCGCTTTGTCATAACCGTTACTCCTTCTTGGGGAGCAACGATGAATCACCGCGGCGGGCAGGGCCATGGGTGCTCTGTCCCGAATTGGTAGAATCCCCGGCCAGGGCATGGGACAAATGTCCCGTTTCCGATGAGCACATCAGCGCAAGGCCGCCAGCGGGTCCAATACGTGCGCGCGTCCGACGGGACGCGGCTTGCGTGGGCCGATTCGGGCGCCGGCCCACCTGTCGTCAAAGCCGCGAACTGGCTGACGCATCTCGAATACGAGTGGGAAAGCCCGGTCTGGAAACATTGGATTCAGTTCTTCTCGCAACATTGGCGCTTTATCCGCTTCGACGAACGCGGGTGCGGCATGAGCGAGTGGAGATCAGGCGGGTTGACGATCGAGCGGTGGGCCGCCGATCTCGAAACCATTCTCGAGGCGGCGCGTCCGAGCGAGCCAGTGACGCTGCTCGGCATCTCGCAGGGAGCCGCGACGTGCATCGCCTACGCGACTGCGCATCCGGAACGCGTGGCGCGCATGATTCTCTATGGCGGCTACGCGCGCGGCAAATTTCTGCAGGGCAAGCCGGGCGTCGAGCGTGAGTACCGCGCCGTCATCGAAGTGGCACGGATCGGTTGGGGGAGCGACAACCCCGCATTCCGCCAGTTGTTCACGTCGCGATTCATCCCGGAGGGCACTCACGAGCAGATCCAGTGGTTCAACGAGCTGTGCCGGAAAACGGCGCCCGCGCATATCGCCGCCGAACTGATGGAATCGCGAGCCGTCATCGACGTGACGCATCTGCTGGGCAGCGTCGTGACGCCTACGCTCGTCCTACACGCGCGCAACGATAAAGCGATTCCATTCGATGAAGGACGAATACTCGCCGCCGGCATTCCACATGCGGAGTTCGTGGAGCTCGACTCGCGCAATCACATCCTGCTCGAGCACGAGCCCGCATGGGCCCGCTTTCAGGAAGCGGTGCTGAATTTCATGGGCGCCGGCGATCGCGGCGCCTCCGATTCGGTCTTCGCGTCCCTCTCGACACGCGAGCGCCAGGTGCTGGCGCTGATGAGTGAGGGGCTGGCCAACACCGATATCGCCGAGCGGCTCTCGATCAGCGAGAAGACCGTCCGCAATCACACGTCGAACATCTTCGACAAGCTGGGCGTGTGGTCGCGCGCGCAGGCCATCGTTTTCGCGCGCGACCACGGCTTCAGCGCGCAGATCCGCTAGGGTGCCTGCAGCTGGCGATAGAGCTGCTGCTTCGAGCCGTGATTCAGTTCGGCAATCGCATCCGCGAGCGCATCGACTCGACTGCCCGGCGTCTGGCCGGGAATCGTGAACTGCGGATTCCTGAACTCGCGCCGCATGTCCTGCTCGACCTGCGCCAGCGCTGCGTTGAGGCCCCCGATCGTCGTCTGCGCGACGGCGAGCTGCGCCTGCAGCTCCGCGATCTGCCGGCTCATCGAGGCTATCGCATCGTTCACCGTGATGGTGACGGTATCGGTGGCACGTCCGCCCGCTCCGTCGGTGACCGTCAGCGTCACGATGTGCGTGCCGACCGTGAAGCCAGCGGTCGTCGTCGCGTGGCGAGTCGACGCGAGCACGCTCGATCCTTCGCTCCACGTGTAGCTCAGGGCGTCGCCGTCGGCATCCGCCGAGGCCGATGCGTCGAGCAGTGCGACCGCAAGGCATTCGCCGCATCCCTGCAACGACTGATCGGCGCCGGCATTGGCGATCGGCGGGTTATTCGGTGCTCCGAAGATCTCGACGCCTGCGGCGTTGAGCCCGCCGGCGACAAGCGTCCGCGCGCCAGCAATCCTCACGACGGCATGAGCCTCGCGCGCTTCAGCCAGCGGTGCCGCGGTGGACCAGCTGTTGGTGGAGGGATCGTACAGTGCCGCCGCGTTGGTCGGCGTGTTCGACGTGTCGACGACGCCGCCGACGACAAGGACGCTGCCG
>QHWQ01000252.1 GCA_003222635.1 Acidobacteriota bacterium | reverse complement strand
ACATACCCTTCGATGAGTGTATCGGGGCCCAGGATCTCGACCCTCGGATCTATTAACGACGCGGGCGACCAGGGCCGGCCGCCAAACAGCGGCACGCCGTTGGCCCCCAGCGCAACCGGCGCCACATACAGTTGGACGTAGTCGACGAGCCCCTCGTCCCAGGCGGCGGCATGCAGTTGCGCGCCCCCCTCGAGCAACAGGCTCTGGATGCCCTCGCTCGCCAACTGCCGGAGCACCGATTTTAGGTCGTCGCCGGGCGATCCGACCACCACTACCGGTCCCTGGTGCATCGTCTTGAAAACCCGCGCGGAAGCCGGCGTTCGACGCCGGCGGTCGAAGATGACGCGGGCCAGCGGGCGCTCGCGGTAGATGTCCCGGACGGTCAACGACGGATCGTCGACGAGCACCGTTTCCGAGCCGACGCCGATCGCGTCCACCTGCGCCCGCAGGTACTGCACGCGCCGATGGGCGGCCGCGGACGTCAGCTGCGTGCACACACCTGGCGCGGCCGCTATACGGCCGTCGATGCTCGCCGCCGCCTTGACGATGACGAAGGGACGTCCCTCGCGCACGGCGGTGAGGAACGGCTGATTGAGTCGCGCGGACTCGTCGTGCCCGATCCCTTCGACAACATCGATGCCGTGCTCGCGCAGCCTGGCGAATCCGCGTCCGCTGACGAGCGGAAACGGATCTTCCATCGCCGCCACGACCCGCTTTATTCCCGCCGCGATGATCGCTTCGGTGCAGGGCCCCGTGCGGCCGGTGTGCGAACACGGCTCGAGCGTGCAGTAGAGCGTGGCGCCGCGCGCGAGCTCACCAGCTTCGTTCAGCGCATGAATTTCCGCGTGAGGCTCGCCCGCGCGCTCATGCGCGCCGTCGCCGACGACGACGCCTTCATCGGTGACGATGGTCGCGCCGACGATGGGATTCGGCGTGGTGCGGCCAAGACCACGGCGCGCCTGTTCCAGCGCGCGGCGCATCCACCGCCAGTCCTGATCCTCTACCACTTCTCCTGGAACAGCGCGTCGACGTAGTCCTGCGCGGAGAACGGAATCAGATCGTCGATCCCTTCGCCCACGCCGACATAGCGAATCGGCAGCTTCAGGTCGTTGGCAATCGCGACGGCGACGCCCCCCTTCGCGGTGCCATCGAGCTTGGTCAGAACGATGCCGGTGACGCCGGCGACGCTGGTGAACTCCTTTGCCTGCTGCAGGCCGTTCTGCCCGACCGTCGCATCGAGGACGAGCAGCACCTCGTGCGGCGCGCCGTCGGCCGCCTTCGCGGCCACGCGTCGAATCTTATCCAGTTCGTTCATCAGGTTGACGCGCGTGTGCAGACGGCCCGCCGTATCGACGAGGATCGGATCGCGTCCCTTCGCCTTGCCGGACTGAATCGCGTCGAAGACGAGCGCCGCCGGGTCCGCGCCTTCCTTCGCGCGAATGATGTCCACGTTGGCGCGCTTCGCCCAGATCTCGAGCTGCTCCACCGCTGCCGCGCGGAACGTATCCGCCGCGCACACGAGCGGCTGCTGACCGCCCGCCTTCAGCAGGTTCGCCAGCTTCCCCACCGTCGTCGTCTTGCCCGTGCCGTTGACGCCGACAATCATCGTCACGTGAGGATGATGTCCGTTCGGCGCCGGCTGCTCCACCGCCTCGAACACGCGGCGGATTTCCTCCTTCACGAGATCGCGCAGGCTCTCGCCATGCCGCGCGCGCGAGCGCACCGCGTTGACGATCCGCTCGGTGGCCGCGAGGCCGACGTCGGCGGAGATCAGCAGCTCTTCGAGCGCTTCAATCGTGTCGACGTTGACGGGCCGGCTGCGCTGCTCTTCGGTGTCGGCCTGCTCGACGATCTCCTCGAACCGGCTGACGATGTGTTCTTTCGTGCGCGTGAGGCTGTCGCGCAGCTTGTCAAAAAATCCCATGTGTTATCCGGCTTCCGCTTTCTGCGGACGCAACATCAGATCGTACAGCGCCGTGCGTGCATCCTTGCACCTGAGTCGCAATCGACACGTCGGCCGCGCGCCAGCTCGAGACCGACGTGTCGATTGCGACTCAGGTCGCCGGTGCACGTCAGCACAAGATCGCCGAGGCCGGTCAGTCCCGCCAGCGTGTCGCGCTGCGCCCCGGCGGCGCACGCGAGCCTCGCGATCTCGGCAAGCCCGCGCGTGATGAGGCCGGCCTGTGCGTTGTGCCCGAGTCCCAGACCTTCACCCACGCCGGCGGCGATCGCGATCACATTCTTCAAGGCGCCGCCGATTTCGACGCCGATGACATCGGTCGTGCCGTAGAGCCTGAAGTACGGCGCGCGGAAGTCTGCCTGCACCTTGTCGACGAGACGCGAGTCCGTTGACGCGATGCACACGGCCGTCGGCAGCTCGCGCGCCATCTCGGACGCGAAGCTCGGACCCGATAGCACGCCGACCCGCGCGTCGCGACCAAGCTCCTGCTGCACGATCTCGGATGGCCTGAAGAGGCTGTCGCGCTCGAGCCCTTTCGCCGCGCTCACGACCATCGCGTCGCGCTGCACGAGCGGCGCGGCGCGGCGCAGTACGTCACGCATGCCGTGTGAGGGAACGGCGACGACGATGACCTCCGCGTTGCGGAGCGCCTCCATGAGATCCGCCGTCACCTTCAGCTTTGGCGGGAACGTGATGTCCGGCAGATAGACGGCATTCGCCCGCCGTGCGGAGAGCTCGGCGATGAGCGCCGCGTCGCGGCCCCAGAGCCACGCGTCGTGCCCCGTGCGCACCAGGTGCACGGCAAGCGCCGTACCCCAGCCACCCGCGCCGAGGACCGTAATCACAGCCGCAACCCGATCCGCCGCTCGGTGCCGGCGAGGAGGCGCGAGACGTTGTCGCGGTGCCGATGCATGACGAGAAGCGCGGCGGCGATCGCGCCGGCGATGACGGGGCCCGGCGCGTTGCCGGCGAGCGTGGCAATCGCCAGCGCGAGCGCGCCGGCGATCGAACCTGCCGAAATGAACCGCGTCACGAAAATCGTTAGGACGAACACGAGCGCGGCAATCGCTGTCGCGAGCGGCGCGAGCATCACGAACACGCCAGCTGATGCAGCGACCCCTTTGCCGCCGCGGAACCCGAGCCACGCGGGATAGACGTGCCCGACGATTGCGGCGAGCCCGGCGGTCATCACGACAGTGAGATTGTCCGTGAGCAGACGCGCGGCGAGGATCGCCGCGGCACCCTTCGCCGCATCGAGCAGCATCACGGCCACCGCCGGCATCACACCGGTCGTGCGAAGCACGTTCGCGGCGCCGACGTTGCGGCTGCCGGCAACACGCAGATCGACGCCGCGCGACCGCGTCAGCAGCAGCGCGAACGGGATCGAGCCAAGGAGATAGCCGGCAACGATGGCGACTACGATGCGCATGGAATCCGCAGAAGAGGCGTATACGTCGGCCCTTTCGGCGAGAGCTTGCTCTGAAACAGTGTAATCGCGTCGATGCGCGTGGTGCCGATCTCGCGGTCGGTCAGTCCCTCGAGCAGCCATGCGCCGCGCAGGCCCGCGGGCTCGCGCACGCGCGCCAGCGTCAGGTGCGGGCTGTAGGCGCGCTCCTCTTCCTCGATGCCGAGCGGCGTCAGCCTCGATGTGATCTCGCGGTCGATCGCGAGCAGCGGCTCTCGTCCGGCGGTCACGCCGATCCAGAGCACACGCGGCGAGCCGCCCTTGGGAAACGCTCCGGCTCCGTCGAGCGTCAGGTCGAACGCGCTGACCGCAAGCGCCGGCCTCAGCGCCTCGCAGACCGCCTGCCCCTTTGCATCGTCAACTTCTCCAATGAAGCGGACGGTGAGGTGGAGGCGGTCGGCGGGCACCCACGTCACCTTCGCGCGCGGCGCCGCGTCAGCCGCGCGCCGCTGCAGTTCGCGGCTCACCTCCGCCGCCCGAGCCGAGAGCGTCTCGCCGATCTCCACCGCCACAAACAGCCGCACCTGTGTATACTCGCACGCGGTGTGAATCGGAGGAGTCTGATGTCGCGTTCGCTGCTCGCCTTCGTGTTCTTCGCGTCCTTCGTGGTCCCGAGTGGATCCGCCTTCGCCCAGAACGCGCCCGCCATTCCGGCGGCGACCTATCGCGTGGTCTACCTGGAAGTGGCGCCCGCGGAAGTCAATCGCGTGGCGGCCGCGCTGAAGGACTACAAGCGCTCCGCGATGAATGCGATCGGCGCGCTGCGCATCGACGTCCTGCAGCAAGTCGGGCGCTCCAGCCATTTCGCGATCTATGAGAGCTGGCGCGACAACGCCGCGCTCGAAGGACACAAAACCGCGAATGACACGAAGAAGCTCGACGAGGTGCTGCAGGCGACGCGCGTGAGCCCGGTGGACGAACGCCTCTTGACTGCGGTCGGACCGCCGTTGGCGGCGTCGAGTGGAACCGGCTCCGTCTACGTCATCACGCACGCGGACTCGGTTCCTCCGCAGCGCGACGCGGCGGAAAAGGCGTTGAGCGAGCTGACGATACGGTCGCGGCAGGAGTCCGGCAACGCGATCTTCCTCGCGACGGTCCAGCCGAACCGCAACAACCACTTCACCATCATCGAGCTCTGGAAGGACGAGAAGGCGCTGGACGCGCACGCCGTGGCGGACTACACCAAGAAGTTCAGGGATACGTTCGGGCCGTTCTCAGGAGCGCTGTTCGATGAACGTATTTACAAGAGCGTCGGCTAGTCTCTCGCTGGTCGCGATTGCGGCCGCCGCAGCGGCGCAGACCGCGCCCGCACAAGCGCCCGCCGCAACGGCTCGCGTCGTCTACCTCGAAGTGGCGCCGGCCGACGTCAATCGCGCGATTGCCGCGCTGAAGACGTATCGTCAATCGACGCAGAAGACCGCGGGTGTCACCAGCGTCGCCGTGCTGCAGCAGATCGGCCGGCCCAATCTCTTCGCGATCGAGGAGCACTGGAGCGACGCGGCCTCGCTGCAGGCGCACCTGGCGTCAGCCGACGTCAGGAGGCTTCGGGACGATCTGCAGAGCGCTCTTCTGGCACCGATCGATGATCGTCCGCTCGCGCCGGTCGCCGTTCAGCCGAGTACTCGAGTGGCGTCCGACCAGGCGATTTACGTCCTGACCCACGCCGATGCGGGAGCAGGTCGAGAGATGGTGCCCGGGATGCTGCAGGAAATCGCCGCGGCAGCACGACGCGAGAATGGCAACGTGCTGTTCGACGGAACCGTGCAGCCGAACCGCACGAATCATTTCACCGTGATGGAGGTCTGGAACGACCAGAAGGCCTTCGAGGCGCACCAGGCCGCCGAACACACCCGTAAGTTCCGAGCCGCATTCGCGCCGCTATCGGGCGCACTTTACGACGAACGGATCTACAAGGCGCTCAATTAGCCTCCAGCAGCATGCGGCGCACCATGTCCAATGCCGCCTGCGACGCCTGAAACTTCACCATCTCGCGTCCGCCGACGAAGCGGAACGTGCGCACGCGCGTTTCTTTGACCGACGCCGCGGCGATGCACACCATGCCGACCGGCTTCTCGGGCGTTCCTCCGTCCGGACCCGCAACGCCCGTCACGCCGACGCCGATATCGGTCCTGGCGCGCCCGCGAATGCCTTCGGCCATCGCGATGGCCACCGGCTCGCTCACGGCCCCGTGAGTCATCAGCATCTCCTTGCTGACGCCGAGCAGCTCGGTCTTGGCCGCGTTGCTGTACGAGACGATGCCGCGCTCGACGTAGCGCGAGCTGCCGGGCACGTCCGTCAATCTCGACGCGATGAGTCCCCCGGTGCACGACTCGGCCACCGCGATCCACAGCTTCCGCTCGGCGAGCATCTCGCCGAGGACTTCCTCCATGGCGCGGCCGTCGGTGCTGTACACGTGCAGGCCCATGACGTCTTTCACCTGCTCGACGGCCGCATTCAGCGCGTGTTCCGCATCGAAGCGCGCGGCGCAGCACGCCGTCAGATGCAGCTCGATTTGACCGAGCGACGCGAGAATCGTCGCGGACATCGGAACCGCCGCGCGCGACCATTCCGCGTAGAGCGGCTGCATCGCTTCGTCGACGTGCGATTCGCTGCGTCCGGTAATCCTGATGATGCGCCGCACCAGCGCCATTCCGCCGCCGGCACGCTCCCGCAGCGGACTCTCGGCGAGCGTCGCCATCATCGGCTTCAGCTCGCGCGGCGGTCCTGGCAGCAGCAGCACGACGCGGTCGCCATCCTCGATCCAGAGCCCGGGCGCGGTGCCGTTCGGATTCGGAATGACGCGCCCGCCCGTCGGCACCATCGCCTGCCGCCGGTTGATCTCCGGCATCTCGAGGCCGCGTCCTTGGAACCGCGCGCGAATTCGCGAGGCGATCGTCTCGTCTTCGATCAGCGGCCGCTCCATGACACCGGCTACGACCGGCCGCGTCAGATCGTCATCGGTCGGACCGAGGCCGCCGCAGCAGACCAGCAAATCGACGCGCGCGATCGCGTCCCGCACCACGTGTTCGAGCTCGGCACGATCGTCGCCGACGATGGTTTTGAAAGTGACCTCGATGCCCAGGAGATTCAACTGCTCGGTGATGAACAGCGAATTCGTATCGACCTTCGACGGCGTGAGCATCTCGCTGCCGACGGCGATGATTGCCGCGCGATGGATCGGCCTCATGTGAACCAGGCCGGGAGCAGACGGATCAGTCCCCAGACCATCAGATTGCCGTAGATGCCGGCCATCGCATCGTCGAGCACGACGCCAAAGCCGCCGGGCAGCAGCTCGAGCCTGCGCGCCGGCCACGGCTTGACGACGTCGAGCACGCGGAAGATCAGAAAGCCGGCGACGGCACCGGCAACGTTGACCGGATGCAGCGCGAGCGTGATCAGCATGCCGATCACTTCATCGATGACGACCGGGCCCGGATCGATGCCGAGGTAGTAGATGACGAGGCCGACCGCGGAGCCAAACGTCCCCGGCGCAACCGGCGCGTAGCCAACGTGCGCGCACGTTGCGATGAAGACACCAACACGCCGCAAAGACATGGGGAAACGTCCCGGTCAGGCCGACCGGAGACGGACGACGCGTGTGCCCGCGAAGCGATCGTGCAGCGCTCGATGATCGCCGAAGAGGGCGGGAATGAAGCCGAGACCGAGCAGCAGGAACGAGAGCGCGCCGGCGGAGGTTCGTCGCATCGCGCGTGCCGCATCGACGGGTCCGCCGCTCTCGGTTACGACGCAGGTGCCGACGGCCATCTTGCCGATCGTCTGCCCTCCCACCGCCGTGAACGCGTAGAAGTACGCCACCTTCAGCAGGCCGAGGAACGTCAGCATCGGCGCAACCGGCAGGAGCCGCCATTCGCTCGGCGCGAGGCCGGCCATCCGCACCGTGAAGTAGACGATGGCGGCATCGATGCCGAAGAGAATCAGATAGTCGATCAGTATCGCGACGACGCGTGAACCGGGGCGGCTTGGCTGCTCGGTGTAAATGAAACCAGGTTTGACGTCAGCTGTCGGGTCAAACCTGGCTTCTTCATCGGGGACGGCGTCCTCCGCGAACTGCAGCACGGGCTCGGGCGACCCGCCTTCGCTGAAGCTGCGGCGGGCAGGTGCGCGAGGACGTACTGCTCGCAGCCGCGGCGTGTCGGGCGTTCTCCGCACCGCCAGCGGAGGCCGCGGCGCCGCCGGGAATTTGATCAGCGGCTCATCGCCTTCGTCCCCTTCCGCTGGTGTGAAGAGCGGGAGTCGCGTGTCAGCGGTCGACGCCGCCCGTTCCTCGATCGGTTGCGGCTCCGGCGTCGTCACCGCCCGGGCGAAGTCCGGGCCGAGCTCGAGGCTTGAATCCGGTTCGTACGGTGTGTCGGACGTCAGCGAAATGCGCAGCGCATCACCGACCCCGTCATCGACGGGGCGGTCGATGTCGCGATCGATGTCGTGGACTGGAACGTCGTCAATCGGTTCGGGATGGATTTCGTAATCGGCGGGTCCGGAGTCGGCAACGGTGAGGAGCGAAAAGTCGTAGCCGCAGTTCTTGCACCGATCGCCCGTCTCAAATCCCAGGTAGTCGCATTTCGGACATTTCACTGGCGCGTCCCCAGCAGATCTCGCTGAATCTCGGCGCGCAGATGGTCGGCATCGGCACGGAGTGGATCGGCGATGCCGATGCGATCGAGCGTCCGCAGCGCGTCGTGGAGGTGACCGCCGGCGTAGAGCTCGCGCGCACGATCGAGCAGCGTGTCCGTGGTGCGGACCATCGGCAGCGGCTCGGGCGCCACCTGCGTCGCCGGCTGCGCGGCGGGCACATCGGCCAGCCAGGAGAACGCGGGGGCCGCGCCATAGTAGACGGCCGCCCCTGCGCCCGCCACGGCGAGCGCCGCAACCATCCAGGGCCACCGGCGTCCGCGTTCGCGCGCCTCGGTGCGCCGCGCGACCTTGCGCGCCGGAAGCATCCGGCGATCGATCGGCGCGTCGAACCCGGTGCCTTCCAGGCGGTCCATGCGATCGAGCAGCACCAGCGCCTCGTCGCTCGGCGCGCCCTGATCGACCGCGCGTGTCAGCAGCTCGCGCGCGGTCTCGACATCACCAGCTTTGTACGCGTTCAGGCCGCGGTGCAGCAACTCCTCGGACTCGCGCTGACGCTCGGCGATCGCCTTGCGCGCCCGATCGATGTAGGCGCGAGCGCGATCGTGATCCCGGTCGAGGAAAATGACGCGCGTCCAGACATTGATCGCCTGTTCGTAGTCTTCCGCGAAGTAATGATCGAGGCCGGAGACGAGAAGTTCTTCGATGCGCGTCGTGCGCTCGGAATCGGCGTGCGGTTTATCGGAGTCGGTGCGCTGTGGCTCCGTCAACGCCACCGATTATGGGGTAAAACCCCCGATCCGTCAATGAATTAGCATTGTCTCCGGTGGCGATCATCGAGTGCGTTCCCAACATCAGCGAGGGTCGTCGACCCGAGGTCGTCGAACGGATCGTTGATGCGGTGCGGCGCGTGCCGGGCGCGCGGCTGCTCGACTATTCCTCCGACGCCTCGCATAACCGATCGGTGATCACGCTCGCCGGCGATGCGGCACCGCTCAAGGCCGCCGTGCTCGCGCTCTTCGAAGCGGCTACCGGCGCGATCGACTTGCGCGCTCACACGGGCGAGCATCCGCGTCTTGGCGCCGTCGACGTCGTCCCGTTCGTGCCGATTGAAGGCGTCACCATGCAGGACTGCGTCGCGCTCGCGAAGGAGACGGCGCGCGAAGTCGCGGAGCGCTTTGGCGTGCCCGTGTATCTCTACGAGGAAGCGTCCTCGAATGCGCTGCGCAAGAACCTCGAAGACATCCGCCGCGGCGAGTTCGAGGGGCTCGCCGCGAAGATGGCGACCGACGGATGGGCGCCGGACTTCGGGCCAGCGACTCCTCATCCGAGCGCCGGCGCATCCGTCATCGGCGCGCGTATGCCGCTCATCGCCTACAACATCAATCTCAACACCAATCGCCTCGACGTCGCGAAGAAGATCGCCGCGGCCGTCCGCTTCAGCAGCGGCGGCTTCCGGTTCGTGAAGGCGATGGGCGTGACGCTCGCGGAGCGCGGCATCGTGCAGGTGTCGATGAACCTCACGAACTACGAGAAGACACCCATCCTGCGCGTCTTCGAAGCCGTGAAGAGCGAGGCCGAGCGCTACGGTGTGAGCGTACTGGAAAGCGAAATCGTGGGGCTGGTTCCTTCAGCTGCGCTCGTGGATGTTGGTGTCTCGACCCTTCAACTGACGCAGTTCACGAGGGACCAGATTCTGGAAACGAGGCTTCGGGGTGAATCGGAGGAAGTGGAAAAGTGGAAAAGTGGAAAAGTGGAAAAGTGGAAAAGTAAGTAGAAAGTGCAACAAGCTGTTTCGAGCAGCCTCGATTCTTTCGAAAATACGCGCGGCATTCTCCGTGCACTGTTCGCGGCATGCCGCCGCGAGATCTTCAGGAGCGAACCCGCCTCTTTGCCATCGCCGTCGTGAAGTTCTGTCGGCAGCTTCCAAAGACGGATGAAGCGCAAGAGGAGGCGCGGCAACTTCGCCGCGCCGCAACGTCAATGCGTCGCAATTACCGCGCCGCGCGCCGCGGCCGATCGTACGCGGAATTCACGGCGAACCTGGGAACGGTTTTCGAGGAAGCTGATGAATGCGTCGATTGCCTGGAATCGCTCCGGGACGTGGACATCAAGAACGATGCGGCGCTGATATAGGAGGCTCGGGAACTGGCGAAAATCTTCGCGCGTTCCGTGTCGACCGCACGCAGCAACATGCGCCGCCGCGACGACCTCCCAAAAAGCTAGTTGTACTTAGAAACTTGAAAAGTTACTTTTCAACTTTTCCACTTCTTCCACTTTTCCACTTAGACCGCATCTTCTTCCTCAGCCTTCCGGGCGGGCATAATCCCAAACGCCCGCATCTTCCGATACAGATTGCTGCGCTCGATGCCGAGCGCTTCGGCCGTGCGCGAGATGTTCCCCTGCTGCGCGGCGAGCGCGCGCAGGATGTAGTCGCGCTCGAAGCGATCGCGCGCGTCGTGGAGCGGCGCCATCGCGCTGCCGGGAGGAGCGGGCGTGGCGGCTTCGATGCCGCCGCCGACGCCCTGATCGAGAAACGCGAGGTCCCGCGCGGTGAGGCGCTCGCCCGGCACCATGATCATCAGCCGCTCGACCAGATTGCGGAGCTCCCGCACATTCCCCGGCCATGGATACCGCTGCAACGCCGTCATCGCGTCGGGGTCGAAGACCTTCGGCCGCCGGCCGTACTCGCGCGCGAGCATCGCCATGAAGTGATCCGCCAGCAGCGGAATGTCCTCCTGCCGATCGCGCAGCGCCGGGACGAAAATCGGGACGACGTTCAGACGGAAGTAGAGGTCCTCGCGGAAGCGGCCGGTGCGGATCTCGGCGGGCAGATCCTTGTTGGTGGCGGCGAGCACGCGCGCGTCCACGCGGATGCGCGTGGATCCGCCGACCGGCTCCATCACCTGTTCCTGCAGCACGCGCAGCACCTTCGCCTGCGTCTTCAGCGTCATGTCGCCGATCTCGTCGAGGAAGATCGTGCCGCCGTGCGCGAGCTCGAACTTGCCGCGCCGATCGGCGACGGCGCCCGTGAACGCGCCACGGACGTGGCCGAACAGCTCGCTCTCGATCAGCTCCTCGGGGATGGCGGCACAGTTGACCTCGATGAACGGCCCCGTGCGCCGGCGGCTCATGGCGTGGATGTTGCGCGCCACCAGCTCCTTGCCGGTGCCGTTCTCGCCGTAGATCAGCACGCGCCCGTTGGTCGGCGCCGCCATCGCGACCTGCTCGCGCAGCTGCACCATCGCGTAGCTCTCGCCGACCATCGTGTGCTGCGCGTCGACCTTCGCGCGCAGCGCCTGATTTTCGGCCTCGAGCCGCCGCTGCCGCAGCGCGTTGCGGACGACGAGCACCGTCTTCTCCAGCGACAGCGGCTTCTCGACGAAATCGAACGCGCCCATCTTGATCGCGCGGACCGCCGACTCGATGTTGCCGTGCCCCGAGATCATGACGACCTGCGATTCGATCTGCCGCTCGCGCATGCGCGCGAACGTGGCGAGCCCATCCATTCCCGGCAGCCAGATGTCGAGGACGACGACGTCGTAGGCCTGGCGGCCGAGGCGCTCGAGGCACGCTTCCCCGCTGTCGACCGCATCGACCTCGTAGCCTTCATCGCGGAGGACACCGCCTAATGCGCTGCGAACACCCGGCTCGTCGTCAACTAGAAGGATGGAAGGCACCTGAATGAGTCCTGGCAGTTCACACTTCTATATTCTCGCTTCTCGGTTCGTGTTCAGGCTCATGTTCGGTTCGGGCGTGCGCCGCGCGCACGCCGAACGCTGAACATCGTGAGAAGACAGAAGTCGGACGTGTGAACAGCCGACATCAGCATGGCAATTCCACAGCGAAGCGTGTTCCCCGTGGAGTGTTATCGCTGAGATCGATGCTGCCGCCATGCTCGGCGATGATGCGCCGCACGATCGCAAGCCCCAGGCCGCTTCCCCGTTTCTTCGTCGAGTAGTACGGCAGGAACAGCTTGTCGCGCTCCGATGCGGGAATCCCCGGGCCGTCATCCGCAACGATGATGCGCACGAGATTGTTGGGCCGGTCGTGCTGCGTTTCGATCTCGATCGTTCCCTTCTGCTCCATCGCCTCGATGGCGTTGTCGATCAGGTTGATGACGACGCGGCGGATCTGCTCGGGATCGATGGCGACCTTCGGCAGCGACTCCGCGAAGCGGCGGTGGATCTCCACGCCCGGGAAGATGCCGACATAGAGGCTCAGCACGTCGTTGAGCAGCTCGTGAAGATCCGTCGAGACGGTACGCGGCGCGGGCATGCGCGCAAACTGCGAGAACTCGTCCACGAGCGCCTTGAGCGACTCGACTTCCGCGACGATCGTGCCGGTGCATTCCTCGACGAGCCCTTTGGTCGGCTCCGGCGCCGACGAGAGGTGCCGCCGCATCCGTTCGGCCGAGAGCTGGATGGGCGTGAGCGGATTCTTGATCTCGTGCGCGAGGCGGCGCGCCACCTCGCGCCACGCGGCGACTTTCTGCGTCCTGATGAGCGGCGTGACGTCATCGAAGACGATGACGATGCCGTCGGTGCCGCCATCTTCGCGGCGCAGCGATGTCGCCATGATCGCGAGATGCAGCTCGCGGCCGCCGCGCGTCAGCTTCACGTCGCGCGGATGGACATCGTCGCGGCCGCGCAGCGCCTCGTCGATGACGTCGGCCAGCGGCTGCAGCTCCGAGCCGTGGAACGCGTCGCTCGCGGACTGCCCTGCAACCGAGGCGTCGATGCCGAGCAGCCGTACCGCCGCGGAGTTCGCCGTGCGAATGCGCCCGAGCGCGTCGACGGAGACGACGCCCGTGGCGATGCGGTCGAGAATCGTCTCGACGTACCGCTTCCGCGCTTCGACGTCCACGTGCTTGCGCTCGAGCTCCACCGCGGATCGTTCGAGCCGCCGCCGGTTCGCGGCCAGCTCCCCGGCCATGCTGTTGAACGCGTCGATGAGCGAGCCGAACTCGTCCTGCGTCTCGGGCACCACGCGATGATCGAGATGGCCGGCGCCGATCTCCTTCGCCGCGGTCGCCAGCAGCTGAATCGGCCGCGTGATGCGTTTGGCGAGATAGAGTCCCATCCACGTCGACCCGATCAGAATCATCAACGTGAGCATCAGGAAGAACGACAGGTACACGCCGGCGAGCGGCTGCCTGAGGACCTGCAGCTGCTGATAGTCCTCGTACGCGCTGGTCATGCGGCGCGCGCGCGCGGCGACCTCGCTCGTCAGGTACTCGCTCGCGATGACGACACCCTGCGGCGACGCGCTCGCACCCGATCGAATTGGAACCGCCGAGCGAATGAGGTTGCCCCCGCCGGACAGCTGGTCGACGACACGCATTTCAACGCCTTCAGTCGCCGCTCGCTCGGCCAACGTTGCTGCGCCAGCCGGCGAGTCATTGCGCGGGACGCTCGCCGCCGCGACGTCCGTGACGGGCACGACACGCATGCCCGGGTCGACGCGATACACCTCCGCCAGCGACACGCGTTCCTGCTGCACATCGGCCGCGATGACATCGTGCACGATGACCGTCGGGCCGTTGAGATCGATTGCCGAGAGCGCGCGCGCCATCCGCTGCGCCTCGCGCGAGACGAGCCGCTGCTGCTCCTGGTAGTAGTCGGCCGCAATCGCGTTCGCCGACGAGACGACGTCGTTCATCGGCGCGTTGAACCAGCGATCGACGCTGTTGCGGATCACCTCGCTGCCGACGAGCAGCACGAGCACCGCCGGAATGATCGTCAGGCCGAGGAGGACCGCCACGAGCTTCGCGCGAAAGCGCGCGAACGGCAGCCCGTGCCGCCGCTCGACGAGGAGCTTGACGATGTTGCGCGCGAGGACGAAGACGAGCGCGACGAGAATCGTCAGGTTCGTGGCGGAGAGCGCGTAGAGGACGAACTCGGTGAGGAAGTCGGGCGCGAGGCGCGCGGAGCGCGACGCCAGCGTCAGCAGGCCCGCGAGCACCGCCAGCAGGATGAAGATGCCGAAGAGAATCAGCCGCGTGTTGTCGCGGAACGGTGTGCGCCCGCGCGGCGGAGCAGGCCGTCTCGGTGGCGCGGCGACGGGACGCGGGTTGGCGGCTGCCATTCAGTCCTTGGCGTTCAAGAGATCCTTCAGCTCCGTCATGAACTCGCCGATGTCGCGGAAGTGGCGGTAGACCGAGGCGAAGCGGACATAGGCCACCTTGTCGAGCCGTTTCAGCTCGTCCATGACCAGGCCGCCGACTTCCTCGGTGCTCATTTCCTTCTCGGGGCGCTCCTGCAGCGTCGCCTCGACGCGATCCGCGACGCCCTCGAGCGCGGCCACGCTCACGGGCCGCTTCTCGCACGCCTTCAGCAGCCCGGCGATCAGCTTCTGCCGCTCGAACCGCTCGCGCGTCCCGTCCTTCTTGATCACCATGTAGGGGATCTCGTCGATGCGCTCGTAGCTGGTGAACCGGCGGCCGCAGTCGAGACACTCGCGGCGGCGGCGAATCACTTCGCCTTCCTTGCTCTCGCGCGAGTCGACGACCTTATCTCCCAGATGGCCGCAGAACGGGCATTTCATCCGTGGATGCTCCTGCCGTCTCTTGACCCCGAGCGGAGTCGAGGGGCTCCTGACGGGCCACGCCCGCGAGGCGACCGAGGCCGGCCACACTCATGCGCTCGCGCGTCATGACGATCACGCCCGGCACCACGCTCGTCACGAAGTTCATGCCGTGCAGCACGAGCGCGGCGCTCACCGCGGCGTTGTTCGGCGCGTGAAAGAACGCCGTCACCGCGATGCGGTACGCCTCGTGAAAGCTGCCCACCGCGCCGGGCGTCGGCACCGCCACGCCGATGACGAGCACCGCCTGTACAAGAAAACTGCCCGCCAACGGGATGACGATGCCGAGCGCGCGCGTCACGAGCCAGACCTGCAGTGCGATGCTCAGCCAGATCGGAAACGACCACACGAATGCAATCGCCAGATCGCGCGGCTCGCGCGCCGCGGCGAAGCCCTCGCTGAAGGTGCGCGCCAGCCGCGCGAGCGCGTGCGCGATGCGCTGCGGCAGCACGCGATCGGTTCGTGCAACCAGCCGTTGAATACGCGCGGGATGCGTCGCCAGCGTCCACATCAACGCCATCAAGGCGACGGCGGCGCCGGCCGCGAGCGCCGATGACGCCTGAATCCCGGCCACAAGGCTGGCCGGCAGAATCGCGCGGCCGTCGAACACCCACACGAACGACGCCATCAGCGCGAGGACGGCGATGAGATCGAGCACGCGCTCCATGACGACCGATGCGAAGACCGACGCGGCGCTCAATCCTTCCGCGCGCGCAACCATGTACGGCCGGATGACGTCGCCCGCCCGCGCGGGCAGCAGCGCCAGCGCCGCGAACCCAACGAGCGTCGCCTTCAGCACCGGGCCGAATCGCGTTGGACCGATCG
>QHWQ01000251.1 GCA_003222635.1 Acidobacteriota bacterium | reverse complement strand
GCGTTCCTCGAGAAATTCGGCGGCGACTCGATTGACGAAATCGCGCGGCACTACGAGGCGACAGCGGAACAGGTCCGCCGCCGGTTCACGTCGCGCACGACGGCGTAGCCGTGATCCGTCCGATCAGTCGCTACGGTGCCGAGGTCCTGCACCAGCCGGCCAGACCCGTCTCTGACATCACACCGGAGATCACCCAGCTCGTCGACGACATGATCCAGACGATGTATGCGGCGCCGGGGATCGGCCTGGCGGCCACGCAGATTGGCGTTCCGCTGCGGATCTTCGTCGCGGATATCTCGCTCGGCCGCAACCCCGCGGACCTGATCACGTTCATCAACCCGGAGTTCGTCGAGCGCGACGGCATGCAGCTCGAGGAGGAAGGCTGCCTGAGCGTCCCTGGCTTCAATGCCACGCTCGCCCGCCCCTCACGCGTGGTCGTGAAGGGACTGAATCGCCACGGCGAGGAACAGGTGATTGAAGGCACGGGCCTGCTGGCGCGCTGCTTCCAGCACGAGATGGATCATCTCGAAGGGACGCTGTTCGTCGATCGCCTGCGCGGCCTGCAGAAGGATCTGATCGTCCGGAAGATCAAGAAGCTGTCGCGCGCCGGCAAATGGTAGTGCTGTTCTTCGGGACGCCGCGCTTCGCGGTGCCCACGCTCCAGCACCTGCTCGGCTCCTCACACACTGTCGCGGGCGTCGTCACGCAGCCCGATCGTCCTCGCGGCCGCGGGCAGAAGGTCACGTTTGCGCCCGTGAAGGCACTGGCCGTCGAACACCAGATCCCGGTATTTCAACCCGATCGCCTGAAGCCGCCGGAGACTGCGGGGACGCTGCGCGCCTGGAACGCCGACGTCGGCGTCGTCGCCGCGTACGGCCGCATCATTCCCGAGCACCTGCTGGCCATTCCCCGACTCGGCATGATCAATGTTCATGCGTCGCTGCTGCCGAAGTACCGCGGCGCGGCGCCGGTGCATCGCGCCGTGATGAATGGGGATGCAGAGACCGGCGTCACCATCATGCGCGTCGTCAAGGAGCTCGATGCAGGGGCGATGATCGCGAAGGTCACGCGGCCGATCTCCCCCGACGACACGAGTGACGTCGTCGAGGACGCGCTCTCCGAATTGGGCGCGAAGCTGCTGCTGACGGTCCTCGATGAAATGGCCGCGGGCAGCGCGCGCGAAGAACCGCAGGACGATTCGCAGGCGACCTACGCACCGAGGCTGACGAAAGAGGAAGGGCTGATTGACTGGTCAGAGTCAGCGACCACCATCCACAACCGCGTGCGCGGTCTGTATCCCTGGCCGCATGCGTACACCTACCTGCACGGCAAGCGCCTGATCCTTCTGAGAACACAGGTCGTTCTGGCGGGGCGTGAAGCCCCGCCCTACACACCAGGAACCGTGGTGAGCGTCGACACCAATGCGATTCGCGTCGCGACCGGCCAGGGTGAGATTGCCCTTATCGAACTTCAGCCGGAGGGCAAGCGGGCGATGCGCGTCCACGACTTCGTCCTCGGCCACCAGGTCGCGCCCGGCGACGCCTTGTCGCAGTCATGACCGCGCCGGCGCGAACCGCGGCGTATCACGCGGTTCGGGCGATTGCCGCGGGGCGAGTCGATCTGCCAGACGCGCTCAGTACCAGCCGGCAGCATCTCGAGGATGAACGCGATCGATCGCTCGCCGCCGGGATCGTCACCGGCACGCTTCGCTGGCAGCGCAGCCTCGATCACCTCATCGAGCAGTTTTCGAAGCGGCGCATCGGCAAGCTCGATCCGGAAGTCGTCGCCATCCTCCGTCTCAGCCTCTATCAGCTGCTCCACCTCGATCGCGTTCCCGCCTCGGCGGTCGTGGACGATGCGGTGGATCTCACCAGGGCGGCGCGCAAGCCGAGCGCGAGCGGATTCGTCAACGCGGTGCTTCGCGCGACGCTGCGACAACGGCACAAGCTGCCGCTCCCGCCGCGGCCTGCCGATCCACGCGATCGCGACGCCGCGCTCGCCTATCTCGGTATCACGCACTCGCATCCGGAGTGGCTGGTGGCGCGGTGGCTCGATCGATACGGCTTCGAGGCGACAGAGCGCTGGGTGCAGTTCAACAACGACACGCCGCCGCTGACGCTGCGCGTGAACACGCTCCGCTCGACGCGCGATGCGGCTATCGCGACGCTCGCCGCCGATGACGTGGAGACCGAGCCGACGCGATTCGCGCCCGACGGTCTGGTCGTCACGCGCGGCAACCCGCTGCGGAGGCCCGCCGACGGTCTGGCCTTCGTACAGGACGAAGCGTCGCAGCTCGTGCCCCTTGTCGTGGCGGCGTCGCCGGGCGAGCGCGTGCTCGATCTCTGCGCATCGCCAGGCCGCAAGACGATCGCGATGGCCGCGGACATGAAGGACACGGGCGTCATCGTCGCGAGCGACGTCCGCGAGAAGCGCCTCACGCTGCTACAGGACACCATCCGCGCTGCCCGTCCGCGATCCGTCTCGGTCGTGCGCGTCCCGACAACGGGGGCGCTGCCGTTTGGTCCGCGGTTCGACGCGGTGCTCGTCGATGCGCCCTGCTCGGGCCTCGGCACGATTCGGCGCGATCCTGACATCAGGTGGCGTCGCCGCGAGCAGGATCTGCCTGTTCTTGCCGGCGACCAGGTGGGGCTGCTGACGCGGGCGGCCGACGTCGTCAAGCCGGGAGGCCGCCTTGTCTACGCGACCTGTTCGAGCGAGCCTGATGAAAACGACGCGGTCGTCGCCGCATTCCTCGCGTCGCGGAGCGATTTTCGACGCGTCCGTCTCCACGCAAGCGCGACGCTCGAGCACGTCATCGACAAGGAGGGTTTCTTTCGAACGACACCACCCGAGCACGGCCTCGAGGCATTCTTCGCCGCGGCAATGGTACGATTGAGCACCTGATGAAATCGCGATTTGGCGTCTGGAGCGTCGGCCGCCTGCTGCTGCTGGCTGCCGCGCTTGGCGGCACCTTTCTGCTGTTTTTCGGCGTGGCGCTGCGCGTCGCGCTGCGCGCGCGAGAGGTGCAGGTCCCCGCGCTCGTCGGCAAGACGGCAAATGAAGCGACACAGGCGGTTGGCGCGCTTGGCCTGACGATCAGGATCGACCCGACACGCCGGACCGATCCGAAGACCGCGGCCAACCACATCATGCAGCAGGATCCGCCCGCCGGTTCGGCCGCGCGCGCCCAGCGGTCGGTTCGCGTCTGGCTCAGCGCCGGCCCCGCGACGACGACCGTCCCCGAGCTCGTTGGCCAGACCGAGCGGACGGCACGCATTCGCATGGAACAGGACGGCGTGGAGCTTGGCTCCGTCTCCGAGTTCCGCTCGACAGACTACCCCGCCGATGCCGTGGTGTCGCAGGACCCGCCAGCTGACGCGAAAGCGCCGAAGGTATCGCTGCTGCTCAATCGCGGCGAGGAAGCGACGACCTACGTGATGCCCGATGTCATCGGCATGGATGGCGCCCGCGTGGCGGAGGCGCTTCGCACGCGTGGCTTCCGCGCGACGATCACCGGTTCACAACCGTATCCTGGCGTGCCGCCCGGGACGGTCGTGCGCCAGCAGCCGCAGGGCGGCTTCCGCGTCTCCGCTTCCAACCCGATCTCGCTCGAGGTCAGCCGATGAGCGGGACCCCTCGACCGGGCTCGGGGCACGTCCAAATCGCGCCCTCGATTCTCGCCGCCGATTTCGCCGCGTTGGGGCGCGACATCGCCGCCACGGAGCGCGGCGGTGCGGATCTCATCCACGTCGACGTGATGGATGGCCACTTCGTCCCGAACATCACCATCGGCCCACCCGTCGTCCGCGCGATCAAGAAGGTTGCGACGAAGCCTCTCGACGTCCACCTGATGATCGAAGAGCCGGATCGCTACATCGAAGCATTCGTGGAGGCCGGCGCCAGCATGGTGTCGGTCCACGTCGAGGCGGTGCCGCATCTGCATCGCACGATCCATTTGATCAAGAAGCTGGGCGCGCGCGCGGGCGCGGTGCTCAATCCATCCACGCCCGCGGTCACGCTCGAAGACATCGCTCGCGATCTCGATTACGTGCTCGTCATGTCGGTCAACCCGGGCTTCAGCGGCCAGGCGTTCATCCCGCACAGCGTCGACAAGGTGCAGCACGTGCGGGCGGTTCTCACCGCCGCGGGCTCCTCCGCGCCGATCGAAATCGACGGCGGCATCGACGAGACCACCGCCGCGCGCGTCGTCGCGGCAGGTGCCACCATCCTGGTCGCCGGTCAGGCGATCTTCGGGAACGGCGACCCCGAAAGCGCCACGCGTGCGCTGCGCGCCGCCGCGTTGGGCGCGGCCACATCGTCCCGCGCATGAGCAACGCTCCAGCCACGTCGCTCCTGCGCCGCACGCGCGTCCGCGTGCGCTACGCGGAGACCGACCGCATGGGGGTCGTCTACTACGCGAACTACTTCGTCTGGTTCGAGGTTGGCCGAACCGACTGGCTGCGCGATACCGGCCACAGCTACCGGGCAATGGAAGAAGAGGGCATTCAGCTGCCGGTGATCGAAGCGCACTGCGAGTATCGGCGCGCGGCGAAGTACGACGACGACCTGGAAATCCTCACGCGCGCGACGCTGCTGACGCCGGTGCGCATCCGGTTCGACTACGAGATCGTCCGCGGCGACGAAACGCTGGTCGTCGGGCACACGGTCCACGCCGCGCTCGACAGGAACGGCCGTCCCTGCCGGCTGCCCGCCCGCGTTCGAGAGATGTTGACGTGAAGGCGGTCGTCACCGGTGCGGCCGGATTCATCGGCTCGCATCTGAGCGAATCCCTGCTCAACGCCGGCCATACCGTCACCGGCATCGACGTCTTCACGGATTACTACGCGCGGGAACGCAAGGACCACAACCTCGCGAAACTGCGGACGAACAGCCGCTTTACGCTGCTCGAAACCGCGCTGGCGGACGTGGACTGGCCCCGCGTCCTCGAGGACGTGGCCTGGATTTTTCATCTTGCCGCGCAGGCAGGCGTCCGGAAAAGCTGGGGACGCGATTTCCACGTCTATACAGTCAACAACGTCGAGGGGACCCAGATTCTGCTCGAAGCGTGCAAGGGACGGCCGATCGAGCGGCTGGTGTATGCCTCGAGCTCGTCCGTGTACGGAGACGATGTGCCGCTGCCGATGCGGGAGGACGCGCGGCCGCAGCCGGTGTCGCCGTACGGCGTGACGAAGCTGTCGGCCGAGCAGCTCTGTCACCTGTATTACGTCAACTATCGCGTTCCGGCGGTTTCGATGCGGTATTTCACGGTCTACGGTCCGCGTCAGCGCCCGGACATGGGGTTTCACCGTTTTTTTCTGGCAGCCATGCGGAACGAGCCGGTCACCGTATTTGGCGACGGACGACAGACGCGCGACTTCACGTTCGTCAGCGACGCCGTGGGCGCGACGGTGGCGGCCAGTACGCGGGGGGCGCCCGGGGCTGTCTACAATATAGGAGGCGGCTCGCGCGTCGAGCTGCTGGATGTCTTCGAGCTCATCGGCCGGATTACCGGCCGTCCCCTGCGGCTGAACATGACGGAGCCGCAGGCCGGCGACATGCGTGACACCTACGCCGACACCGCTCGCGCGCGCACCGATCTCGGGTTCGCGCCGTCCGTGATGCTCGAGCAGGGGCTGCGCGCGCAGTTTCAGTGGATGATCGAGGCGGGCCTCTTCACGGCATGATTCAATCGAAGTTCTCGTCGCGCCTTTGCACGCTCATGACGGTGGTCGCGCTGGCGTCGCTCTACGCGTGCGGCGGCAACAAGCCGCCTGCCGCGCCGCCGGGCAACAGCGCGCCCGACCAGTTTCTGTTCCAGCGCGCCAACGATTCCATGACGCGGCAACGCTGGCTCGACGCGCGCAAGTACTTCCAGCAGATCGTCGACAACTATCCGCAGAGCACGCTGCGGCCCGACGCCAAGCTGGGCGTCGGCGACTCGTATCTGAGCGAAGGCGGCGACGCCAACCTGGTGCTCGCCGAAAACGAGTTCCGGGAGTTCATCCAGTTCTACCCGACCAACATGCGCGCCGATTACGCGCAATACAAGCTCGCGATGACGCATTTCCGGCGCATGCGCAGGCCGGAGCGCGACCAGACCGAAACCCAGGCCGCCGTGCGCGAGTTCGAGGCGTTCTTCGACCGCTATCCGAACAGCATGCTCACGCCGGAGGTGCGTGAGAAATGGCGCGACGCGCGCAGCCGCCTGAGCGAGGCGTCCTACAAGGTCGGCCTGTATTACTTCCGCGCGCGCTGGTATCCCGGCGCCGTCGATCGCTTCAAGGAAGTCCTCAAGGACGACCCCGGCTACCCCGCCCGGGACGCCGTGTACTACTATCTGGCGGAATCTCTCCTCAAGTCCGATAACAAGACCGGTGCGGCGCAGGCGCGCCCGTACTACGACCGGCTGGTCAAGGAATTCGAGCGCAGCGAGTATCTGGCCGATGCGCGCAGACGCCTCGAAGAACTGGCCAATCAGTAATTTCGGGCTTGCCCGGGCCGAAGCGGGCGAAGGCGGGAAAACGAGGGGAGATATGCGCAATCCGGGACGTTCTATCCGTGTCTTCATGACGGCTGCCCTGCTGGCGGCCGGCGGTTCGCTGCTGGCGCAGACCGGCCTGGCGCCGGTCAGCACGCGCCTGCCCGCGGAGGTCATCGCCCTCGCCTGCTCCCCCATACTGGCCTACGAGGTGCCGGCGCCGTCGCTGCTCATCACCGGCGGCCAGGACGCCTCGACGCGCCACATGTTCCGCCCCGGCGATCTGATCACGATCAACGGCGGTTCGGACAACGGGATCGAGGTCGGTCAGGAGTACTACGTTCGCATGGTGCAGGGGGAGAACGGCGGCGGCATTTCGCGGATGACACCCGCGACCATTCGGACGGCCGGCTGGGTGCGCGTCTACGCCGTCGACAAGAAGATGTCGCTCGTGACGGTCAGCCACGCCTGCGACACACCGATCGAAATCGGCGAATACCTCGAGCCGTTCACCGTGCCGATCCCGCCGATTGCGGACGCGAACCCGTCGCAGCCGCAGCGGGAGAACTACGGCCACATCCTCGTGGGATCCGATCGCCGGACGATGTTCGCGAAGAATGACTTCTTCACCATCGACCGCGGCAGCGATCACGGCGTGACGCTCGGCGCGCGCTACGTGATCTACCGCGACAAGCGGCGGACGGAAACGGCGAAGCTGCCGATTACGACCGAGCTGCCGGCCGCCATCATCACGCCCGAGTTCCTCTTCGAGCTCGGCGATGCGGTGGTCGTGGACGTGAAGCCGGAGAGCTCGACGCTGCTGGCGACCAGCTCGCGCAGCGCGTTCCTGTCGGGCGATTACGCGGCGATCAGAAAATAAGATTTACGAATCTAGCTCGCCTTCCGCTCACGCGCGACGTTCACATCGGTGACGCGCGCGTTGAGCAGCAGCGTGAACCGGCGGTAGTAGTCGGCCGCCGAAATCACCGCAGTCAACATCACCACCCAGAGCGCCGCATAGCCAATCGGCGCCAGCCATGGCAGCGGCCGCCATCCGAGAATCAGCAGCAGGATAGCGGTGACCTGCGACGCCATCTTGATCTTGCCGAGCGGCGACGCGGGAATGGTGATGCCTTTCGTGTAGGCGAGACTGCGCAGGCCGGTGATCGCGAACTCGCGGCCGATGATGAGCGCGACCATCCAGGCCGGCGCGAGGCCGAGCTGCACCAGCGAGATGAACGCGGCGGAGGTGAGGAGCTTGTCCGCGATCGGATCGAGCACCTGGCCGAGCCACGTGATCTGGCGGCGGCGGCGCGCGAGATAGCCGTCGAGCCAGTCGGTGATCGACGCCACGGCGAAGATCGCCGCCGCGATCAGCTCTTTCGAGACGCCGAAGATCTCGTGGCCGGCAAACTGCGTGAGCAACACGACGACCAGCAGGGGCACGAGAAAAATCCGCACGATCGTCAGTGCGTTTGGCAGGTTCATCTGTCGGAAGAACGGCATTGTACCCTATCGGAGTACCTTATCGGCTCGACCGTGTATGATCGTTGATTGTCATGAAGGCGATCCTTCTGGCCGGGGGCAAGGGCACCCGACTCAGACCGCTCACGATCCACACGCCAAAGCCGATCGTCCCGATTTTCAATCGCCCATTTCTTCACTATCAGATCGATCTCCTCAAGCAGGTTCCGGAGATCGATGAAGTCATCCTGAGTCTCAATTACCAGCCGCGGCGCATCGAGGAGATCTTCGGCGACGGCTCCGAGCTCGGCATCACGATTCGCTACGTCGTCGAGCCCGCGCCGCTCGGCACGGCGGGCGCGATCAAGTACGCCGGCGACCAGCTGAGGGAATCGGTCGTCGTCTTCAATGGCGACGTGCTCACGTTTCTCGAGAAGCCGAACGCCGACGAGATCACCTGCGACACGATCAACGCGGGCATCTACATCCTCGAGCCCGACACCTTCGATCGCATTCCGAGCAACGTCGCCTGGTCGATCGAACGGAGCTATTTCCCGTCGCTCATCGAACGGCGCGAAACGTTCGTCGGCTACGTCTACAACGGCTACTGGATCGACATCGGGACGCCTGGCAAGTACACACAGGTGCACCGCGACATCATGGACCGACGCTACGCAGCCGAGCCGTTCCGCGAGGCGTCGGCACCCCGTGCGTTCGTCGCGTCCGATGCAAAGATTGAAGACGGCGCGACCGTCGAGGGCCCGTGCTTCATCGACGAGGGCGTGCTGGTAAAGGCGGGCGCGAAGATCGGCCCGTACTCCGTGATCGGCCGTCAGACACAGATCGAGGAAGAGGCCGTCGTCAGCGGAGCCGTGATCTGGCCCAATTGTCGCATCAGCCGCGAGGCGTGCGTCCGGGATGCGATTCTCGGACGCCACTGTCACATCGGCCGCAACGTCAGCGTCAACTCGGGCGCCGTGCTCGGCGACAAGACGACGCTCACTGATTACACGAAAGCGTAACCGTCATGCCCGGCGATACAGCTCACACGATGCGCATCAATACGGAGATCTTCAAGGCCTACGACATCCGCGGACTCTACCCGGGCGAAGTCAACGAAGAGGTCGCGCGGCAGATTGGCCGTGGCTTCGTCGTCTACCTCGGCGCGAGCAAGATTGGCGTCTCGCGCGACATGCGCGTCTCGTCTCCGGGCATTGCCGCCGCCTTCATCCAGGGCGCGCGCGAGCAGGGCGCCGACGTCGTCGACTACGGCATGCTCGGCACGGACATGCTCTACTTCGCGGTGGTCAACGACGGCCTCGAAGGAGGCGCGCAGATCACGGCGTCGCACAATCCGAAGCAGTACAACGGCATCAAGATGGTGCGGAGCGGCGCGCTGCCGTTGAGCGGCGATCAGGGGCTCGGCGAGATCCGCGACATGATCGTCAACGACACGTTGCCGCGGCCCGCCGCGACGCCGGGATCCGTGTCGCCGCGCAACATCATCTTCGAGTACGTCGAGAAGGTGATGTCGTTCATCGACCCGTCCGTCATCACACCGTTCACCGTCGTGCTCGATGCGGGCAGCGGAATGGCCGGACTCGTCGCGCCGCTGCTGTTCGATCAGCTCCCGTGCAAGACGACAAAGCTCTGTTTCGACATCGACGGGACGTTCCCGCATCACGAGGCGAACCCGCTGCTCGCGGAGAACCGCCGCGACATCACCGAGGAAGTGATTCGTCAGAAGGCCGATGTCGGGATTGCGTGGGATGGCGACGCCGATCGGTGCTTCTTCATCGACGGCAGCGGCGAATTCATCTCCGGCGACTTCATCACGGCGCTGCTGGCGGAAGCGTTCCTGCTGAAGGGCGGATGCGCGACGAGGACGGCATCTTCGCCGGCGAGGTCACGGGGCACTACTACTTCCGCGACTTCTCGTACGCCGACAACGGCTTCATTCCGGCGCTGCTCATCCTCGAGCTGATGTCGAAGAAGAACACGTCGCTGCACGAGCTGCTGCAGCCGCTGCGGGAGCGCTACTTCATCTCAGGGGAGATCAACACCAAGCTCTCGAGCATGACCGAGGTGCCGAAGAAGCTGGCGGCGATCGAGGCGCGCTACAAGGATGCGCAGATCTCGCGCATGGACGGCATCTCTGTGGATTACCAGGATTGGCACTTCAACGTCCGTGGGTCGAATACGGAACCGCTCCTCCGTCTGAATCTCGAGGCGGCGACGACGGAGATGATGGAGCAGAAGCGCGACGAGGTGCTGTCGATCATTCGGGGGTAATTGCGCCGCCCGCGTGTTGATCGCTAAACTAAGCCAGCACGTTTTCGAGCGCGGGCGTCTTCTAATGGTAAGAAAGTGGCTTCCCAAGCCACGAACACGGGTTCGATTCCCGTCGCCCGCTCCAACCTTCGCTCCGATGCCAAGCGGGTGTAGCATGCCGGGCCGGAGGTTCGCATGAATCGTCTCCGCGCCGCGGCGTGTGGTATCGCGTTGCTGCTGTGCGCGACCGGCACGGCGGGACAGGAAGCGTTCAGCAAGAACGAGTTCGCCGGACGGCGCGCCCGACTGTTCGAGCAGGTCGGCGGCGGCGTTGCTGTGGTCTTCGGTGCGGACAGGAACGACGCCGCGCCGGTGAAATTCCGCCAGGCGCCCGACTTCTTCTATCTGACCGGCATCGAGGAGCCCGGGCTCGTCCTCGTGATGAACGGCCAGACGAAACAGACGCTGGTGTTTGCAAACCCCCGCTCTCCCAATCAGATCATGCTCGAAGGTCCTGGACTCCTCGAGCGAGCCGACGCCAAAGAGACGTATGGCATCGACCAGCTGCTGCCCATGGACCAGGTGAACATTGTGCTGTGGAATCAGGCAGCCACGGCGCAGCGCCTCTATCTTCCGCTCTCGCTCGAGGACAACCTGCAGCAGTCACGAAACGAAGTGCGCGCCTCGAGCGTCGCGATGATGGATCACCCGCTCTATCACGCGTCGTCGCCGGTGCAGCAGGCGACGGAGCACATCCGCAGTCTGGTGCCTCAGGTGCCCGTTGCCGACCTTGCGCCGCTGATGACCGCGCTGCGTGTGGTGAAATCGCCGTACGAAATCGAGCGGATGCGCCGCGCAGCCACCATCGGCGCCGCGGCGGTGAAAGAAGCGATCAAAGGCACCCACGCGGGCGAATACGAGTACGAGCTCCAGGCCGCGGCGACCTTCGTGACGACCAAAGCAGGCGCGGGCCTGGCGTTCAAGCCGATTGCGGCGTCGGGACCAAATAGCGTCGCGCAACATTACGAGGCCAACAATCGACGGATGCAGGCGGGCGATGTCGTCCTGCTCGACTTCGGTGCCGACTACGACTACTACACGTCCGACGTGACGCGGACGTGGCCTGTCTCCGGCCGATTCACGGGCGAGCAGGAGAAGATGTACCGCTGCGTGCTCGAGGCGAGCAAGACCATCATTGCGATGATGAAGCCCGGCGTGACCATCACCCAGATGCAGCAGGCGGCGCTCGACGTGTACAGGCGGCACGGCTTCGACAAGGAGTTTGAAGCGGACCGCCGCTACGTCGGGCACTACGTCGGCATGTCGGTACATGACGTCAACCCGGGAGCTGACGCGCCGCTGCAGTCGGGCGCGACCTTCAACGACGAACCACTGCTGACGTTCAACGACAAGATGATCCACATTCGGCTCGAGGACACGGTGCTCGTCACCCCGAATGGCGCCGAGAATCTGACGAAGGATGTGCCGGTCGAGCCCGATGAGATTTATGCGTTGATCAGGCAGAAGGGAATCGGACAGTAGATCGTCGGAGTCATCGATGCCGCAAAAGGTGCCGGGGTCCAGAGAGTCGGCATTGTGACCGAGGGAATGAGAAGGGCGGCGGCCGGACTTTAAGCAGCCGCTTATCGCAACGAGATTCCCACCGACAGTCCGACGATCTGCTTCGACGGGTTGGTCATGCGGTGAAACCTCACATCGAAGCCGACCGCGACATGCTCGCGCAGGAACCAGCGCGCGCCGCCGCCAATGTTGATCGCGGGCGACCGGCGTTCGCGGGAGCTCGTCGACGCCGGCGTCGTGGTTGCCGGAACGTCCACCCTCGCCAGCGTCTGTGCCATCCCGTAGCCGCCACTCAGATAGCTCCATCCGTCATGCGTGCCGAAATTGAATGACAGCTGCGGCGCAAGCGTCATCACACTCATCGCCGCGCCGACGTTGTCGATGGACGAAGCGGTGCCACGGGCGCGCATCAGATCGGCGCCGAGGCCGATACGCGCGACACCGAGATGAAAGGGATAGACGTGAGCGCCGGCCACGAAGCCGAAGGCGCGCTGGGGAGCGAGCACGTCCGCTGTCACCGGCGGATAGAACGATGCGCCGCCAGGGGCGCCCGACATCGCGCCCCGTACGTCGACGATGTACGGGCCCGGCGAGGACGATTGTGCGAACGCCGCGGTCGAGATGAACAGGGCCGCGAGGCACAGCCCCGCCTTCACTACTTCCCCTTCGCCTTGCGGCGCTCGGCCCAGTACTTCTTCATGCGCTGCGAGACGGCCCGCCGCGCCGCTGCCGACATCGCGGCGCGTTGCCGCCGGCCCGCCGCGGCCTGCCCGTTCGCGGCCTGTTCACGCCGTCCGCGGCCGAACAGCTCGGGGAATTCGGACTTAATCGCCGCTTCCTCCGCCCGCAGTTGCTCGACCCGCGCCATCGCCCCAAGCCGCGCCAGCCGCCGCAGCTGTTCCTGACTGAGATGTGCCACGTCAATATCCCTTCGCTGTCGCTGTGGGTTGTTTCCCTTGCGACTCCTGGACGATGCGCACGCCGGCGCTCGCCCCCACACGCGTCGCGCCTGCCGCGACCATCGCTTTCAGCCCTTCGAGATCGCGAACGCCGCCCGCGGCCTTGACGCCCATCCCTTCACCGACCACGCGGCGCATCAGCGCGACATCGGCGGCGGTGGCGCCTCCCGGACCGAAGCCCGTGGAGGTCTTCACGTAATCAGCGCCCGCCGCCTTGGCCAGCGTGCACGCCGTAATCTTCTCATCGTCTGTCAGCAGCGCTGCCTCGATGATCACCTTGCTCAGCGCGCCGGCCTCGCGGCACGGGAACGTCACGGCTTCGATGTCGCGCTCGACAATGCGCACGTCTCCGGACTTCAGCGCGCCGACGTTGATCACCATGTCGATTTCGCGCGCGCCGTCGAAGATGGCGCGCCGCGTCTCGTAGTGCTTCGTGTCCGGCGTCGTCGCGCCGAGCGGAAAGCCGACGACGGAGCAGACCTTCACCCCGCTCGCCTGCAGGAGCGCTGTGCAGAGCGCCACCCACGTCGGGTTGACGCAGACGCTGGCGAACGTGTATTCCGCCGCTTCGCGGCAGAGCGCCTCGATGTCCTTGCGCGTCGCGTCGGGCTTGAGCAGCGTGTGATCGATCATCGCTGCGACACCGCCGGGCGCGCCGCCGGTCGCGTGCAGGCCGAGCCGCGTCGCGCCGGCGTCGAGGACGCCGCGTAATCGATCCGGACAGCACTCGTACAGCAGCGAGTGACAGGCACAACGCGCCGCGACCGGCGACGCTTCGCTGGCGGCAATCTCCTCGACGATGATCTGGATGAG
>QHWQ01000250.1 GCA_003222635.1 Acidobacteriota bacterium | reverse complement strand
CATCGATCCCCGGCAGCACACGCTCACGGTCCATGGCGTGATGGACCGTCCCCTGACGTTCACGATGGAGGACTTGAAGCGCCTGCCTTCCGTCACGCGCCTGCATTTCATCGAGTGCGCGGGAAACCGGTCGACGCCCCGCGCGAAGACCGTTCAGGAATCACACGGGATGACCAGCTGCGCCGAATGGACCGGCGTCCTGCTCTCGACGCTGCTCAAGGAGTGCGGCGTGAAAAGCGGGGCATCCTGGTTCGTTGCCGAAGGCGCGGAGGAAGTCAAGGGCGCGTCGAGCATGCCGCTCGCCAAGGCCATGGACGACGTGCTCGTGGCCTACGGCATGAACGGCGAGCCGCTGCGGCCCCAGCAGGGTTTCCCGCTGCGACTGCTGGTTCCCGGCTTCGAAGGCATCTTCTCGACGAAGTATCTGCGGCGAGTCAAGCTCGTGGACCGGTACTACATGAACTACAACGACTACGGGCATCTTCAAAAGGACGCGAAAGAGGCGGCGCTGGGTTATCAGGTCGGACCGAAATCGGTCATCACGCGCCCATCCGCCGGACAACAGCTGTCCGGCAAAGGCTTCTACGAGATCAGCGGCCTGGCCTGGTCAGGTGGCGGAGCCATTCGCAGGGTGGAGGTCTCCACCGACGATGGCAAGCACTGGATGGACGCCGAGATCAAGGCGATCCCTCAGCGGATGGCGCATAGCCAAGTTTTTCAACGTGCCCCTGGGCGAGGTTCCGGGGCTGGACAACACCATTCAGCCGTGGCGGATCGCCAGCGATGGGAGCGTGCAGAATGGGCACGCATAGGTTTCTCGCGTGTGTGCTGCTCCTCGGGGGAGTGTTCCTGGGAGCGTCCGTGCTGGCGCAGTCGTCGCCCACATATGGTGTCGGACGCACGCCGACCGCAGAGGAACTCCGCTCGTTGGATATTTCCATCGGTCCTGACGGAGCGGAACTTCCGCCGGGCCGCGGCACGCCCAAGGAAGGCGCGCAGCTCTTTACGAGCAAGGGGTGCGTTGGCTGCCATGGCGCGAACGGGACCGGAGGCCGCGCGCCCGAGTTGAAATCGAAGGACGGGCCCAGTGTCGCCACGTGGGAGCGGGGGCGAATCCTGCCCGTACGCGCACCGTTCGCGACGACGGTGTGGGATTACATCAATCGCGCGATGCCTCTCGGTAGAGAGGGGACCCTCAAGCCCGACGAGGTCTACGCGCTGACGGCCTTTCTCCTCAACCTCAACGAGGTCATCCCGGAGGACGCTGTCCTCGATGCTCAGAGTTTGCCGAAGGTCAAGATGCCAATTGGCGACGACTACGCCTCGCTGCCTGATTGGAAGCCCAGGACGCGGAGGCTGAAAGGTTACCCCTACTAGATCCCGCTAGACCCGGTCGTCCGGGTCCCTCGTCCGCGATGTCACCGACATCCTCGGGGTCAAGTTGGTCTGATCGACAGGTAGTACTACAGGCGCTTGGCGGCCGCGTCTCGGTAACGCCGTTCGGTCTCGAGATGACGATCGACGAGGAGATCCCGCGTCGCGAGGCTCACGCATTCGAAGATCTGGCGGGGCACGTTCGGCTTGCCGCATCCTTCTTTCAACGAACTCGAGGTTGGGGGAAGATCAGCCCGAAATGGCCCCAGCCAGCGAACCTGTTGCGCGTCGGCGGGACGCGCTGACCCTTGGCGCCGCCTCCGTGATGGTGGCGTTCACCTTCTTCATTCTGATCACCGGCGGCGGACAGATTTCGTTGGGCGGTCTCACGTTGTCGGCGCACGATTGGCGACGGCCCGCCAGTCTCGCCGCGGTTCTGCTCATCGTGGGAGGCGTGCGCGCGAGTCGAGCGTGGGCGCGATCGACGTGGCTGGACCGTGCGGCGGCGGACGCCGCACTGTTTACCCTCGCCACGATCACGCTCGTGATGAACTCGCTGTGGTGGTTCTACCTGGTGAAGGCCTGCGGCGGACTCGATAGCCATGGTTATGTCAGCGCAGCTGAGTTGCTGACAACGGGGCATCTCTCGGTGGCTCTTTCGCGAGATCGGCGGCGCCGGCGCTGTGTTTTATGTCTCGCCGGTGCTCGCCTCGGCCGCCCTCGTCCTGATCTATTTCATCGTGAGACGCGCCGGCGGTGTCCTGGACGCGGCGCTGGCGACCGCGCTCGTCGCCGTGCACCCGGTGTTCTTCACGTACGCGCTTCAGCCGATGAGCGATGTGCCCGCGACCTTCTGGATTGTGCTCGCGGTGTTCTTGCTGACGCGCGCGAGGGCGTGGCCGGTGGCATCCGGCCTCGCCGCCGGGATGGCGATGCTGACGCGACCGGTGCTGGGACTGGCCGCCATCGTGCTCGCGGTCGCCGCAAGGCGAGGCCGGCCACGCGATGACGTTCGATTCGCCCTCGGCTTCGGGTCGTTGTTGATCATTCAACTGCTGGTGTCCGCTGCGCTGTATGGACGCGCCACCGGCAGCGGCTACGGAGACGCGGCGAATCTGTTTGCCATCGAGGCCATTCCGCGCAACGTCGCCATGTACGCGAAGTGGTTCCTTCGCCTGCAGACGCCGCTCGTTCCCGCGGTTGTCGCCGCGGCGTGGTTGGTCGGCGATCGATTCGTCCGCACGGCGTTTCTGCTGTTTGCGGCGGTTGCCGCGCCCTACCTGTTGTACGTGCCGTTTTTTGACGACTGGGAAACGCTTCGCTTCCTGCTTCCCGGCCTCGTGTTTCTCTTGATGGCTGCCGCACACGCCGCCACCCGGCTCCTCGATCGGCTGGTGCCCGCAGCCGTGGCGGCGCTGCTCGTCATCGTGCTGGCGATCGGCGCGGCGGCGGGCTCAGTCGTGTATCTGCGGGAGCGCCAGGTATTTCGATTGTGGGCGGCCGAATCGAAGTATCCGGCCGTCGCGGAATGGGTGTCGAGCCACGGCGACGCGAACGCGGTCGTCTTCGCATCGCTGCACAGCGGCAGCGTCCACTATTACAGCGGCCGCACCACCGTCAGGTGGGACCGCATTCCTGCCGACCGCCTTGCGTCCACCGTTGCGTCAATCGGCAGCCGTGGCAGCCGGATGTTCCTCGTGCTCGACGGCAACGCCGAACGGGAGGAATTTCAACAGCGTTTCGGCTCCGACCCCTCTGGCGTGCGGATCGAGTTCGTGGACCGCGTCCGCGACGTGAGCCTGGCGACCGTGCAGTCGAGGAACTGAGCGACCCTAATAGCGGGACGACGCCTCGTGGCGGATGTTCGCTGTGGCAACACGCCGCGTTTGTACTGACAGTAGCCACGCCTGCCTGCAGGGCTGCGCCGCGCCGTCGCAGACACCCTCTCTCCGTTGGATGTGCTTGGAGACGCTATGATTCGCCACGCTCGTCGTTCTACCCGCGCGCTTACGCTCATCGTGATGCTGACGGCCGGCGGCAGCCTTGCCGGCTCCATCGACACCACGCCGCCAACGATTGCCGTCGTCGCAACTCCGGCCGCCAACGCCAACGGCTGGAACAGGACGAACGTCACGGTCAAGTTTGTGTGCTCCGACGCGGAGTCGGGAATCAAGACGTGTCCCAAGGCGCAGGTCATCACCACGGAAGGTGCGAATCAGACGATCTCGGGCACCGCGACGGATAAATCCGGCAACACGGCGACCGCGAGCATCACGCTCAACATCGACCGGACTGCTCCAGTCATGAACGCCACGCGATCTCCGGACGCCAATGCCGAGGGGTGGGTGAACGGACCGGTCGTCGTGAGCTTCTCGGCGACCGACGCGCTCTCGGGTCTCGCGCCGGGAACATTGACCGCGCCGATCACGTACTCCACAACGGGGAAACTGACCGCCGTTGGGCACGCCACGGACCTTGCGGGCAACGTCGGGGCGGTCAAGCTCGCCGGAATCAATATCGATACGCGGAACCCGAGCATCAGGATCACGCTGTCGCCGGCGCCGAGCGGCCCCGGATATCGCAACGCCCCGGTGACGGCGCACTTCAATTGCGCGGACGGAGCATCGGGCATCGCCACCTGCCCCGCCGATCAACTGTTTGCAACCGACGGTGTGCACACCGTCAGCGGCTTCGCCACCGACAAGGCCGGCAACAGCAGTCCGACGGTCACCAAGTCGTTCAGCATCGATCAGACGCCGCCGGCGATCGCCGCAACGCTGAGCCCTGCGCCAAATACCAACGGCTGGAACAACGGACCGGTGACCGTATATTTCACGTGCACCGACACCGGCTCGCACATCGCCACCTGCCCCGCGAACCAGGTGTTCGCGACAGAAGGCGCGAATCAGCCGATCGTCGCCGCGGCCACGGATCGAGCGGGCAACAGCAGCGCCCCGCTGACGCAATCACTCAGCATCGATCAAACGCCGCCGACGGTTGTCGTCGCACTCAGCCCGGCGCCGGACGTCAGTGGCTTGAACCACGGTCCGGTCACCGCGCACTTCACCTGCACCGATGCCGGATCGGGCATCGCCAGCTGTCCCGCCGATCAGGTGATCGCCACCGAAGGCGCCAACCAGCCGATCACCGGCACGGCCACCGATCTGGCGGGCAACAGCTCCATGGCGGCGGCCACGGTCAGCATTGTTTCCGGGCCCTCCGCTCCAAACCTCGTGGAGGATCCGGGATTCGAATCGGGCGTCTCGAGCTTCTATGCGCAGGACGCCACGAGCCATGTGGCGCAAACCGATGTGTCGCCGCTCGAGGGATCGCACAGCCTGCACGTCGACACCAACGCGTGGGGCAGCTATATCTGGTGGGATCACGGCTTCCAGGGTGGGCTCGCGAGCCGCTTGAGCGTCAGCGGTCATGTGCGGTTCGACATCGCGAGCTCGTCGCGGCTCAAGTTCTGCGCGATGGTCTACATCGCCGGCGTCAACTGGCCCGATTCTCCCGTTTCGAGCTGCGCCGACGTGACTGGCGCCGCGGGCGACAAGGGCGTGGTGAACGCGTCCCTCGACATCGATCCAACGAAGCCGCTCGAACACGTTCACATCTTCATGTCTCAGGAAGGCAGCGAGCCGCTGAACTTCACGCTCGATTCCGTCTCGGCCAACCTCGACGTCGTCGCTGATCCCCCGGGGGATGGTGGCGGCGGTGGTGGTGGTGGTGGTGATGATAACGACCCGCCAGATGACAACCCGCCACCCGCGCCGCCCTGGTGCCCGAGCACAAGCGAAGTTCCCGGGCCATCCACCGGGCCATTCGCGGACGGCGTCACGGTTCATCTGACGCGCACCTTTGCCGGCGGCAACCGCATCTCGTTCGGCGTGCCGGTACCTCCGGGGGTGAACCTTGCCGACGTGAATGACGTGCGCGTCTTGCGCTCGGGCACTCCCCTCGACGTCAGCGCGCGCGAGCTGCTGGCACGCCACGACCGATGCGGCGTGCGCACCGGTGTCAGCGTCCTGCAGATCCAGTTCGACGCGAGTGAGATGACCAGCAACGAGATCGACGTAGACGTGGTGTGGCAGGGCGCGCTCGGTCCTGTGCCGGGCACGACGGTGGTGCCCTACATCAATGACGATGTCAGCGCGGCGGCGGCGGAGACCGTGGAGACGACCGTCCGCACGATTGCGTCGGTCGGCGGCGTGAACAAGCTGGTCGAGGCGCCGCATGAGACGAAGACGTTGTTCACGGCGCGCGAGCCGCGCGTCCTCGCGACGTTCCCCGACGGCTATCTCGCCGCCACCGGCATCCTGGGCCCGCAGGTGACGCGCGCCGAGGCGCATCAGCCGCAATTCGGCGGCCTGGCGTTTCTGTCCGACGCGCTGGTGGACTTCAGCCTCTCGTCGATGTACGACCTCGGCTACGCAATCAACCCCGATCCCGAGTCGGCCGTCGACCCGGTGGCGAACTACGAAGGCTGGCTCTACGATCGCTGCACCACTTACCTGACGGCGTTCGTGCACACGAACGACACGCGCTTCCTGCGCGAGGCGCATCGCAACTGCCAGTACTACGCGTCGAAGATCAACCTCACCGGTCCCGACGCCGGCGTCTTCAGCGGCAAGCCGGATTATCCCGATCCGAAGTACTCGCACCTGCGCGGCCTGTATGCGTACTACGCGCTCACCGGCGACGAGCTCGCGCTCGATGCAGGCAAGGCGATCGCCGACATGTGGTTCCACGAGCCCGGGTTCGTCAAGCCGTACCGCGCCGGACACATCGGCGCTCCCAACAGCCTGTGGACCGAGCGGCTGCTCGGCACCAGCTTCGAGGGCCTCTATTACGGCCACCGCCTGACCGGCGACGCGAAGTATCTCAACGCGTTCTACCAGATGTTCGAGACCGGCTACCGGCACATCACCGGCGACGCGGCCGCGCTCGCGCAAATCAATCCGGGCATTCCGATCCCCTTCCCGCCGCAGAACTGCTTCATCCACACGATCCTGCAGCACGCCGAAGGGAACGACGGCAACGACCCGTGGTGCTCGATCTGGATGAGCGAGCTGATGATCGACGCGCTCGTGCATTACGAGGACCAGACCGGCGACACGCGCGCGGACGAAGTGTTCGTGCGGCTGGCGCGATACCTGCGCGATGTGGGCTCGTCGTACTTCGGCTACGGACCTGTCGACGACACGTTCCTGCATCCGTCGATCCCGTACGACCCGGCGGACGGCGAAAACACGCGCCGGCTGGTGCCGCTCTACGGCTCGGGCCTCGGGCCGGATCTGGTGCGGCGGAACTTCGGAGAGTACGACGACATCCAGCACTGCACCGACGCCACCGCGCTCACGGCGGTCGCGCTGCGCGCGCTGAAACGGCAGGGCACCTACGATCTGAACCCGATCGGACCGTTCGCGAGCGAAGGCGAATCGTTCCTCGCGATGCACCACGAGTTCGCTGCCTGTGCGAAGCAAACATTCGGGGACGAGTGGCGGCCACGACGCGACCCGCGCGAGTGGACCAGCAGCCAGCTCGCGCCGGGGCTGGGCGATCCGGCCACGTTCATCCGTCAGAACAAGATCGGCTGGCCGATCGGCAACCTGTCGCCGCAGCGCAAGCTCTCATGGTGGTTCAACATGTCGATGCTGCAGTTCGGCTTGCTCAACGACGCCGGAATCACGGTGCCGGTGCTCACGCCGGGCATCATCCAGCCATGAGTTAGAACGCGAGGTCGCCGTCGCCGGAGACGAGATCCACCGCGGAAATCGCCAACGGCGCGGCGCCCTTCGGAGTGAGGACGACAGCGATCACGCTGACAAAAGTCTTCTTCAGCCGAACCCTTCCTCTCGTGGCGCTCAGAAAGTGTTGCTGTCCGCTTCACGAGCCCCGGCACGGGACGTGCGTGAAGGCGCGCCGGGCGGCACGTGTGCCCGCCAACCCCCAAACAAGGAGAACGCGCGCATGATGACATCGTCTTCCGCTGACCTGCTTTCGACCGAACCGGCGGTCGGCGCCATCCAGAGGCATCTTGATGGAGTCATCGATGATCTCCTGAGCTCTCTCCCGGCACCCGAGCGGCTCTCCGCCGAGCAGCGGCGCGCGGTCATCGCTCGATACACGGCGGTCCTCGAAGGGAATTTCATCTACTGGATGACGGGAGCCTGGCTCGCCGTCAAGTCGGACGCCGCGCGCGCGAAGATCATGGAGAACCTCCACGAAGAGGTGCGCGACGCACATCCGTTGATGATGCGAAGGTTCGCGACGGCGGCGCGCGCCGTGCCGACCGAGATCGACGTGCTCGCGGTGCAGAAGAATCTGACCGCGGTCCGCCTGTTCATCGGACGGCTCTCGGCCGTGCGCATCATCGTCACCATGGCCTTCTTCGAAGGCCTCATTCAACGATTCATGCCGTATCTCGCGGAGCTCGCCCGCCTGCAGGGTTCCGAGGAGATGGAATACACGGACGTTCACGGGGTCTGCGACATCACGCACACCGAAGAGCTCTATCGCGCGCTGCAGGCGGAGATGACGCTCGCCACCGATCCCGCGGCAGCCGCGGAGAACCTCTTCGAGGGCGTCGAGCTTCTGCACGCGCTGATCGTGGACATCGTTGCCGGGTCGAGCGCGCCGAGGAGATCGATCCGACGTCTGCAGCTCGAAGGCGTCTGAGACCGGCTGAGCGAGACATGAACGCGAGGACGCTGAGCTTCTGCGCGGCGACGACGTGCATGGTGGCGGCGGTTCTGTGCGCCTGCTCCCGCTCTGAAGCAACGGTCGCGTCCACGTGGAGTCCAACGGCCGCCGCCGCGTATCTTGACCAGCGAACGAGCTGGTGGATGGGATGGTCCGTTGCTTCGCGCGATCACGAGACGTTTTGCGTGTCATGTCATACGGCGCTGCCGTACGCGCTCTCGCGCGCGGCGCTCCGTGGGGCGCTCGCCGACCAGACTCCCACGATCAACGAACGCAGACTCATCGAGAATGTGACGAAGCGAGTACGCCTTCGAGACGACAGGGGACCGTACTACAACGACGAAACAAGCGGCGCGCACAAGACCGCGCAGTCCCGGGGAACCGAAGCCGTTATCAATGCGCTGATCCTGGCCAACTACGACGCCCAGACGGGGCGGCTCAGTGATGACGCGCGAGCCGCGTTCGACCAGATGTGGGCGCAGCAGAAGACGACGGGCGATGACAAGGGTGCGTGGTCATGGCTCGACTTCGACTTACGACCCTGGGAGGCGGAAGAGTCCGCGTACTACGGCGCTGCTCTTGCGGCGGCCGCAGTGGGTACCGCTCCCGAGAACTATCGTTCGACCCCCGCAGTACAAGACCGTCTGCTGCTGTTGCGCGATTACCTCGACCGAGGCTACGCCACACAGTCGCTCTTCAATCGAACGGTCCTTCTGTGGGCGTCGACGAAACTCCCCGGCCTCGTCACGGCAGAGCGGCGGAAGTCGCTCGTCACTGAGATTGTCGACGATGAGCGTGACGATGGAGGCTGGAGTCTCGCTTCCATGAACCGGACGTGGAAAGGCTCGACGCTGCGCGGATACGCGCGATCGTGGATACGAGCGGATCGAAGCCTCGTGGAAATGAAGAGCGACGGCTACGCCACGGGCCTTGTCACGCTCACGCTCCAACAGGCCGGTCTCACCCGCGACAATGTCCAGGTGGCGCGCGGGCTGTTGTGGCTTGAGCGCAACCAGAACACGTCGGAAGGCTTCTGGCCAGCCGATTCTTTGAATGTCCAACGTCCCCCCACGTCGAATATCGGTCGTTTCATGAGTGATGCGGCCACGGCGTATGCGGTCCTCGCGCTGACCGAGGCCAACAGGCATTCAACGCCGCAGCATTGACTCCACGGAACTTCCCGATGCACCCTTACGCGGGAGTTCCGAAATGCGAAATCGATTTTTGGTTTTGATCGTCGGCCTCTGGGGCGCGACGCTGATCCTTTCTGCTCGCCCATTCGCGCAGGCCGGTTCGACGCCGGGCTGGCCCGAGCCCGTTCCGAGTCGGCAGGCGATCGCCGAGAAAGACAGCAAGCCGGCTCCGCGGCGCAGTCTTGCCGGGATGTGGGGCGCGGCGCCGGGCAACCGGCAGGTCAACAACCAGTCATCCGGCGTGCAGCTGAAGCCAAACAACGGCAAGCCGGAGAATCAGCTCCCCTACACGCCGCACGGCCTGGAACTGTACAAGTCCCATAAGCCGCTCGAGGGGATCGATGCGGTTCCACCGGCCGAGACGAATGATCCGAGGGTTCGCTGTGAGCCGTTAGGCCTGCCGCGCTACAACCATTACGACCTCGGCATCCAGATCTTTCAGGACGAGTACAAGGTCGCGATGCTGTATCAGTACGACAACCGGTGGCGGATCATCTGGACCGACGGCCGGCCATTGCCCAAGCTCCTGGAGGATGGCGGCGTGGAGATCAACGGTCAGTATCGGGAGCCGCGGTGGTTCGGGTACTCGGTGGGCAAGTGGACAGACGATCACACACTCGAGGTGCAGACGGTCGGGACGATGCCGGAACAGCGCGTGTGGCTCGACAACACCGGCCGGCCGATCAGCGACCAGGTGCGTATTACGGAAACGTTCCGCCGTCCGGACTACGACCATCTGGAGTGGTCGGAGACGATTCAGGATCCGAAGGTGTATACGCAGCCGTGGACGACGATGAAGCTGCCGATGATGCTGCAGGACGCGAGAACGGACGTCATGACGCGGTACTGCTCGCCGTCGGAAATCGACGCATATAACAAGGTGTATGGCAACCCGGTGAGCGCAAAGTAGGAGGGCCGCGCAATGAGAAATCGGCTGATTGTCGTGTTCGCCGTGGTCGCCGGGCTATGGCTCGCGGTTCCCGCGAGCGCTCATCACACCGCGTCGACGCTCTACGCGGAGAAAACGGTGACGCTGAAGGGGACCGTCAAGATGTGGCTCTGGTCGAATCCACACTGTCTGCTGACGTTTGACGTCAAGGGCGACGATGGGCAGGTCGTGCAGTGGCTGGCCGAAGCGCAAGCGCCGAATACCGCTTACACCGAAGGCTATCGCGCGAATATCTTCAAGCCGGGCGACGAAGTGACGGTCACCGTGCGGCCAGCCGCGACCGGTCGACCGTTCGGTCTGCTCGCGCAGGTCGTGCTCCCCGACGGCAGAAAGGTCGGCAACCTTCGTGGTGAGGCAGCGGCACAATAGTCATCGCGCGAAGCTGCACGTCCGG
>QHWQ01000249.1 GCA_003222635.1 Acidobacteriota bacterium | reverse complement strand
TAGCCGATCGCCTCCGTAGAGCGAGGAGGAGGTGCTGCGTGAGGAAGCTTGCTTGTCTGGCGCTGGCGCTCGTGGCCGCCGGCGCGTTCCTCGTCCCATTGCGCGCGTCGAGCCATCGCGAGGCGCCGCTCATTAGTCAGGATCCGCTCGCGGACAACACGGACGTCTACGCCTTTGTCAGTCCCGAACGGCCGGATCGCGTTGTCCTGATCGCCAATTTCATCCCGCTGGAATTTCCCAGCTCGGGGCCGAACTTCTGGAAGTTCGACGACAACGTGCTCTACGAAATCATGGTCGACAACACGGGCGACGCGGTCGAAGACCTGACCTATCAATTCCGGTTCACCACCACCGTCTCCAACCCGAACACGTTCCTCTACAACACGGGCCAGGTTACGTCGCTGAACGATCCGGATTTGAACGTTCGCCAGTTCTACAGCGTCACGGAAGTGCGCGGGCCGCGGCGCACTGGAGCGGGGACAGTGCTGGGGGAGAACATGATGGTGCTGCCGGCGCACGTCGGCCTCATCTCGATGCCGAACTACGTCGGCGATTTCGGCTCGGGGGCCAACACGCTGTCGAGCGACGGCATCCGCGCATTCGCGGGGCCGCGTGATGATCCGTTCTTCGTCGATCTCGGCGCCACGTTCGACCTGCTGCAACTGCGCACGTTGAACGGCAAGACTGGCAGCGCCGTGGACGGCCTCGGCAACTACAACGTCCACACGATCGCGCTCGAGATCCCGATCTCGCACCTCACGCGCACGGGCGCGTCGCCGTCCGGCGGATCCGATCCGAATGCCTCGATTGGCGTCTGGTCGACGGCGAGCCGGCCGGCGACGACGACGCGCGCGCCGGGGACGGCCGTGTCGAGCGGCGCGTTCGTGCAGGTGTCGCGGCTGGGCATGCCGCTCGTCAACGAGGCGGTGATTCCGCTGGGCGTGAAGGACACGTTCAACGGGCTCGAGCCGACCGGTGACAGCGCCGCTCTCAGCTTCGTCACCAATCCAACGGTGCCGCCGCTGATGGAAGCGCTCTTCGGCGTGAAGACGCCGCCGCCGCCGCGTAACGATCTCGTCACCATCTTCCTGACGGGCATCCCCGGCCTGAATCAGATCGGCACGAACCCGAGGCCGTCGGAGATGCTTCGCCTGAACATGGCGGTTCCGCCCTCGAGCAACCCAAGCCGTCTCGGTCTGCTCGGCGGCGACAACGCCGGCTTCCCGAACGGCCGTCGTCCCGCGGATGACGTCGTCGACATCGAGCTGCGCGCGCTGGCGGGCGGCACGCCGTTCACGCCGGCCTACAACGTGTCGCCGAATAACGCGCTCGGCGACGGCATCGACAAGAACGACACGCCGTTCTTCTCGACGTTCCCCTTCCTCGCCTCGCCGCACCCCGGCAACGAGGTCGGCGGTCCGCGCGTGAACTCGAACCCGGGCTCGACCAACCTCAACCCGAACAACCTGCCATGAGCAAGCGCCAGCGCCTCCTCTTCGTTGTCGCCGCGATCGCCATCGGAGCGATCGCGGCGGCGGTCTACTCGCGTGAGAATCCGCCGGCGCCGAAAGGCGTCGGACGCGAAGCTGCCGTGTTTGCGGCCGATGCGCTGCGCCGTGCGCGCCTCGAAGCCAACGGCGGCTACACGCTCGAGGCGGAGAAGGTTCTCACACGCGCACTCGAGCGCGGGCCGGATGACTACGATGCGCTGCGAATGCTCGGCGCCGTCTACATGTCGCAGCACCGGTTCCGCGAAGCGATCGAGGTCGGCACGCGCGCGATGCACGCGCACCCGAAGGATGCGTGGAACTACGGCGTCGTCGGCGACGCGCACATCGAGCTCGGCGAGTATGACGCGGCGTTCGATGCCTTCGACACGATGGCTCGCCTTCGTCCCGATGCGGCCGGCTACGCGCGCATCGCCTACGCGCGCGAGCTGCGGGGGCAGATTGATGGCGCCATTGCGAGCATGCGGATGGCGGCGGAAGCCACAGGCGCTCAGGATCCGGAATCGCTCGCGTGGCATGACGCGCAGATCGGAAACCTGCTGCTGCAGAAGAACGACATCGACGGCGCGGCGCGCGAGTACGCGAGGGCGGAGCACGCATTCCCCGGTCACCCGTTCGCGGAGGCAGGTCGTGCGAAGGTCGCCGTCGCGCGCGGACAGGATGATGACGCGCTGACGATCTATCGTGCCCTGCTGGCGAAGGCGCCAACCTCGGAGACGGCGATCGCGATCGGCGACTTGTTGACGCGGAAGGGAGATGCGGCAGGCGCGGAGGCGATGTACGCACGAGCGGAGGCGATCGAGCGCGACGCGTGGTTGACCGAGGCCCGCCTGACGACGAACGTGGCGCGCATGCTCGCGGAGCGCGGCGTCCGCACCGGCGAGGCCGTGCAGCTGGCGGAGGAAGCGGCGCGCAACCGGAAGGACATCTTCACGATGGATGCGCTCGCGTGGGCGTACTACCGTGCCGGCCGGTTTGCCGACGCCGAAGCCGCGTCACGTCAGGCGCGCCGCACCGGAACGGTCGATCGCCGCATCGTCGCGCATGCCGAGGTTATTGATAGATCTGTCGCAGCGCTGAGTCGAGGTCCGGATACCGGAACTCGAACCCCTTCATCTCCGCTTTAGCCGGCAGGACGCGGCGACCGTTGAGGATCATCGCGTCCGCCATTTCTCCAAGCAGGAATCGCAGCGCGAAGGCAGGCGCGGGCGCAATCGCAGGGCGGTGAAGCGCACGCGCCAGCGCCTGCGTGAACTCCCGGTTGGTGACAGGACCTGGCGCGGTGAGGTTGAGCGGTCCTTTGACCATCTCTGTGTCGATCGCCCATCGCACCATGCGCACCCAGTCCTCCCGATGGATCCACGACCAGTACTGATTGCCCGAGCCGACACGGCCGCCGGCGAACAGGCGGAAAGGCAGCGCCAGCTTCGGCAGCGCGCCGCCGTTGCCATCCAGCACGAGCCCGGTCCGCAGCAGGACCGTGCGCGTTACCCATGCGGCGGCCATCGCCGCGGTTTCCCACTGCACACACACCGTCGCGAGGAAATCAGATCCAAGAGGTGAGTCTTCGGCCACGGCGCCATCGCCCTGGGCCCCATAGACGCCGATTGCGGATGCATTCAGAAAGACCTTCGGCCGTTGTGTCGCCATCGACATTGCCTTGACGACCGCCTCGGTCGCGCGGACACGGCTGTCGAGGATCGACGCCTTTCGCGCCGCCGTCCATTGGCCGGCGTCGAGCGGCTCGCCGGCGAGGTTGACGACGACATCCGCTCCCTCGACGACCATCGGCAACGGAGGCCTCGCGCGCGCGCGCCTCGCCTTCCGCAATGTCGACGCGCGTCAGAACCGCGCCGCCGGCGATGAAGAACAGAATCACCGACACGACGGCGGCACGGCTCGATCCGAACGCGCTCACCGAGACGGCGAACAGCGCCGGCCCGGCGATGCCGGCGAATTTTTCGAACACGGAGAAGAACCCGAAATACTCGGACGATTTGTGCTTCGGAATCATCCGCGCGAACAGTGACCGGCTCAACGCCTGGCTGCCGCCCTGAACGCACCCGACCAGAAACGCCAGCGCGAAGAACTGCCAGGCGACCGTCATGAAATACGCGAGGATGCTGATGGCCGTGTACACCGCCAGCGCGAGGAAGATCGCGGTCTTCGCGCCGATGCGGCCAGCGAGCGCGCCGAACAGAAACGAAAACGGAATGCCGACGAACTGCACGACGACGAACGCTTCGATCTGCGCATTCTGTTCGATGCCGATTTCGGCCCCGTAGATGCCGGCCATGCGGATGATCGTCTGGATGCCGTCGTTGTAGAGCAGGAACGCGACGAGCATCAGAAACGCCTGGCGATAGCCGCGCAGCTCGTGAAACGTCTCCCACACGCGCACGAACGCGGCGCGGATGGCGTTCTCGTTCGCGGTTTCATCAGCCTCGAGGATGCGCGGCGGCTCCGACACGCGGCGGAAGAGCGGCACCGAGAAGACCAGCCACCACACGCCCACGCTGACAAACGACAGCTTGATGCCGGTGACGGTGTCGGGAATGCCGAATGTCGCTGGCATCAGGATCCACAGCAGGTTGATGACGAGCAGGATGCCGCCGCCGAGGTAGCCGATGGCGTAGCCCGCCGTGGATACGCGGTCCATCTCCTCCGGCGCGGCGATGTGCGGCAGCAGCGAGTCGTAGAAGACGAAGCTCGAGGCGATGGCGATGTTCGAGACCATGAACAGCAGCGCCGCGTACGACCACTCGCCGCGCCCGATCGTCCCCATCATCATCGTCGTGATGACGCCGATGCCGACAAACAGCGCGAGCATCGGTTTTTTGATCGCGCGATAGTCCGCAATCGCGCCAAGGATCGGCCCGAGCACTGCAGTGATCGTCACCGCAATCGTTGTCGCCCACGCAAACCGCGCGGTGGCGATCGCCGGCGGCAGTCCCGCGGCGGCGAACGAGCTGAAGAACGGCGGGAAGACGGCGGTGATGACGGTCGATTGAAACGCGGAGTTCGCCCAGTCGTACATCGCCCACGCGCGCAGCTCCGGGCGATTGAGACCGAGACGATCCAGGAGGCTCAAGGCTTAGGGCTCTGGGCTTCGGGAGTTCGAGGTTCGGGGGTTCGGGTTCGCGCCGGGCACGAGGCTTGCCTGACGCGGCAGCGAGTGTACCACCTCACCGAGCAGCTCCCGCGCTGCAGGCGCTTCTCAAAGCCGAAAGCCCAAAGCCTAAAAGGTGCGGCGCGCGACCCATTCGCGGAACAGCGAGTCGACGACGACGTAGCGGGAGGCTTCCTTGAGGAGCACGTCTTGTTTCGCCAGCGCCGCCAGCGCCGCCTGGGTGCTCGACGGGGCTCCGAGCCGATGACGTTCACGCGCGTCGGCGGAGTGAATGTCGCGTCCGCCCTGCAGGACGACCGCGCGCAGCGTCGCCCGCTGCTGCAGCGTGAGCCGCTGCCAGAGCGCCTCGAAGATCGTCTCCTGCTCGGACAGCAGCCGCGTCAACGTGCCGTGGAGATCCTCGAGCGTCACCTTCCTCCCGCCTTTCGACCGCACATCGTCCCACGTTTCGTGCGCGAGGCGCTGCACGTCGTACGGCAGGTTGCTGGCGAGCTCGATAATCGCTTCGGCCAGCGCGGGTTCCGGCTTCATGCCGGTCTTCATGAAGCGCTGCTCGATGAAGTCGCCGAAGACGGTGGCCGAAATCTTCTGCAGCCGCATGACGGGTCCGGCCTTGTAGAACGGCCGGCGCGGCCCGATCATCTTTTCCATCAGGCTCGGCTCAGAGCCGGCGAACACGTAGCCCACCTGTCGCTGGTGCTGCGCCGCGCCCCGCAGCGCGTGCTCGACGCTGCCGCCGTTGAAGCTGTCGATCGCCTGGAATTCGTCGAGCGCGACCACGACGGTACGCTTGCGATCGGCCGCGAGCTTCCCCGGCAATGCAAACACGTCGTTGGCGAGACGATTCAGTTCGCGCCCGGTGGTCACCAGCGGAAACGCGACGGACAGGCGGCCGAGCCCCGTGTCCTTCGGCTCGTAGCGCACCTCCGGCCTTGTCGACGCGAGCGCCTCGGTCAGCCAGGTTCGCGCGCGCTCCCACTTCGACTCGGACGCGGCGATCGCGCGTGCATAGCCCTCCAGGAACGCGAGATACGAGCTGTAGCTGCTGACGGTGGTCTCGATCGTGAGCGCGCCGCGCCGGCGCAGCGCGATGAGCGCCTGCCGGATCAGGGAGGACTTGCCGTACCGCCTGGGCGAGATGAGGAAGACCTTCTGCCCATTGCCGAGGTCGGACACGAGACGGTCGAGCTCGGCCTCCCGATCCACGAACGCGTCGTCGGGCACGACCTCGCCATAGACGAAGGGGTTGTCCATACCGTTACGTTGAACAGCACAATGATTACGTGATTTAACGTAATGCCATTACGTTGTTTCACGTAATGATTACGTTATTTTGCGTAACGGTCAAGAGGGAGCTGGCCGGTATAGACCGCCATGCCGACGACGGCGTCCACCTGGCGGGCGTCGAGCCGATCGATCTCGTCCCAGGTGGTGATGCCGCCGGCGGCGGTGACGCGGCGGGCGGTGGCGCGACGCACGGCGAGGATCGCGTCGATGTCGGTGCCCTGCATCAGGCCCTCGTTGTCGACGTGCGTATAGAGAAACTCGGCGCAGAACGGCTCCAGCGCCCGCACGGCGTCGACGGCGGTGATTGGCAGCACGGTCTTCCAGCCGTGAATGGCCACGTGACCGCCGCGGCTGTCGACCGCGGCGATGACCCGATCGACCCCAATCGCTTCCGCCAGCGAACGCGCGAAGACGACGTCGACTGCGCCGTTGCGGAACAGGGCGGAGCTGGCGATGACGGCGTGGGCACCGGCATCGAGGACGGCCTTCGCGCGATCAATCGATCGGATGCCGCCGCCGACGCGGCAGGGAAGCCGTCGGCAGATCTCCGCGACCATCGCGGCGTTGTCGCCCTGCCCCTTGGCGGCGTCGAGATCGATCAGCTGCACGCGCGGGAATCCGGAGAACTTCGCGATCCACACTTCGGGGTCGGTTGCCTCGATCGCGAGCTTCTCACCCTGCACGAGCTGAACGATGCGCCCGCCCTGGAGATCGATTGACGGAATCAGCATGTCAGAGACGGACCGGAATCCGCTGGCCGCGGAGATAGCGCTTCAACTCACCGACGCCGACGCTGCCGGAGTGGAAGATGGACGCCGCGAGGCCCGCGTCCGCGTGTCCCCGCGTGAAGACCTCGCAGAAGTGTTCGACCGTGCCGGCGCCGCCGGAGGCGATGACGGGGATGTTGACCGCATCCGCAACAGCAGCCGTCATCTCGCAGTCGAAGCCCGAGAGCGTCCCGTCCCGATCCATGGAGGTGAGAAGGATCTCGCCCGCGCCGCGCGATTCGGCTTCGCGCGCCCACTCGACCGCGTCGCGTGCCGCATCGGCCGTGCCGCTGCGAACGTACACCGCAAATCCGTCCCCTCGACGCTTCGCATCGATCGCGACGATGACGGCCTGGCTGCCGTAGCGGCGGGCGAGCGTCGTGATCAGCTCCGGGTGCTTCAACGCCGCCGTGTTGAGGCTGACCTTGTCCGCGCCGGCATCCACCGCCGCCGCCGCATCGCCTTCCGAGCGGATGCCGCCGCCGACCGTCAACGGCAGAAAGATGCGTTGCGCGACGGCGTGGATCGTGTCCGCGAGCGCGCGGCGGCTTTCGAGCGTCGCGGTGATGTCGAGAATGACGACCTCATCGATCCCCTCGACGTTGTAGCGCGCGGCCAGCTCCGCGGGATCGCCCGCGTGACGAAGCTGCTGGAACTTCACGCCCTTGACGACGTGGCCGTCGCGGACGTCCATGCAGGCGATGATGCGCTTCGTCAGCATGCCCGCGCGACCTCGAGGAAGTTGCGGAGGATCTGCAGGCCCGCGTCGCTCGACTTTTCCGGGTGGAACTGCACGCCGAAGACGTTGTCGCGCTCGACCACCGCCGCGAACGTTTCCGCATGCCTCGTCTCCGCGACACATGCATCCGTCACGGGCGCCGCGAACGAGTGCGTGAAATACACGTGTGCGCCGTCGTCCAAGGCCCGGAGCAGCGCGGTGTGATAACCATAAGGTCCGCGACTGCGGAAGGACAGCGCGTTCCAGCCGACATGCGGAATCTTGAGCCGCTTGTCCGCGTCGCCCTGCAGTCGCGTGACGCGGCCGGGCAGCACGCCCAGGCCGGGGACATCCGGTGCCTCGTCGCTTCCTTCGAACAGCCACTGCATCCCGAGACAGATGCCGAACAGCGGCTTGCCGCCGCGGACCTCACCGGCAATCGCATCGCGCCATGGGCCGACGAGCGCTCGCGTGGCTTCGAAGTTGCCGACACCGGGGACAATCAGCGCGGAGAAGCGCTTCAGTTCGTCGGGCGATGCCGGTGTTGCGTACTCGGCGCCGAGCGCGGTCAGCGCCTTGCGGACCGACGTCAGGTTGCCGGCGCCGTAGTCGATCAACGCAATCACAGCAGCCCCTTCGTGCTCGGCAGCATCTTCGCGAGCCGCGCATCACGTGCGCACGCGACGCGCAATGCGCGCGCGAACGCCTTGAACACCGCCTCGATGTGGTGATGACTCGAACGGCCGTACAGCACCTTCACGTGGACGTTGGCTCGGGCGCCGGAGGCGAAGCCGTCGAAGAAATCGTGGACGAGATCGGTCTGCAGGTCGCCGACCTTCTCGACCTTCACCTTCAGATTCACCACCGCGTGCGGACGGCCGCTGAGATCGATTGCCGCGACCGCGAGCGTCTCGTCCATGGGCATGACGAAATAGCCGGCGCGATTGATCCCCTTGCGATCGCCGAGCGCCTTCAGCACCGTCTCGCCGAGCACGATGCCGACGTCCTCGACCGTGTGGTGCTGATCGACGTCGAGGTCGCCCTTCGCCTTCAGCGTCAAGTCGAAGCCGCCATGGCGCGTGAACAGCTCCAGCATGTGATCGAAGAAGCGGATGCCGGTGCGGACGTCGTAGCGCCCCTGGCCGTCAATCGTCAGGCGCCCTTTGATCTGCGTCTCCGTGGTTCGCCGATCGAATGCCGCGGCCCGCTTCTTGCCCCGGGCGAGCGGAGCGAGTCGAGGGGTCATCGCGCCTGCCTCGTGGCCACGACCGACTCGAGCGCTTCAATCGCCGCCGTCGTGTGCTCGACCATGCCGGCGGTGATGCGAACGCAGCCGGGCGTCGACGGATCCTTCGACCGGTCGCGGACGTGGATCCTGCGCGCGGAGAGCGCCCGCATGAACGGCGCGGTCTCGCCCACCCGCACGAGCACGTAGTTCGCCGCGCTCTCCCAGTACTCGAGGCCGAGCCGGCGGCAGGCGGCGTAGAGCATGTCGCGCGATTCGTTCACCTGCGCCGCGTAGCGCGGCAGGAACTCGGTGTCCTCGAGCGCGGCCTCGACGGCGTAGAGCGCGATGACGTTGATGTTGAACGGCAGCGTGACGTCGCGCACCGGCTGCAGCGCCGGCGGCTGGCCAATGACGATGCCGACGCGCATGCCCGCGAGGCCGTACGCCTTGGAGAACGTCCGGCCGACGAGCACGTTGGGGTAGCGCGACAACTGCGGCAGGAAGCTCTCGCCGCCGAACTCGATGTACGCCTCGTCTATCAGCACGATCGCGTCGCCGGCCGCTTCGCTGATGCGGCAGAGATCGCGAATCGAGATCAGCTGGCCGGTCGGGTTGTTCGGCGTGTTCAGGAAGATCATCCGCGTCCGCGGCGTGATCGCCTCGATCACCGCATCGGTCGGGAAGCTCAGGTCCGGATTGGCCGGCACACGAACCGACGTCGCGCCGGCCGCGGCGGTCGAATTTGGATACGGGTCGAACGCCGGCGTCGGGACGATCGTCTCCGCGTCGTGGATGCGCGCCTTCGAGATGTGGCCGATCGCCGCCATCAGAATGCCCTCGTCCAATCCATTGGTCAGCAGCACCCACTCGGGATCGACGTCGAAGTACTTCGCAATCGTCAGCACGAGGCTCGGATACGACGGATACGTCGAGATGTCGGTCGGCTTCAGCCGGCGGATCGCCTCAATCACACGCGGCGAGCAGCCGCCGGTGTTCTCGTTGAGGTGAAGTCGGAGACCCTCTCCGGGATCCGGGTAGCCTTGAATGAGCATCTACTGGCACATCCTTTCCGAATACGGACCGGCCGCTCCGTTGTCGCGGCCGGCAGGACCGACGGCAGAGGTCCGTCGTGGGCAGCAGCGCATCAGTTGATACATCCCCTAGATCCCCTTCAACCGAATCTCGATCGATCGCGCGTGCCCTTCGAGACCCTCGGCGCGCGCGAGCGCGACAACACTCGGGCCGATCGCGCGGAGCCCTCGCGCCGTCAATCGCTGCACCGTGATCTGGCGCACGAAGTCGGCGCCGGAGAGTCCGCCGCGTACGCGCGCCGCGCCCGCGGTCGGCAACACGTGGTTCGATCCGATCGCGTAGTCGCCGGCGACCTGCGCCGTCCATGGGCCGACAAACACCGAGCCGGCATTGCTCACCTGCGTCGCCATCCGCTCATCGTCGAGCACGAGGTGCTCGGGCGCCGCCATGTTCGCCAGGTAGATCGCTTGGCGAGCCGAGGAGGTGATGATGATGCCGCCATGCCGCTCGAGCGATTCGCGCGCGGGACCGGCCCCAGGCATCTGCTCCTCGACGGCCTTGTCCACGCTGGCGGCGAGCTTGCGATTCGGCGTGATGAGCACCGCGCGCGCATCGGGATCGTGCTCGGCCTGCGCGATGAGATCCGCGGCGATCCAGTCAGCCGGTCCGCGCGAGGCGACGATCAGAATTTCGGTCGGCCCGGCATAGAAATCGATTCCGCAGTCGGATGCGATGAGCGCCTTCGCGGACGCGACGAAACGATTGCCCGGACCGACGATCTTGTCCACGCGCGGCACCGATTCGGTTCCGTAGGCGAGCGCGGCGATCGCATGCGCACCGCCGAGACGGAACAGACGCGAAACGCCCGCTTCCAGCGCCGCCGCCATGACCACCGGCTCCGGCCGCGGACAGACGGCGATGACCTCTCGCACGCCTGCGACAGCGGCAGGAACCGCCGCCATCAGAAGCGAGGAGGGAAGGGGATAGCGTCCGCCCGGCACATAGCAGCCGACGCGATCGAGCGGCACGATCCGTTGCTGCACGGTGATACCCGGGGACACGCGCGCCTTCCAGCCGCGCGGCACCTGTCGTTTCGCCACCGCGCGAATGTTTTTCGCCGCTGTGCGGATCGCTGCGCGCACGCGCGGTGGGACAGCCTTCGCGGCCGCCTCCATGTGCTTCCGCGGAATCTCCGCGTCGCCGTCGAGGCTGTCGAACGTCCGCGCGTAGCGGAGCAGGGCCTCGTCGCCATGCTCGCGGACGTCCGCGACGATCTCCGCGACACGACGATCGGTGTCCGCGTCGCGGACGCGCTGCGGTGACAGCAGCTCGCGTATCGCCTGCCGATCGGCCGCTTCGACAATTCGCATCAGAGGACGATTTTGTTGAGCGGGTACTCGACGATCCCCTGGCCACCCGCGGCCTTCAGCTTCGGGATCAGATCACGGACGGTCCGCTCTTCGATGATCGTGTTGACGGCGACCCACTCTTCGTCGCTGAGCGACGAGATGGTCGGCCGCTGCAGCGCGGGCAGCTGCGAGAGGACTTTCTCGAGATCCTTGCGGCGGACGTTGAGCATCAGCCCGACGCGCCCCTGCGCCTCGATAGCGGCACGCAGCAGCAGCGCGACGTTGTCGATCTTGGTCTTCTTCCACGCATCGGCAAGCGCGGTCTGGTTGGCGATCAGCTGCGTGTTGGATTCGAGCACGGTATCGAGGATGCGGAGCCGGTTGGCGCGAAGCGTCGATCCGGTTTCGGTGGCTTCGACGATGGCGTCGGCGAGCACCGGCGGCTTCACCTCGGTGGCGCCCCACGAGAACTCGACGCGTTTGACGGGCACCTTCAGCTTCTCGAAGTAGTTGCGCGTCACCTGCACGAGCTCGGTGGCAATCGTCGCCCCCGCGAAGTCCTGCGGCGACTTGAAACGTGAATCCTCCGGCGCCGCGAGCACCCATCGCACTTTGCCGAAGCTCTGCTTGGAGTAGACGAGATCCGCGAGGCTTGCGACACAGGTATGCGAGTCGCGACCGAGCTTGTGCTCGTCGACCCAGTCGAGGCCGGTAAG
>QHWQ01000248.1 GCA_003222635.1 Acidobacteriota bacterium | reverse complement strand
GCGAACAGCGCACCGCTGTGGCCGCTCGGACAGGATGCCGTCTTCGCGTCGGGCCTCTCGCGCCGGTTTCGTTCCGTCGCCGGCATTCTCGCGGGCCTGGGCGACTCGATCGTGAGCCACGTCGAGCTGGCGCGTGATCTCGCACCGCTCGCTGCCGAATCAGCATTAGCGCGGGCACACGGCACGCGATATCCCATTCTGCAGGGGCCGATGACGCGCGTCAGCGATGTCGCCGAGTTCGCCGCGGCCGTTGCGGCCGGCGGCGGGCTGCCGTTCCTCGCCCTGGCCCTGCTGCGCGCGCCGCAGGTGTGGGCGCTCCTCGACCACACGAAACGGCTGCTCGGCGATCAGCCGTGGGGCGTCGGCATCCTCGGGTTCGTTCCGCTGGAGCTTCGCGAGGAACAGCTGGCGGTCATCGAGGAGTTTGCGCCGCGCTTCGCGATCATTGCCGGCGGCCGACCGGACCAGGCAGCAAAACTCGAGCAGAAGGGCATCACCACCTACCTCCATTTGCCCGCGCCTTCGCTGCTCAAGATGTTCGTCGACGAGGGAGCCCGGCGCTTCATCTTCGAAGGACGGGAATGTGGCGGCCATGTTGGTCCGCGCACGAGCTTCGTCTTGTGGGAATCGGCAATCGCCGCCCTGGAAGACGTGGTGAAGAGCGGGGTGCCGGCCGAGCAGCTGCACGTTGTCTTCGCAGGCGGCATTCATGACGCGCGCTCGGCGGCGATGGCGGCCACCATGGCGGCGCCGCTCGCGCAGCTCGGCGTCCGCGTGGGAGTCCTGATTGGCACCGGGTATCTCTTCACGGAAGAAGCCGTCAGCTCGGGAGCGATCGTCGAGGGCTTTCAACAGGAAGCCGTGAGCTGCCGCCGGACAGTCCTTCTCGAATCGGGACCGGGCCACGCAACCCGCTGCGCCGACACGCCATTCTCGAACACCTTCCGCCAGTTCCATAGACGGCTGACAGCTGACGGGAAGAGCCCGGACGACCTGCGCAACGAACTCGAGATGCTCAACCTCGGACGTCTGCGCATCGCCTCGAAAGGGGTCCGCAGGGACGGTGACATCCCGCAGCAAGCGGAGAGGCCGGCCTACGTCGCGGTGAGTGCCGACGATCAGCGGCGCGACGGCATGTACATGATCGGTCAGGTCGCGGCTCTGCGAACGAACGTGTGCCGCATTGCCGACCTGCATGAGGATGTGTCGGCCGGCAGCACACGATGGCTGCAGTCGCTGGCGCCGGTCAGCGCACGCGCGCGCGACACGGTGACACCCTCGGCCGCGTCGGCACGCGTGGCGATCGTCGGGATGGGATGCCTGCTGCCGCAGGCGACGGACATCTCCACGCTGTGGACCAATATCCTTCACCGCCGCGATGCGATCACGGAGATCCCACGCGACCGTTTCGATGCCGGCCGGTACTTCGCGGAGGATCGCCGCGCACGCGATCGGATCTACTCGAAGTGGGGCGGCTTCCTCGACGAGGTCGCGTTCGATCCCATCAAGCATGGAATCCCGCCCGGTGCGGTGCCGTCGATCGACCCGTTCCAGCTGCTGACGCTGGAAGTCGTGTATCAGGCGCTCGGCGATGCGGGCTACTCGGATCGCCCGTTCAATCGTGAACGCACGTCGGTCATTCTTGGCGCCAGCGGCGGCGTCGGCGACCTGGGGTTCCGCTACGGGATTCGCGCGGGCCTTCCGATGTACTTCGATCAGGTCGGCGAAGAGACGTTGGCGAAGCTGCCGGAATGGACTGAAGACTCGTTTGCCGGCGTGCTCCTCAACGTGGCTGCCGGCCGCGTGGCAAACCGGCTGGACCTCGGCGGCGTGAACTTTACCGTCGACGCCGCGTGCGCCTCGTCACTGGCTGCGATCTTCATCGCCGCGCGGGAGCTTGAAACCGGCAGCAGCGATATGACGATCGTCGGCGGTATCGACACGGTCAACAGTCCATTCGGGTATCTCTGCTTCAGTTCCGCGCAGGCGCTCTCGCCGCGCGGCCGGTGCCGGACGTTCGACGAGAGCGCAGATGGCATTGCGATCAGTGAGGGGCTGGTTGCTCTCGTCCTCAAGCGGGTCGCCGACGCGGAGCGCGACGGCGATCGCATCTACGCGGTCATCCGCTCGGTCGCCGGGTCCAGTGACGGGCGGGGCAAAGGGCTGACGGCGCCGCGTCCCGAAGGCCAGGCGCGGGTACTCGAGCGCGCCTACGCGTCCGCCGGGATCTCTCCGGCGACGGTCGGGTTGATCGAGGCTCATGGTACCGGCACCGTGGCCGGCGACGGCGCGGAGCTCTCGGCGCTCTCCCGTGTGTTCACGGCAGCCGGCGCGCGCCCACAGAGCTGCGCCGTCGGATCGATCAAATCCATGATCGGTCATACCAAGTCGGCGGCCGGCGTGAGCGGGGTGGCGAAGGTGGCGTTGGCGCTGTACCACAAGGTCCTGCCTCCCACGCTGCACGTCACGATGCCGAATGCGAAGCTGCGCGAGCCGAAGACGCCGTTCTACGTTAATACCGACGCGCAGCCGTGGATCGCGCCGGCAGCGGCACAACCGCGCCGTGCCGGAGTGAGCTCGTTCGGCTTTGGCGGCACCAACTTTCACGTCGTCGTCGAGGAGTACGAGCGGCAGGCGGCGGGCGTGGAACCGCAAGCCGCGCCCGCTGATGCCTGGCCGGCCGAGCTGGTCCTCTGGGCGGCGGACACACCCGAACAGCTTCTGGCGTCGCTGGACACAGCGGATCGTCTGCTCGCGCAGGCCGGACACATACCGATCCGCGCCGCGGCTGCGGCGATCTCGCTCCAGCCACGCGCACAGCGCTCGCCGCATCTCCGGCTCGCGCTGATCGTCGCCACGGTCGCCGATCTGCGCGACCGGATCCGCAGCGTCTGCGACGCACTCCGCGGCGGGCGCAACCGGCTGAGCGATCCGCGCGGCATCTATCTCGGACCGGTGACTGCGGCAACGCCACCTGCGATCGCCTTTCTCTTCCCAGGTCAGGGTTCTCAGTATCCCGGCATGCACCGTGATCTGGCCGTTCGTTTCCCGGTCCTGAGGCACGCCGTGGAAGTGGCGGATCACGTGACGGCCGGTGCGTACGAGCGGCCGCTCAGCTCGTACATCTTTCCGCCGCCGGCGTTCACCCGGGAGGAAGACGAACGGTCGCTGCGCGAATTGACCGAGACGTCGATCGCGCAACCGGCGCTTGGCGCCGTGGAAGTCGGCGTGTGTCAATTGCTCCGCCGGTTGGGTGTCCATCCCGACTTCGCGGGTGGCCACAGCTACGGCGAGTATGCCGCGTTGTGGTGCGCCGGTGTGTTCTCCACGGATACGCTGTTCGCACTGTCGGCCGCGCGCGGGCGCCTTATCAAGCAGGCGACCGGTGACGCGGCAGGCACGATGGCCGCGGTCGGCGCCGCGCCCGACGCGATTACGCAGGTGCTCGCGAACGCCGCCGGTGTCTGGATCGCAAACCTGAACGCTCCTCGACAAACGGTGCTAGCCGGATCTCACGACGCGATCGACCGCGCCATTGCGCAGCTTGCCGCGGCAGGCATGGCGGCGCGGCGTATCCCGGTGGCGTGTGCGTTCCACTCTCCCCTCGTCGAGCCTGCCCAGCGTGAGCTCGCCGCGCTCGTCGCGCAGACAGCGATGAGAGCTCAACGGATTCCGGTGTTTTCGAATGCGCTCGGCGCGCCGTATCCCGATCGCCTCGAGGACATCAAGCACACCCTCTCGGAACACCTGGTCCGCCCGGTGCGATTCGTCGAGGAAATCCGCGCGATGCACGCCGCTGGTGCGCGCGTCTTCCTGGAAGTCGGTCCGCGTCGCGTGCTCTCCAGCCTCGCTCGCGAATCGCTCGCGGAGCAGGATGCGCTGGTGCTGTCGATTGACGCCTCCGAGAGGCCAGGGCTCGTGCAGCTTCTGCACACCCTGGGCGAGCTCCATGTCGCCGGAGTGCGCATCGACCATGAAGCGCTGCTGGCGGGGCGTTCCATCGACCGCCGCAGTCTTGACGAGCTCGCACAGCAGGCCAGCGCCGGACCGGGCGCGCACGTGTGGATGGTGAACGGCGGCCGGGCGCGGCGGATAAATGGGGCGCCCGTTGCCGCGCAGGCTGTCCCGGCCCCGAGCACGCCTGCGAAAGCGGCAATGCCACCGCCAAAGAATGGCTCCACGCGCGTGTTGTCAACCATCCCCCGAACCTCGAATGGTGGATCTATGGACTCGCAGCTGCCGACCGTTTTCGAACGCGTGCCCCGCGATCACGAAGAAGTGATGCGACAGTTCCAGCAATTGATGGCGCAGTTCCTCCACACGCAGGCGATCGTCATGACGGCCTACCTGCAAGGTGCGCCACATGAGGCGCCGATGCCGACGGTGATGCCGCTCGTGGGGGTTCAGCCGCCGCTGCCATCCAGGCCCGCGAATGGCACCGCTCCCCCGGAAGAGCAGAGGCCCTTCCACTCGCAACCGCCAGCGGAATTGCCGATCGCCCCACCGGTGGCTGTCGCAACGAAGGCTGTCCACGGCAATGGCAATGGAAAGGGAACACTGGCGCCGGCGGACGTCCTGCAGCAACTGGTTCGCCTCGTGAGCGAGCGCACGGGATATCCCGAGGACATGCTCGACGTCGACGCGCAGATGGAGGCAGACCTCGGCATCGATTCCATCAAGAGGATGGAAGTGCTCACCGCATTTCAGCAGTTGCACGCGAACGGCTCGCGCAGCAACTTCCAGGGAGCGATGGAACGGCTGACGACGCTGAAGACGCTTCGCGAGACGGCCGCCACCCTGGCCGATGTGATCCAGCTGACAGCTGACGCCGCGACCGCCTGAATGGAACCAGTGTCGCGGACGGCAGCGGCCGGCAGGGTGCTGGTCGATTTTCAGTCCGTTATGGAGCAGTTTCTCGAGATCGAGCAGCATGTGCTCGGCCTGTATTCGCGTCATGAGACGCGTGTCCCGAGTGCACGTCGAGAGCCTCGGGAGCGTCGCGCCGCCGGGTCCTCACTGAGCCTCCCACTGAACCTCCCAGTGCCGGACACGTCGACCATTGCACAACCCGGCGGCGTGATGCGTTTGACGCCACGTGCCGTCATGCGACCTGCGCCCGAAACGCGAGTCGCGCTTGCCCGCGACCATGTGGTCCTTCTTACAGACGACGGACGCGGTGTCTGCACCGGTCTCGCCGATCGCCTGCGCGCGACCGGGCACCGGGTGGCAATCGTCTCCCGGGAGCGCGATGGGGCGGCGGGGGACACCTATTACTCTGCGCTTGATTCCGAAGCGGACGTCGATCGCCTGGTCCAGCAGATAGCAAGTGACCGCGGGCCGATTGCGGCCCTCGTGCACCTGGTGCCACTCAGCGCGACTCCGCGTTTCGACGATGTGGACGTCGCCGCGTGGACAGACCGGCTCGCTGCCGAGACGCGAAGTCTGTTCCTGCTCGCCAAGGCTCTTCGCGCGCCGTTGCAGGGCGCGGCCGGCAGTGGCGCACTCGTCGCGGCGGTGACGGCAATGGGTGGGGCATTCGGGTGCGAGCACGGCGCCGCCGCGCACGACATCTTTCCGGGGAGTGGCGGCGTTGCCGGCTTTCTCAAGTGTCTCGCACTCGAGTGGCCAACCGTGCGGGTGAAGGCCATCGATGTCGATGGCTCCGACGCGCTCGACGTATTGACGCGCCAGATTTTCGAGGAGCTCTGGATTGCGGACACCAGCGTCGAAGTCGGCTACATCGGTGGCCGCCGCATGGGGCTCGAGATGAGCCCTCTGCCGGCAACGACCGCGCATCCGTTCGCGATTGGCAGCGATTCGGTTGTTCTGGCCACCGGCGGTGCGCGAGGCATCACCGCCGAAGTGTGTCTGGAACTGGCGGAACGCTATCAGCCGACATTCGTGCTCGTCGGGCGATCGCCTCTTCCCGAGCCACTCGAGCGTCCGGACACGAGCAGCCTCACCTCGTCATCCGATCTCAAGAAGGCGCTGGCGCAACGCCTCCGTGCCGGCGATCCGCGCGTCACGCCCGTGACGGTCGAGAAGGCGTATCAGCGGCTGATCCGGGAGCGTGAGGTCCGCAGGACGATGTCCGCGCTCGTCGCCGCGGGATCGAGGGTGCACTACGTGGCACTCGACGTACAGGACTGGCGCGCGCTCGGCACGCTGATCGATGACATCTATGCCGCCTACGGACGGATCGACGGGGTGATCCATGGCGCGGGCGTCATCGAGGACAAACTCGTCGAGCACAAAACGGTCGAATCGTTCGATCGTGTCTTCGCCACGAAGACGATCAGCGCCTTTGCGTTGAGCCGGCAGTTGAGGCTCGAGTCGCTGCGCTTTGCCGTGTTCTTCACGTCGGTCGCGGGACGTTTCGGCAATCGCGGCCAGGCCGATTACGCAGCGGCCAACGAGGTCGTGAACAAGCTCGCCCGCGTCATCAGCCTGCGCTGTCCGAACCGCGTGTGCGCCGTCAACTGGGCTCCATGGGACGCGACGGGAATGGTGACGCCGGAGCTCCGGCGCGAGTTCGAGCAGCGCGGCGTCTCGCTGCTGCAACCCGTGGACGGACGCCGCGCGTTCTGGGAAGAGATTCAGCAGCAGGCGTCGGATCCAGCGGAGGTCGTGATCGCCGGCGTCCGTGGCATGACGCTCTCGGCGCCGGCGCCCGTGCCACCAGCCGTCCAGTCGCTGCCGCTGCTGAACGGCGCGCAGCGCCGCAGCGGAGCCGCGGGTGCAGTGCAGTACATGCGTCCGCTCGACCCTGCGGTCGATCTGCCCCGCCTCTCCCGCTGGTGATCACCGTGCGACCGCCCGTTCACACCAGCGGCGAGGGTGGTGTCGAGGCGGATGTCGAGATCGCGACGCCCTCTCTCAATCCAACGGTTCGGTATCGGTGTGTCGTCGAACTGGCACGTCACGTGGCGGCGCCTCCGGCGTTCGGCGGCGTTGACCAGGCGCTGGCCCCGCTGCCGCTGACAGTTGGCGAGGCGTACGACCGGTGGACGTTCCACGGACCACTGTTCCGGCGCATCGCCGCCATCGACGGCATCGCCTCCGGCTGGATTGCCGGCCGCATCGATTCACCGTCAACGCGCAGCGGAGTCGCCGGGATCGGCCGCGCGGATTGGATCATCGATCCCTTCGTGTTCGATGCCGCGTTGCAGCTCGAGCTGATCTGGTCGCGCGCTCGACTCGACACGACGGCACTGCCGTCGCGCTTTCACGCATTCCACCGCTACGGCGCACTGTCCGACGAGGCGTTGACCGCCTTCGTGCACGTCGAAGTTCTCGCCGGGGGACACGCGCTCAAGAGCGAATTTCATTTCGTCGACAGCGCCGCGCGCGTACGCGCCAGCGTCGAAGGCATGGAAGTGAGCTGCAGCGCGGCGCTGAACCGGCTTGCGCAGGGCAACAGTCTGGTGGCGAGCGCAGGATGAACGGCATTCCGCGCAGCGGGCCGGCGCCCGAAGACGTTGCGGTGATCGGCCTCGGCTGCCTGTATCCCGGGGCGCCCGATGTCGGCACGTTCTGGCGGAACATCGTCTCGAAGACGAGTGCGATTACCGATCCGCCGCCGGAGGCGTGGAACCCCGACTTCTATTACGACCCGGCGTCGAGCGAGAACGATCGCGTCTACTGCCAGAAGGGCGGCTACCTCGGTCCGCTCGCCGTGTTCGATCCGCTCGAGCACGGCATCATGCCTCGAGCCGTCGAGGGTGGAGAGCCCGACCAATGGCTCGCGCTCCATGTCGCGCGCGAGACGCTTCGCGATGCCGGCTATGCCGATGGCGGCCCCACCCGTCACCGCGCGGCGTTGATTCTCGGCAAGGGCACCTATCCGAACCGCGGCACGATCAGCGTCGTTCATCATGCCCTCGTCATCGACTACACGCTCCGGCTGCTGAAGGCGATTCACCCGGAGCTGACGGAGGAAGACCTGCTCCTGGTCCGCAACGACCTGAAGCAGCAGTTGCCCCGGTTCGACGCCGAAACAGCGCCCGCTCTGATCCCGAACGTGACAGTGGGACGAATCGCCAACCGCCTGGATCTGATGGGCCCGAGTTATACCGTCGACGCCGCGTGCGCCTCGTCACTGGTCGCCATCGACATCGCCGTGAAGGGACTGCGAGAGCGTGACTACGATCTGGCGCTCGTCGGCGGTATGCAGGTGGCGACGCCGGCGCCCGTGTTGAGCCTGTTCTGCCGGCTGAACGCGCTCTCGGCGACGCAGTCCATCCGCCCATTCGACAAGGACGCCGACGGCACGCTGCTGAGCGAAGGCATCGGCATGGCCGTCCTGAAACGGCGCGCCGATGCCGAACGGGACGGCGATCGCGTGTACGCGGTGATCAAGGGAACAGGTATCGCCAGCGACGGTCGCGCGGTCACGGTGCTCGCGCCGCGTGTCGAAGGGGAGGAGCTGGCGTTGCGCCGCGCCTACGACGCCGCCGGCGTGCCGCCGCAGACGGTCGGTCTGGTCGAAGCGCATGGCACGGCCACGCTGGTGGGCGACGCGGTCGAAGTCGAGGCGCTGACGCGCGTCTTCGGCGCGCGCAACGGCTTGCCGCGGTGCGCGCTGGGCAGCGTGAAGTCGATGATTGGCCATACGATGCCGGCAGCCGGGATGGCCGGGTTCATCAAGGCCACCCTCGCGCTGTATCACAAGCTGCTTCCACCGACGCTGAACGTCACCGAACCGAGCCCCCGGCTGCAGCTCGAACGCACCCCCTTCTACATCAATGCCGAGCCGCGGCCGTGGATTCACGGCGGCGCCACGTCTCCGCGCCGCGCCGCGGTCAACGCATTCGGGTTTGGCGGCATCAACGGGCACGTGATTCTCGAAGAAGGGTCCGATGAGGCGCACGCCGCCCGGTGTGAGCCTGCGTGGGATACGGACGTGTGTCTCTTCCCCGGACGAACGCGCGACGAGGTCATCAGCCTGGGTCAGCAGGTCGTCGCGCTCCTCGCTCGCAATCCGACCGTACGACTGGCGGATCTCGCCTTCACGCTCAGCCAGCGTGCCCGCACAGACAACGGCACAGCCACCTTGTGCCTCGGCATCGTCGCCGAATCGAGTGCGGATCTGGCGCGCAAGCTCGAACGGGCGGTGGGCCGCCTCACGGACCCCTCATGCCACAAGGTGAAGGACGTCAGCGGCGTGTACTTCTTCGCGGAGCCGCTGGCGCCGCGCGGAAAGCTGGCGTTTCTCTTTCCGGGCGAAGGCGCGCAATACGTCAACATGCTCGCCGATCTGTGCGGGCATTTCCCGGCTGTCCGCGTCTGCTTCGACGAGATGGACCGCGCGTTCGCGGACCATCCGCGCGGGTACGTGCTGAGCGATCTGGTTTTTCCGCGACCGGCGTTTTCAGACGCGGAGCGGAGCACCGAACGGCTGCTCTGGCAGATGGATGTGGCGGTTGAAGCGGTGCATACCGCCAACCGCGCGATGCACGTCCTGCTGAGCGACCTCGGGCTTCACCCGGACGCGCTGCTCGGCCACAGCACCGGCGAGTATTCAGCGCTGCGCGCGGCGGGTGCCCTGGACGAACGCGAGTACGACGCGCGTGTGAGCGAACTGAACAGACTGTATGTCGACGCCACCGCTGTCGGGAGAGTGCCTCCCAGCGCGCGCCTGCTGGCCATCGCCGCCTCACGCGATCGCGTGGAACGCCTCTGTGCGCGTCATGGCGACGCGGTGTCGGTGGCGATGGACAACTGCCGCCATCAGGTGGTCGTCGTGGCGCGCGCCGACGTGTCGGACAGCGTCGAGGAATTGCTTCGCGCGGACGGGCTGTTGTACGAGAGGCTCGCCTTCGATCGTCCCTATCACACGCCGGCCTTCCGCGAGTTCACCGACGCGCTGCCGCGGTTCCTGCACGACCTGATCGTCCGTCCACCGGCTGTGCCGGTGTACTCGGCGACCAGCGTGGACCTGTTCCCGTCCGACCTCGCACGCGTCAGGTCGCTGGCGTACGAGCATTGGATTCAGCCGGTCGAATTCAGCCGGACCATCCAGAAGATGTACGCCGACGGCGTGCGCATCTTTGTCGAGGTCGGACCGCGTGGAAACCTGACGGCCTTCGTCGAGGACATCCTGGCGGGTCAGGAGTTCGCCGCGATCCCCGCCAATGTGAGCCGCCGCTCGGGTATCGCGCAGTTGAATCATCTCCTCGCGCAGCTTGCCGCGCAGGGTGCCGCCTTCACGACGGCGCCGTTATATCGGCGGCGGTCCCTGCAGGCGATCGATCTGACCGCCTCGTCGCACGCCGGGCCTTCCACACGCCGGCTCGGACCGGTGAAAATTCCGACCGGAGCGCCGGAGATGCGCATCTCGCCGGATGTTGCCGCCCGCGTGCGCGCGCGGTGCGGCTCGAGCGCGGTGCCGGAGATCGGTGCGGCCGATGCCGCACCGGCCGCGCGATCCGAGAGTGCGCAGCCGGCGCCGGCGACGACACAGCCGACACCCGCGTCAGCCGGTGACGTGATGGCCGCTTTCATGCGCACGATGGATCGTTTCCTGATGACGCAGCAGAGTCTCATCGGCCTCACGCATCGAGGCGGCGAGCGTCTGCCATTCATCGAGACGGTTCTGCGTGAGGCTGCCGGAGAATCGCTCGTCGCGCGCTGCACCATCGATCTCGAGAAGTGTCCGCTGCTGCGCGATCACACACTCGGCCGGCACGTATCGGCCGACGACCCGGACCTGCCGGCGTTTCCGATCGTTCCATTCACGATGCTGATGGAAACGATGGCGGAGGCGGCAGTCGCGCTCGCACCCGAGTTGCGGCTGACCGGTATGCGTGATGTCCGCGTGCACCGGTGGCTCGCCGTGGACCGCGGCCCGATTACGCTCGAAATCCACGCATCGCGGATGCAATCCGGGTACGTGGCCGTCCGCGTGTTCGACGCGGACGCGTCGCTGGAGACGCCGGTCTGTGAAGGCGGCATCGTGCTGGACGCCGCCTATCCTCCGGCGCCACTGGCAGACGAGGTCGAGCTGATCGATGCGCAGCCGTACAAGTGGCCAGCCGATCGTCTGTACGACGAAGCGATGTTTCACGGCCCCTCGTTTCGCGGCGTGGCTTCCGTGGATGCGGTCGGCGAGGCGGGCGCGCACGGCACCCTCGTCTCCGCGGGCAGCGGCCGGTCTGGTGCAGCGGATGCGCACGGGTTCGTCACGGATGTTGTGCTGCTCGATCAGCCGGGCCAGCTCGTCGGGTTCTGGGCGTCGCAACTGCTCGACCGCGGGTTCGTGGTGTTGCCGTCCCGCATGAAATCGCTGCAGCTGTTCGGGCCCACGCCACCCGCCGGCCGGGCGCTGCGCTGCAACGCGCGAATCGCCCGCATCGGCGATCAGCAGCTGCGATCGACGCTGGAGATCGTCGAGCCGGACGGTCGCGTGTGGGCGCGCCTCGAGGGATGGGAGGATCGCCGGTTCGACCTCGCACCGGACGCATTTCGTCTGCTCCTCCGGCCGCGAGAGGTGATGCTGTCGCAGCCGTGGAATCTCCCGCTCGATGCCTTCGTTCTCGAACGAGCCGTGACGCGCCGGATCGGTCTCGACCTGTTTGCGCCGGGATGGTTGAGCGCGCATGGCGGGTTGTGGGCCCGGGTCCTCGCGTCGATCGTGCTGGGCCGTCAGGAGCGCGTGCGCTGGCATGCCCTCAAGCTTCCGGAACGCCGGAGGATTGAATGGCTGCTCGGACGCATCGCCGCGAAAGACGCGGTCCGGGAATATGTGCGTCAGAGGTCCGCATTGACGCTTCATCCCGCCGATATCGAGCTGGTGCCAGACCAACTCGGACGGCCGGTGGTGCGCGGTGCATGGGCCGACCGCGGGGGCCCGGTTCCTCTCATCTCGATATCCCATGCCGACGGGGTCGCCGTCGCCATCGCGGCGGATGCGGACCGCGCCGGCGGCATCGGCATCGACCTCGAACGGGTCGGCCGCATCAATCGACGCATCGAGCAGCTCGCGTTCACCGCCGACGAACAGGCGCTGCTCGACTCGGTCGCCGCGCCGCAGCGCGACGCGTGGGCACTCCGCCTCTGGTGCGCCAAGGAAGCTGCCGCGAAAACCACGGGCGAAGGCTTTGCCGCCGGTGTCGGCGCCTTTGCCGTCGAATGGATCGTCGCCGCCTGCGCGGCGGCCATCCGGGAGGGCGTGGCGACATGAAACCAAGGCACGATCAGATTCTCGATACGGTGCTCGAGCTGCTGAGAGGAGTGGCCGGCGACTGGGAGTTCGACGGTCAGCTCACCTCCGACACGCGTCTGTTTGCCGACCTCGCCTTCGAGTCGCTCGACCTCGTCGTGCTTGGCGCAGCGGTGCAGGAACACTTCGGTCAGAAATTTCCGTTCGCGGAGTTCTTTGCCGACATCGGACAGCGCGCCGTTCGCGATCTCACCGTACGGGAGTGGGTGGAATTCATCGACGGCCACCTGCAGGACGGGAATGCGCGGGGGCTCAGCCCGGCGACCATCGTCAGCGAGGCGGTATGAGCCGCCGCACGCTTCTGCTCGGTCTCGACGGCGCCACGTTCGACGTGCTCGATCCCTTGATGGCCGACGGCGTGATGCCATCCCTGCAGAAGCTCACCGCGTCAGGTGTTCGTGCATCGCTTCGGTCGACAGTGCCCGCGTTGACGCCTCCCGCATGGACAACGCTGGTGACCGGCCGCAGTCCCGGCGCCCACGGGATCTTCGACTTCTTCCGCAAGAACGAGCCTGCGGGGTTGCATTTCAGCTTCCTGACCGCCAACGACGTCGCCTGCCCGCCGATCTGGTCGCTGGCCAGCGCCGCCGGACTGCGTTCCACCATTTTGAATTTTCCGGTGACGTTTCCTTCGCCTGACGTTCGCGGTCACGTCATCCCGGGCGGCTTCATTCCGTGGCGCCAGTTGAGGCTCGGATGTCACCCAAAGGGGCTGTTCGACCGGCTGCGCGCGCTGCCGCGGTTCAACCCGCGCGAGCTCGCGCATGACATGACGCACGAGGCCAAGGCGGTCGAGGGATGCGCCGACGAGGAATACGAGTCGTGGATCGACATGCACATCCGCCGCGAGCGGCAATGGGCGGACATCGTCCGGTTCCTCCACGATGAAGCAGCGGCCGAATTCACCGCCGTGCTCTTCGACGGCACGGACAAAATCCAGCATCGGCTTCGGTCCTCAGGTGCGCACGTTTTTCATCAACAGCTGGCTGGAGCGGATGGGCTGTCTTGCCTGGCGCGACGGTGCGAAGCCCGCCGCCGACGGTCCTGCCGGTCTCGGCGTACGACAGCTTGCGCGCCACGTCTATCAGCTCGATTGGACGCGCACCCGCGCATTTGCTCCGCTTCCCAGCGGCAATGGCATTCACATCGTGCGCGCCGACGCTGCGCATCCGGCAGGCGTTCGTGACGACGAGTACTCGGCATTCCGGGACCGTCTGGCGTTCGAGCTGCGGCAGCTCCGCGATCCGCTAACCGGCGAGCCGGTCGTCGCGCGCATCTCGATGCGCGAAGACCTCTTCGATGGACCGTACATGGCGCTGGCGCCCGATGTGACGCTCGAACTGCAGGACGGCGGACTCGTGTCGATTCTCGCCTCGGACGAGCCTGTCGTGCGGCGTCCCTTCATCGCCGGCACACATCGGCCGCAGGGGATCTTCATCGCGACAGGCCCGGAGCTGCGGCGAGGTGTCCGCCTGGACGCGCTGTCGATCCTGGATGTCGCGCCGTTCCTCCTCCACTCGCTGGACATGCCGCTGTCGTCGTCGCTGGAGGGGCAGTGGATTACCGGAGCCGTCGAACCGGAGGCCTTGTCATCGCGGCCACCGCGTTACGAAGACGGGATCGAGCCGACGGCATCGGCATCCGGTCAGAGCGACTTCGATGCCGCGGACGAAGCAGAGATCCTCAGACGGCTGCAGGCTCTCGGCTACGTGGAATAGAGGCGCGGGAATACGCACGAGGCGATCGTGTCATGCCGATGATCGAAGCCAACGGCGTGAACTTCCACTATCTGCAGGCCGGCAGCGGGCCGCCTCTTGTGATGCTGCACGGTCTCAGCGGCAACCTCGCCGTGTGGCATCTCGGCATGGTGCCGCTCCTTCAGGATTCCTTTCGTATCACCACCTACGATCTCCGCGGCCACGGAAAGAGCAGCGTGCCGCCGTCAGGCTACTCGACGCGCGACATGGCGCAGGATCTCCTCGCGCTGATGGACGCGCTCGAGATCGAGACCGCTGATCTCCTCGGCCACAGCTTCGGCGCCGATGTCGTCCTGCACTTTGCCCTGCTGCACCCGCACCGCGCACGCAAGCTGATCCTGATCGAACCAGGTATCCCTGCGCTCGTCGGCGAGCGCAAGGGCGAGGAATGGGACGGCTGGACGTACTGGGCGCAGACGTTGGAGCGCCTCACCGGCGAGCCTGTGCCGGCCGGGAAGCGGACAGATGTCGCGTACATGATGCGGCGAAGCATCGAGGTGCCGATCGTCTACGGTCCGCTGCGGGGATTGCCCCGCCAGAAGGCTCGGATTCTCCGCTTGATGGAAACCACGACGATGTTCACCGACTACGAAAAGGTGAACGGCCTCACGCTGGAGAATCTGCGCACGATCCGGCATCCGAAGCTGCTGGTCTACGACGGCGCGTCGGCGTGGTTGAGCACGTTCCGCGTGCTGCGCGATCTGCTGCAGAACTGCGCGTCACTGCTGCTGCCGGGGAGCGAACTGCGCCATTTCGCCCCGCTCGACGCGCCCGACATTCTCGTGTCCAACACGAAACGATTCCTGCACGGCGGCGATCTCCCATCCGCTTCGCCGCCGGCGAGCGCATCCGTCTTCACCCCCCCAGCAACCTGATTCATCTCGAGGTTCATCGCCAATGAGACGCACCAAGATAGGCCTCATTCTGGTCTTCGCCTGCGTGATCTTTGCTTCTGCTCCGGCCTCGGTTCCGGCGCAAAACGCTCCTGTCGCCAGCTTGTTCTGGGCGCCGAACATCTTTTTTGGCGACATCCCTCCGGGCGGCGAGCGTGCGCCGGTGATCGTGTTCGTCCACGGCATCAACGGCATCGCGCAGGATTGGTGGGCTCCGCCCAACGACATGTACGCGCTCGCCTTCGCGGCCGGCTATCGAACGGCGTTCGTGAACCTCAGCGCCAATGGAACGCGCAACAACGACGGCATTATTCCCAACGCGACCGTGCTCAGAAAGGCCCTTGTATCGATCCTCATCAAGTTCAACGCACCGTCCGTGTACATCGTTGCGCACTCCAAGGGCGGCGTGGACGTTGAGGGGGCGATGCTCGATCAGTCGTTCTCCTTCTATGTCAAAGCGGTCTTCACGATTGCGACGCCGAATTTCGGCGCAGAGGTGGCTGACTGGGCGGCATCGACCGGCGCGCCGCTCTCGCCGGCACTCGAGGCCCTGCGCATCGACCGGATGGCCGCCTTCAGGTCGATCGCCGACCCAGTGGCGGTGGTGGCGGGTGTGCCGTACTACACGATTTCGGCGAGCAACTATGCCGTGCCCCCACATCCGCTGACCACGATCACCGGACCGATCCTGTCGCAGTTGACCGGCGGAGTGCCGAATGACGGCGTGCTGACGGTGCCTCGAAGCAGGCTGTCGGCGTTCTATTCCTTCGATCTCGGCGACGTGCCGGTGAGCCACTTCGCGGCGGCGACCGGCAACCTCGTCTTCCCGCGGATCAATGCCCAGATCCGCACCCTGGAAGCGGGAACGGTGGCATTCAAGAAGATCGCGACCGGCGGATTTTCATCTGATGGAGACGGAAACGCGCTGCCGGGCGACCGGCAGAACAGCTTTCCCTGGTCGACGCAGTGGTTCAAAGGAAAGCTGTACGTAGGAACCGGACGCGCCTTCCTGTGCGTGGTGGCGGCCACCAACGATGCCGCGACGGGCTCGCATACGTACGCGACCCCTATCCCGAATGTCGAATGCACGCCGGACCCGAAGGATCTGCCGCTCGCCGCCGAGATATGGCGCTACACGCCGGAGACACGCTCATGGGAACGTGTCTATCAGTCGCCGCAGGACGTGCCGATCGAGTTCGATGCCGCCGGAACCCCGACGAAGTTTACCGCGCGCGATATCGCGTTCCGGGGAATGGCGGTCTTCACGGAGAACGATACGGGCGTTGAGCGGCTGTACATCGGCGGGATTTCGGCGTCCTCGCTCTACGACACGCTTCCTGGCTACCAGGATCCGGCAGTCAGACGGTTTCCCGCACCGCGGATGCTGTGGACCGAGGACGGCACGACATGGAACGCGGTGCCGCAGACCCCCGGCACGTTCTTCGGCGATCTCAATGTGCAGACGGAGAAGGTGAACAAGCGGGGATTCCGCTCGTTTCTGACCCTGCCCGACGCAAACGGCGTCAATCGCCTGTTTGCGACCGTCAGCGATCTGCGCGGCGTGGGACGGGTCATTGAATCGTCGAACCCGTCCGCCGGCGACAACGCGTGGCGGCAAGTCAGCCCGTCGGCCGACGACCTGCCGATCTTCACCATCGCCACTTACCGCGATCAGATCTACGCAACCGTCGGCGACGACGGCTTTCCGAACGGGTACGCCATCTACAAGACGGACGCGGCGACGCCCGACGCCGCGGATCCGTCACGCTATCAGTTCATGCCGGTGGTCGTCGGCGATGGCTCTCAGCTCATGCGGGCGCGCACCGCGATCAGCATGCAGGAATTTCATGGAGACCTCTACGTCGGATCGGATCGACCGACGGAACTGATTCGCATCCATCCGGACGATACGTGGGATCTGATCGTCGGCGCTGCACGTATGACCTCGTCGGGCTTCAAGGTTCCGCTCAGCGGGTTGAACAAAGGCTTCAACAGCATGTTCAACGGCCATTTCTATTCGATGGCCGCCTACAACGGTGATTTGTATCTCGGCACGTGGGATTGGAGCCAGGACCTGATCGGGACGCCGCTCGATGGGATATTCAACTATCAATACGGCTTCGATCTCTTCAAGACCGATGACGGCGTCCACTGGAGCGTGATCGACCGCAGGGGACTCGGCGATCGGCTGAACTCGAGCGTCCGGAACCTGGAGGCGACGCCGTTCGGCCTGTTCGTGGGAGCCACCAATCCCTACTTCGGGCTGCAGATCTTTCTGAACTCGACGGTGCTCGATTTGAACCGCGACGGCGTCATCGACAACGACGACATTTACATTGTCGTGTCATCGCAGAACCAGCCGGCCGAGAGCCCATCGGATCCACGCGACCTCGACCGTGACGGCGTCATCACGCTGCACGATGCCGAGCTGTTCGCGACGCAGTGCACGCATCCCGACTGCAGCCACGGCGCCGCGTCGAACGTAGACCCGCCAACCGGGCTGGAGGCGGTATTCCAGAACGGCACCCCGCCACTCGTTGGCGTGACATGGAACGGCCCGAGTACCGCATCCAGGTACCACGTGTTTCGGTCCGACCCGACGTCCCTTGTCGATCTTTTGCCGCCGACGATGACGATCCCGCTGCCGAACGGGTCGACGATCACGGTGCAGGACATCCGCAATGGCGCACTCGACATACCCTGTCAGGCGGGCATAATTCCGGCCGATTTTTGCGCCCTCGTTCAGGCTGTCCGCGAGAATACGACATCGACACGAGGGTTCCACTGGATCGGTTCCACGTCGAATCTCTATTTCCTCGATACGTCGCCGCCCGCTTCGGGTGACAGTCTTTACTACGTCGTCGCCGAGGACGCCAGCGGCCGCATCTCGGAGCCGACGCCCGCTGTCTCGACAGTTGGCCGCTGAACGAGCGGCATGAAGGAGCCCGCAATGCGCGACAGCATCCTCGTCACCGGCGCCGCCACGGGGCTCGGAAAAGAGACGGCCCTGTATCTGGCCGAACATGGGTTCCGCGTCTACGCGACCGTGCGGGATCTGCGTCACGCCGACGGACTTCGTGAGGCCGCTGACGCCCGGCAGGTCGGGATTTCCGTATTGCCACTCGACGTGACCGATACGACGAGCATTCAACACGCGGTGCAGACGATCGTCGCCGAGTGTGGTGGCATCTACGGTGTAGTCAACAACGCCGGCATCGGCCTGCGCGGCTATTTCGAGGATCTGGCCGAGGAGGAGATCCGGCAGGTGTTCGATGCCAACGTGTTCGGATTGATGGCCGTGACGAGGGCGGCCCTTCCGTACATGCGAGGCGCCAGGCGCGGGCGCATCATCCTCATCAGCTCCGTCGGGGGACGGATCGGCGGGCTCGGCGTGAGCGCGTATTGCGCGACGAAGTTTGCGGTGGAAGGTTTCGGCGAGTCGCTCTTCCAGGAAGTCGGTCCACTCGGCGTACGAGTGGTCCTTGTCGAACCGGGCATCATCAGAACCGAGCGCTGGACGACCAATCGCGGCCTGGCGAAAGGAGCGCTCAGCCCGACGAGCGTGTACCGCGACTGGTTTGCCGAGGTGGAGAAGGGATCCGATGCGCTCGTGCGAGCGTCGACGGCGACGCCGGCGGATGTCGCCGCACTCGTGCACCGGGCGCTCGTCGCGAAGCGCCCCCGGCTGCGGTACATGGTCGGACGCAAGGCCAAGCTGGCCGTGGGTCTCAAGCGATGGATGCCGGACAGATGGTTCGAGCGGCTCTATTTCGGCATGATGATGCGCCGAGTGACGCGACCCGCCGCCCGTGTGAACATCGCTACCGTAGATTGATCATCACGATCTTGCCGCCCTTGCGAACGTCGGTAATCAGGTAGGCGGCAATGCGATCGCCTTCCGGGCTCCACGCGAAATCGGCAGCGGTGAGGCCGCCGTCAACCGATTCCGGATGTCCTGGCGTGTTGAAGTACGTGAGGCGTCGTTTGTTCGAGCCGTCGGCATTCATCATCCAGTAGTCAGTATGGAGTTTTTCCGCGCGAACCTTGCCGGGAATGTCCTTGCTCGACATCCAGATGATCGTCCGGCCGTCGGGCGAAAAATGCGCGTGCTCGTCCCAGTCGCCCGGCGATTGCGTCAGGTTCCTCAACTCGCCATTCTTCGGGTCGTACAGATAGATGTCGCCGAGGGCAACACCCCGTTCGAGATTCCCCGAGAACAGCAGTTCACGGCCATCGGCGCTGAAGCCGTGGCTCTCGTAAAACTGATGCTGCTGTCCGGGCTGAAAGGTTTGTTGCCTCTCGATGCGGGGGCCATCGCCGCCGACGACGAAATCGGCCACACGCAACGCCCATGTCCCGGCCACGCCCTTCGCGTCAACCCGTTCGGCCCACAACAGCCGGTTTCCGTCAGGCGAGAACTGCGGATGGAGGACACCGCCGGTTCGAGGCGGCAAATCCGTGAGACGCCAGAATCGTCGTCCGGCACGATCCATCGCCCACAGATCGTTATTGACGCCGGCGCCAGGGTTTGCGAAGTAGTCCGTGATCTTCCCCAGCCCCTTGAAGTCGTTCTGAGCCTGAAACACGATGAATTCGCCTGACGGGTCCCATACCGGGTTCCCCTTGCTCCTCGCAGGCATGCCACGCTGACGATCACACGTCAGGCATCGGACGTCCGAGCCGTTCGGACGCATCGTGTAGATATTGAAGTAGTCGCCATCCTTCCGATCGAATGCGATGAGATCGAGTCGGTGCGACCAGTCGAGGCGGCCGCCGTCCTCGGTCAGCGTCGTGATGCGATTGCCCCCACTGTCGGCGGCAGGGAGTACGGCTGTGAACGCGCCGATTACGAGGGTGGCGGCAACGATCGCCACTCTCTTCGACATATCTGGATGTTGCATGTTGTGCCTTCAATGACGGGGTGAGGCTTATGCAAGGTTGCCTCCGGCCATTCTGACTCCTTCATCGGACAGTGTGCTGATGGAGCAGGTTTCTTGCAACCTCTGCGGCTCTCGCGACCAAAGCCGGGTCATTCTCGGACGGGACCGCTTGATGAAGCTCGGCGACTCGTTTCAGGTCGTGCGGTGTCGGCGATGTCGTCTTGCGTATCTCAACCCGCGCCCCACCGCCGCAGAGCTGAGCGCTCACTACCCGAACGAATACAACGCATTCGTCCGTGACTACGTGCACCACCGGCCACGCGGACTGATGAAGGTGGGCGCGGACATGATCACGCGGCGCCGCATCCCGCGCTCGGCAGCCGCAGGACGTGCCCTGGAGATCGGCAGTGGCGGGGCGGCCTACCTGCTCGCGCTGCGTGAGCGCGGATGGGAGGTCCATGGCGTCGAGGTGTCGGCAGAACTCGCGCAGCATGCACGCGAGACGTTTGGTCTCGACGTGCGGACCGGCCCGGCAGAGACGCAGCTCCTCGCGTTTCCGGACAACCATTTCGATCTCGTCGCGATGTGGCACGTGCTCGAGCATCTCTCCGATCCGGCCGCGGTCCTGACGCAAATCCGCCGCATCCTCAAACCAGGCGGCCGGCTGATGCTGGAGCTTCCGAACTTCACGGGGGTCTCCCGATTTCTGTTCAGGACGTACTGGATGGCGCTCGACCTGCCGCGGCATCTCTACCACTTCACCCCCGCAACGCTCGAGACGATGCTGGCTCGCGCCGGATTTTGCGACATCGTGATTCGCGGAGTGCCCGCGGCACTGGTCGTGACCACCAGCCTGCAGCTGTTCTGGAATGACTGGCGGGGCGTCACGAGCGCCAGAATCATTTCCAGCCGTTCGCTTCTCGTCGCGCTCTTTTTCGGAAGCGCCCTGCTCGCTCGCCTGCGTCTGAGCGCCCACATGGCGGCGGAAGCGGACAAGCCGCTCGCCGCACACTCCCCTCGCGGGTAATTTTTCTTTCTGGTCTCGCTGCCATGCGCATTCTCGTCATCGGTCTCGATTGTGGTGCGCCGGAGCTCGTCTTCGGCAACGGTCGTCTGGAAAACCTGCGGCGTTTGATGGATCGCGGGTGTTACGGGCGGCTCGAGAGCGTCATCCCGCCCATCACGGTGCCTGCATGGATGTGCATGGCGACCAGCCGGGACCCCGGGTCGCTGGGCGTCTACGGGTTCCGCAATCGAACCAGCTTCGCGTACGACGGACTGGGCGTCGTCAACTCCCGATCGATCTCGGCGCCGGCCATCTGGGATTGTCTCGACCAGCCGGGAAAGCAGGCGGTGATCGTCGGTGTTCCGCCGTCATACCCGCCAAGGAAAGTCAACGGCGTCAGCATCGGGTGTTTCCTGACCCCGGACCCCGCGCGCAGCGAGTTCACGCACCCGGCAGGGCTGAAGACCGTGCTGCACGATCTCGTCGGCGACTATCCAGTCGACGTCACCGGCTTCCGCACCGACGACAAGCAGTGGCTCAGGACTGCGATCGTCGACATGACGAAGAAGCACTTCACGGTGATTCGGCATCTGCTGAAGGAGATCGACTGGCACTACTTCCAGTTCGTCGAGATTGGTCTCGACCGCATTCAGCACGGGTTCTGGAAGTTTCACGATCGCCAGCACCGGCAGTACGTCGCGGGCAACCCCTTCGAATCAGTGGTGCTCGACTACTACAAGTACCTCGATGACGAGATCGGGACGTTGTTCGAGTTCATCACCGACGACGACATCGTGCTGGTCGCGTCGGACCATGGAGCGCAGCGCCTCGATGGCGGCTTTTGCGTGAACGAATGGCTGTGCCGCGAAGGGCTGCTGACGCTGCACGAGCGGCCGGA
>QHWQ01000247.1 GCA_003222635.1 Acidobacteriota bacterium | reverse complement strand
GAACACTCGTCCGAAGAGCCTCGGGAGATCATCGTGGGGTATTCTGAACGACAGCGTCTGCTACTCGTGGCTTTCACCGAGCGGCCGCCGAAGGTTCGGATCATCAGTGCTCGTCCCGCAACCCGGGGTGAACGAGGGCGCCATGAGCAAAACGTCAAGAAAGCCGAGCAAGCGCGGTCGTAGAAGCGAGCAGATGGCGGAATACACGTTCGACTACAGCCGAAGCCGGCCGAACAGGTTTGCCTCGCGGATGAAAGAGAACGCCGTTGCTGTGGTGCTGGAGCCCGACGTCGCCGAGGTGTTCGGGTCCTCCGATTCGGTGAATCAGCTGCTGCGCTCGGTGATTTCGGCGATGCCCCACCGAGCGCGGCGGCGTCGGGGTGGAAGGCGGAAGGCGAGCTGACAAGGCGATGTACCACGCGCCGCGCGATTCATCGCCCTGCTGCTAGCGTTCGGGCGCCGAAGCACTGGGAAGGTTGTACTTCTTCGACCGCGCGTTGAGCTCGTCGACCTGCTCGACCTTCTCCGAGGTCTCCCGGCCGAGCGCCCCCTTCTGCGCTTCGGTCATCTTGCCCGTGGTCTTCAATTCGACCAGCGCCTTGTCCACGGCTCCCAACGCGATGTTGACCATGCTCGCGCTCTGGCCGACGGCGACTCGAGCCGCCTTCATGGCGGCTGCCGTCGCCGGAAAATTCGCGCCACCGACGACCGCCATGAGTGGCTTCTTGATCATGCCGGCCGCGCGTACGTAGTCCTGCGCGGTCGGGAGTCCAATCCACACGGCATCGGCACCCGCTTCGGCATAGGCCGCAGCGCGGTCCAGCATTTCCGTGTAGGAGTTGTTCGGCGTCGGAGCGAGGCACCGCGCGATGAGGACCATGTCCGTGCGGCCGTCAGCGGCCGCATGGATGTTGTCGATCATCCGGGCCTTCGACAAGACACCCGGCACGTTATACGCGGTGGCGCGGTTGAGCGGCATCCGGTCATCGAACGCCGCGCAGCCGATGCCGACTCGTTCGGCCTCCTTCGCGAAGCGGTACACGTTCAACGGCGTGGCGCCGAAGTCGTCCACGTCCGCGAGGATCGGGATATCCACGTTCGAGGCGATGACACCGTCATAGGCGACGATCTCGGACACCGTGACGACCGCCTGGTCCGGCAGCGCGACCAGCTCCTGGTTGATGGCGCTGCTGCCGACAAACGCCGCTGTGAACCCATGGACCTGGATCAGACGCGCCGTCAGGACATCGTAGGCGCCGGGACAGATCAACGGGTCCGGCGCGTTCATCAACGCGCGAAAGCGCGCGCCCATCGTGCGCGGCGCCGGCCGCGTCTGCGCGGCCGACGACTGGGCGGCCGCCATGAACCCTGACGCCGCCAGTCCGACGACCTGTACGAACTCACGTCTGTTCGTCTTTCTCGCCATGGTTGACCAGCCTTACCAGCGATTCATCGCCTGCCGGTGCATCGACTCGGGCGGAAGCTCCGCGAGCTCGATGCGAATGCCGTTCGGGTCGGTGATGTTGTTCAGGATCGCCTTCGTGTCACTGGCTCGAATCTCGCCGATGTTCACGCCGCGCGCCTTGAACATCTCGGTCGCGGCTTTCATGTTCTCGACATGGATGCCGACGTGATTGATGGCCGCCGGCCGGCCAGGTTGCGGCTGAATTTCGAAGAACGTGTTCTTGCTGATCTGCACGTAGACGAGACGGGCCTGCCCCTTGTCGTCGTTGACGCGGAATGCTTCCGGGAAGCCCATGGTCTTGGTGTAGAACGCGACCGCTTCGTCGAGGTTCGGGACGTTCATCCCGATGTGATTCAGCTGGACGAGTCCCTTGTTCGGGCTTTTCGAGCTCTGGGCCGCAACCGAGGTCAGCATGACACCCACCAGCAATCCGGTAACAAACAGCATGCAAGCACGCATCGCAGTGTCCTTTCGGGTCCGGCTAAAGCCGGACGCTACCGAGTTATTTGAAGTCGCCCAGGTACTTGTGCGCGACCGTCAGGTCGCACTTCTCGTTCGAGTGCGGCATGTTCGGTCTGTATTGCCACTGCCCCGACCATTCGACGGGTCGAGTGAGATAGACAGGATCTTCGACCACGCCTGAATACGCCAGCGCTTTTCCGCCTTCGGCGAGGCGGAACCGTTCGACGACACGCTTCTTCGTGCTGCCCGGGAGTCCTGATGTCGACAGACCGAGCGGATGATCCTTGAAGTTGGTCGTCTCGACGACGAGCGTGTCGCCTTCCCAGTGGCCGACGGAGTGGCCGTGCAGGAACGTCTGGCTCGCCGGCGGATGCTTCCGGCCGTCGAGATAGATGACGCGCTGCGAGTCCATCCAGTCGATGTTCATCACGACCCGTTGCTGATCGCGTTGCACGGTGATCGTGTCGGCGACGGGATAGAACATCAGGTTCGGCTCGCCGACGGGGATGCAGTCTTTCTGCGCGGTCGCCTTCGGATCGAAGCTGGCCATCGCCGCCTTGCCCGCATCGGTGACCGGCCAGCTCCTCACCGCGGCGCCGAAGGCATTGAACTCGCTGAAGGGCGGAAACCACGTGCCTGCGATGCTGGTCGCCGCCGCCGTGTTCGCCGCATACACGCTGCGCGAGGCGATGAAGAGCGGGTAGTACGCGCCATCCTGTTTATAAAGGTCCTTGCCCAGCATCAATGCATCGGGTTTGGCGCGCGCGGGGTTGCCGACGACGGTCACCATATCGCCGACGGCGAGCGAGGTCTTGGTGAAGCCGAGCGGATTGAGCACGGATGCCGCGCCCGCTTCGACTTCGAGGCGGCCGGTCGATCCATCAGGTTTTTTCACCTGCAGGACGAGATAGACGTGCGGGTTCCTGAAGGCGAACTCCGTGACCGTGCCGGTCGCCCTCACCTCTTTCTGGGTGTCGAAGGCGGCGGCGCTGTGGTGCGCGTAGGTCCGAGGGACAAACGTCAGCGCAATCGCGCTGAAGAGAACGACTGCGGCGATTCTGTTCATTCCGCCTCGCTGATGCCGCGGATTCTCCCACCTATACCGGCCGGGCGCAACACAAGTGAGTTACCATACGCGCATGCTTTCGCGGCGCGATTTCCTCGCGACGGCATCCGCGGCGGTGGGCGGGATGGCGTTCGCACAACGTACCGACGTCGAGACGCTTCCCCCCTACGGAAATTCCACGCTTCCTGCAGGCATCCGGTCACGCCGGATCGCCAACGTCAACGGCCTCACCGTGCACGTGCTCGAAGCGGGGTTCGAGACACAAGGGCGTCCGCTCGTGCTCCTGCTGCACGGGTTTCCGGAGCTTGCCTACAGCTGGCGCAAGGTGATGCTGCCGCTCGCGTCGGCCGGCTATCACGTGATCGCTCCCGATCAACGCGGCTACGGCCGCACCACCGGCTGGGATGGTGCCTACGACGCCGATCCCGATCCCTTCCGCATCCTCAACATGGTGCGCGACGCGATGGGGCTCGTGTACGCGCTCGGCTACCGCTCCGTGGCGATGGTGGTGGGACACGACGCGGGCGCGCCGGTTGCGTCGTGGGCCGCGCTGATTCGTCCAGACGTCTTCCGCTCGGTCACGATTATGAGCTCGCCGTTCGAAGGGCCGCCCGCGATCCCCTTCAATACGGCGAACGGTGACGCGGCGCCGCGTCCGGCGCCGACCGATGACGAGCTCGACGCGGAGCTGGGCACGCTCCATCCGCCGCGGAAGTACTACCAGAACTATCAGCGCACGCGCGGCGCCAACGACAACATGCTGCACGCTCCGCAGGGCCTGCACGCGTTCTTCCGCGCGTACTACCACTACAAGAGCGCGGACTGGAAAGGCAACAAGCCGCATCCGTTGAAGGCGCGCACGGCCGCGGAGATGGCGCAGATCCCGACGTACTACGTGATGGAGCGCGACAAGGGGATGGCGGAGACCGTGGCGCCGTTCATGCCCTCGCCCGCGGAGATCGCCGCGTGCCAGTGGCTCACGGACGCCGAGATTGATGTCTACACCTTTGAATACGCCCGCACGCAGTTCACCGGCGCGCTGCAGGGCTATCGCGTGCGCCGCGGCTCCGATCCGAAGACCCTCGCCGAGCTGCGGACGTTCTCGGGCCGCGCCATCGATGTCCCCTCGATGTTCATCGGCGGCAAGAGCGACTGGGGCGTCTATCAAACACCTGGTGCGGTGGAGAAGATGCAAAGCACCGCCTGCTCGCACATGGTGGGCTTCCATCTCGTCGACGGCGCCGGGCACTGGGTGCAGCAGGAGCAACCGGACCAGGTCAGCACGTTGCTTCGTCAGTTCCTTCGAAATCAAACATAACTCGGAGGTCCCTATGGCGTTCAGGCGAGTCGCGACGCTGTTGCTCGTCGGTGCTTCGCTCGTGTACGCACGTCCTCTCGCCGCCCAGACGGTTGGCGGCAGCTTGCAGGGATTCATCAAGGATCCGAGCGGCGCGGCGGTTCCACACGCGCAGGTCCTCGTGCTGAACGTCGAGACGGGTGCGATGCGGGAGCTGACCACCGATGACGGCGGCCGCTATCGCGTGCCCATTCTGCCTCCGGGCGATTACGAGGTGCACGTCACCGCGAGCGGATTCCGGCCGATCGCCAGGCGTGGCATCCAGCTGGCCGTCGGCCAGACGATCGATCTCGAGCTGACGCTGGAGCTCGGCGCCGTCGAGGCCGAAGTCAGCGTCACGGCGGAAGCCCCGCGCATCAACCTCGCCAACGCGTCGGTCAGCGGGCTCGTCGACGACAGGCAGATTCGCGATCTGCCGCTCAACGGCCGGTCGTTCCAGCAGCTCGCGCTGCTGCAGCCGGGCGTCACTTCCGCGCTCGCCGCGGGCAACGACGTCGTTGGCGGACGCGCGCCGAAGATTTCGATCAACGGTGCGAGGCCGGAGCAGAACAGCTTCCTGCTCGACGGCACCGACATCAACAACGTCTACAACAAAACGCCGGGCTCGGTGGCCGGCGTGCTGCTGGGCGTCGACGCCGTCCTCGAGTTCCAGGTGCTGACCAACGCCTACTCCGCCGAATTCGGCAAGTCGGCGGGCGGCATCATCAACGCGGTCACGCGATCCGGCGCGAACACGATGCACGGGTCGCTGTTCGAATTCAGGCGCGACTCCGCGCTGGACGCGAAGAACTATTTCGATCCGAAGGACAAGCCGATTCCGCCGTTCACGCGCAACCAGTTCGGCGGCGTGCTTGGCGGTCCGCTGCAGCGCGACCGGACGTTCTTTTTCGGCGCATACGAAGGTCTCATCGAGCATCTCGGCGTCACCGGCCTGACCGCCGTTCCCGACGACAACGCGCGGCGCGGCCTCTTGCCGGCGGGACCCATCCAGCTGCATCCGGCGATCCCGCGATATCTCGACGTGCTGTTCCCGCACGCCAACGGCCGATCGCTTGGCGGCGGCGCGGCCGAGTATCAGTTCACGCTGACGCAGCCGACCGACGAGCACTTCGCGCAGATGCGCATCGATCATCACTTCGCCTCCGGCGATACGCTGTTCGGCCGCTACACGATCTCCAACGGCAAGGTCGATCGCCAGCCGACGGTGAAGCCACCGATCACGTTCACCAAGGAGAGCTCGCGCAATCAATACGTGACCGTTGAACATCAGCACGTCTTCTCGTCGAACCTGCTCGGCACGGTCAAGGGCGGGATCAACCGATCGGTGTCGCTCGCCGACAACGTGCGCACGATCGACATCCCCGCCGACATGGCGTGGATCCCCGGCGAGAGGTTCGGCTACCTGACGATTCAGGGGCTGGTCACGGAGATGGCGGGCGATTACCGGCTCCCCCGCAACGATCGCCTCAACAACTTCCAGTGGGACCAGACGCTCTTCTGGACGCGAGGCCGGCACGACCTCAAGTTCGGCTACCAGGGGCAGTACCTGCAGTTCAATCAGGACACGACGAGCCAGCGCGGCGGCATCGTCACCTTCAGCAATCTGTCGAACTTCCTGCAGGGGATCGCCGCGACCGTCGACTTCGCCGTCCCGGGCAAGATCGATCCCATCCGCAACTATCGCCAGCAGTTCTGGGGCTTCTTCGCGCAGAACGACATCCGCTGGCGGCCGAACCTGACGATGAACCTCGGCGTGCGGTACGAGTTCGTCACGACGCCGACGGAGGCGAACGGCAAGATCTCCAATCTGCGGAAGGTCACGGACAACGCGCTGACGATCGGCGCGCCGTGGCACACGAACCCGTCGCTCAGAAACGTCGCGCCGCGGCTTGGCATCGTCTGGGATCCGTTCGAGAAGGGACAGACCGCCGTGCGCGCCGGCTTCGGCCTCTTCTACGACGAGATCCTGCCGAAGTACTATTTCTTCTCCGGCAGCCTCAATCCGCCGTTCACCACGCGCACGTCACTCACCAACCCGCCGTTCCCGAACGTCGTCGCCAACTTCAACGCGGATGCGCCGATCCGCGCGCAGCTGCAGACGGTGAACTACGACCTCGATACGCCGTACATCAGGCAGTTCAACGTCAGCGTGCAGCAGACGCTGCCGGGCGACTGGGACGTGATGATCGGCTACGTCGGCTCGCGCGGGCGCAACCTGTTGCGCATTGGCGACGCCAATCTCGCGCCGGAAGTGATGGTCAACGGCGTCAAGACGTATCAACCCGCTTTGGGCCGCCGTAACCCGAACTTCGCGGGCGTCTGGCAGCGCGTCACCGACGGCCAGTCGTTCTACAACTCGCTGCAGCTCGCCGCCAACAAGCGGTACTCGCACGGCCTGCGCGCGCAGGTGTCGTACACGCTCGGGCGATCGGTGGACGACTCGAGCGGGATCAACTCGCAGGATTTCGACAACAACGTGCAGTACGTGCTCGATTGGTACGATCGCGAGTTCGATCGCGGGCCGTCGGCGTTCAACGTGAAGCACAACCTGACGTTCGACTGGACGTGGGATATCCCGTCAGGTGCGGTGAGCGGTGCGCGCGCGGCGCTGCTCAAAGGCTGGCAGCTGAATAACATGACGACGCTGCTCTCGGGCACGCCGTTCACCGTGCGGCTCGGCTTCAACCGCTCCGGCAACCTGAACACGACGAGCTTCTCGATGAACGAGCGGCCGAATCTGAAGGCCGGGTGCAACCCGATTCTCGGCGGCGCCGATCGCTACTGGGACATCAACTGCTTCGAGCTGCCCGCGGTGAACACGCGCGGCAACCTCGTTCGCAACAGCCTCACCGGGCCAGGGCTGATCAACGCCGACCTCGCGCTGGTGAAGTCGTTCGGGGTCGGAGCCGCGCGTTCGGTGCAGGTGCGCATCGAAGGGTTCAACGTCTTCAACCGTCCGAACTTCGCGGTGCCCTCCGGCCGCATCGCGTTCACGGGCGTTGACGTGCAGGGCAACCCGATCGTGGCGCCGACGTGGGGACGCATCACGTCGACGGTCACGACCGCTCGACAGATTCAGCTGGGCCTGAAGTACATGTTCTGAGGGCTACTCGAGATCGTCTTCCGCAATGTGCCTACCTTCGCGAGCCGGACATCCGCTCGGGTCGCAGCGCGAGCGCGAGAACGGCGGCGGCGAGCGAGGAGAGCGAGATCTGAATCGCGCCCGCGTCGCCCCATCCCGCGCGGTTCGCGAGCCAACCCATCACGTACCCCGCGCCCGCGGCCGACAGGTAGAGGCTCGTGACGAACACGCCCGACGCGCGCCCGGCGAGATCCCGACGGACAGCTTTGACGTGATAGCCGGCGAGATTCACATACATCACACCGCTGACGATCACGCCCCAGGCGAATGAGAGCGCTGCCTGCCAGCCATAGGACGCGGAGCCGTTGAAAAGCAGATAACCCAGAACCGCGGCCGCGATGAACGTCGCGCTCAGCACGAGACGCGGTGAGCCGCGGTCGCCGATCCATCCGCCGGCAATCGACATCAGCGCGCCGAGGCCGTAGATGCCCATCACCGATCCCGCGGTCGCTGGCGCATAGCCGAGACTCTCCCGCAGATAGGTGGGATACAACCCCAGATAGCCGTAGATGACGAGGCCACTCAGCAGGCTCATCGCGGTCAACAGGATCGTGTTCCGGTTGCGAAGCGTCCCGGCGCCTCCGTCATCCGCTTCGATCTCCGTTGCGATGCCGCCGTCGGTGAAGGAGGCATTGACGCCGAGACCAATCATCAGCATCGCGGCGAAGCCGAGCACGCCGAAGACGGCCATCGGCACCTGCCACCTGCCGTACGTGCCCAGCAGCACGCCGCCGAGAAGCGGCCCGACAATCGCGCCGAGCGCAAACGAGAAGTTCACGGCACCGATCGCCGCGCCACGATAGCGCGCGAAGTAGTGAGCCGCGATGGCGACGAGCACCGTCAGCTGCATCGCTTCGCCGATACCCGTCACCGTTCGATACGCGAGCATGTCTGCGAATCCGCGCGACGTGACCGTCAGCACGGTGCCCGCTGAAAAGAGCGCGATGCCTGTCTGAAGGACCGCCTTCCGCGAGAGGCGCGCGAGCAGATACCCGGCCGGCAGTCCCGCCACCGCCATGCCCAGCGTGAAGACCGTCGAGAGCAGGCCGACGCCCGCG